>JBDZVC010000120.1:0-11170 GCA_040255475.1 Phyllobacteriaceae bacterium | reverse complement strand
ACCGCGCCCCGGCAATGACCGACATGCATGGGGCCGGTCGGATTGGCCGAGACATATTCGACATTGATCTTACGGCCCGCACCGATTTCCGACCGACCATAACCCTGCCCTGCATCCAGCATCTCGCCGAGCCTCGCCTGCCAGAAGCCGGGAGAGAGACGCAAATTGACGAAGCCCGGCCCGGCGACTTCCGCCACCGCGATATCGGGATCGGAGGCCAGCGCCTCGCCGATCCGGACAGCCAGAGCGCGCGGGTTCTCGCCTACGGCCTTGCCAAGCACCATCGCGGCGTTGGTGGCGATATCGCCATGCGCCGGGTCACGCGGCGGTTCGGCAACGATGCGGCCGAATTCAAGCGGATCGCCAGACAGTGTTTTCAGATCAAGCGATTGGATTGCTTTCTTGATCCGATCATTGAAATCGGTGAAAATATTCATTCTGCGTTGCCCGTGAGGAGATGAAGGGGGCCACTCGGGAACGGAAGGCCGCCGATCCGGATATGGTCTCGCCCCTACCCTAAATCGGGTGTGTGGTCAAACAGGCGGCGGTGTTCCTTGACGGCGTAATTGTCGGTCATACCGGCCAGAAAGTCGGCGACATGCCGGGCTTTTACCCGTTCTTCCGCCTTGCCGAGCAGGCCGCGCCAGCCTTCCGGCATCAGCCCGGGATCGGCGAAATAGGCGTCGAAGAGATCGCGTACGATTCGGTCGGCCCCTTCCCTTACCTTGAGCACCACCGGATTGCGGTAGAGATTACTATAGAGGAAGGTTTTCAGCTCCTGCTCTTGCGCTCGCATCGACGGCGAGAAAGCAACCAGCGTGCGGCCGGCACCGTGCACATCCTTGACGCTTTCAGGCCGGACCTCGTTGAGATTGGCGCCCGTCGTACGGATCACGTCCTCGACCATCAGCGTGATCTGACGGCGCATCAGTTCGTGCCCCGTGCGGACCGGATCGAGCGCTGGATAAAGCATGCGCACCTGCCGCAGGATTGAACCGGAAAGTTCCAGCCCTTCGAGCATGTCGAGGCTGAGCAGGCCGGAGCGGAGCCCGTCGTCAATGTCGTGCGTGTCATAGGCGATGTCGTCGGCGATCGCGGCGCATTGCGCCTCGATGCCGGCATAGCGGTCGAGTTCGAGGTGGTGCAGCGCATCGTAGTCGAGGATGGACGACGGCACCGAGCCATTCAGCCCCTTCCCATCCGCACCGAGAAGCGGACCGTTATGCTTGACCAGCCCCTCCAGCGTTTCCCACGACAGGTTCAGGCCGTCGAATTCAGCGTACCGGTGCTCCAGTTTCGTCACCGCGCGAAGCGATTGTGCGTTGTGATCGAAGCCGCCCCACGCCCTCATCTTCTCGTTAAGCGCATCCTCACCGGTATGACCGAAAGGCGTGTGGCCGAAATCGTGGACGAGCGCCACGGCCTCGGCAAGGTCCTCGTCCGAGCGGAGCGCACGCGCCAGGGCTCGCGCGATCTGGGCCACCTCGATCGTATGTGTCAGGCGCGTGCGATAGTGATCCCCTTCCTCGGCGATGAAAACCTGGGTCTTGTGTCTCAGACGCCGGAAAGCAGTGGAATGGATGATGCGGTCGCGATCGCGCTGGAAGGCGGTGCGGGTCGGGCTCTCGACTTCCGGGAAAAGCCGGCCGCGCGTCTTCGCCGGGTCACTGGCCCACGCCGCGCGCGACCGGTAGCCGAAGCCTATATCGCCCAGGCCATGCGTCTCGCCTGTCATCCACCCATGCCGTCAGTTGACTTGACCCGCGACGCTTCATACCTATGCGAGAGAAGCAATTGCAAGGCGAACGGCCATGGGCGTAGACGCAAAGTCCGCGATGAAGGGCGTCGAGGTGACAGAAGCCGCCGCGCGCCGGATCAATGAGATCATGGCTTCCGACCCCGGCAAGACCGGACTTAGAATCAGTGTCGAGGGCGGCGGCTGCTCCGGCTTTTCGTACAAATTCGACCTCGTAGACTCACGGAACGAGGATGATGTGGCCTTCACGCGCGACGGCGCCACCGTGCTGATCGACGATATTTCGCTCGTCTATATGGGTGGCGCGGTCATCGACTTCGTCGACGACCTGATGGGCCAGTCCTTCCAGATAAAGAATCCCAATGCCGTCGCTTCCTGCGGCTGCGGCACCAGCTTTTCGGTTTAGCCGCTTGCCGGGCGTCAGGCCGATTTCCGGCGGGGCGGGCCAAGAGGCTGCAAGGCAGCGATAACGTCCGTACGGGTCTCCAGCCTCAATGCCGATGGGTCGGCATGATCTTGCCCGGATTCATGATGTTGTCGGGGTCCAACGCCTTTTTGATCGAGCGCATGACATCGACGGCGGCGCCAAGCTCGCGCTCCATGAAGGCCATCTTGCCCTGACCGATGCCGTGCTCGCCCGTGCAGGTGCCGTCCATCGCGATAGCCCGCATGTTGAGGCGGGCGATGAAGGCTTCCGCTGCCTCGACCTCTTTCGGGTCCTTGGCATCGAGTAGCAGCGCCACATGGAAATTGCCGTCGCCGACATGCCCGACGATCGGGCCTACAAGGCCGTTCTCGGCAATATCGATCTCGGTCGCGGCGATGCACTCGGCAAGCTTTGAGATCGGCACGCAGACATCCGTGGAGATACCCTGCGCGCCCGGCCTGAGGCTCATCGACGCCCAATAAGCGTCGTGGCGCGCCTTCCAGAGCTTCGCTCGCTCCTCGGCGTTGGTGGTCCAAAGGAACGGCCCGCCGCCATATTCGTTGGCGATTTCGCCAAACATCCCTGCTTGCTCTTTCACACCTTCATCACTGCCGTGGAATTCCAGAAACAGGCTCGGGCTCTCGGGATAGTCGAGCTTGGAATAGTTGATCATGCCACGCATCATGAGCTGGTTGACGAGTTCGATGCGCGCTACCGGAATGCCCATCTGGATGGTCGCGATCACCGCCTCGCAGGCAGCTTCCACGCTTGGGAACGGGCAGACGCCACCGGAAATGGCCTGCGGGATGCCGTGGAGCTTCAGCGTCAGTTCGGTGATGACGCCGAGCGTGCCCTCCGCGCCGACGAAAAGCCTCGTCAGATCGTAGCCGGCCGAGGATTTCTTCGCCCGCTTGGCGGTCGTCACCACCTTGCCGTCTGCCATGACGACGGTGAGCGCCATCACATTGTCGCGCATCGTGCCGTAGCGCACCGCATTCGTGCCTGAGGCCCGGGTCGAAGCCATACCGCCGATCGTGGCATTGGCACCCGGATCGATAGGAAAGAAAAGGCCGGTATCGCGCAGATGCTCGTTCAGCGCCTCACGCGTGATGCCCGGCTCCACGACACAGTCCAGATCCTCCGCATCGACGCGGATAACGCGGTTCATGTTCGTCATATCGAGCGAGATGCCGCCGCCCGGCGCATTGGTGTGCCCCTCGAGCGATGTGCCGACGCCGAACGGAATGACGGGAACGCGATGTTCCGCACATACCCGGACGATCTCGGCCACCTCTTCCGTGCTTTCGGGAAAGATGACGGCATCGGGTGCCTGATTCGGTATGTATGTGGTGGTATGTGCGTGCTGCTCCCGAACCGATTGGCCGGTCTGCAGGCGCGCACCGAAACGCTGTTTCAGGATACCGAGTGCCGTCTCGATCCCGGCCTCATTGCGCTCTACCCGCTCAAGGTCCGCCAGAGCCATCTTGATTCCTCCATACCGGACCTGTTGCGGTTCCGGCGCACGTTCATCTAAGGGTATTCGGACAATCCGTGGTTCCTGTCTAGAACCAGCACGCCCTGCCCTGCAATCTCAAAGGTGCCCGATGCCGATCCCTGCTCCGTTCGTCTCCAGCGTCATGGAAATCCAGAAGGACTGGATCGACTATAACGGCCATCTGAACATGGCTTATTACAATGTGCTGTTCGATCGCTGCGCTGACGAGGCCTTCGAACTGATGGGTATGGGCTCCAACTACGCCCGGGAACGGCAGCTGACGACATATACGGCCGAGGTGCATGTCTGCTACGTGCGTGAACTGCATCTCGACCATAAGGTCACGGCCACACTGCAAATTCTCGACCATGACGAGAAGCGCATCCGGTTCTTCCAGGAATTGCGGCATGTCGATGGATGGCTCGCCGCCACCTCGGAAAACCTGATGCTGCATGTCGACATGGCCGGCCCGAAGGTCGCACCCTTTCCGGCCGACATCATGGAAAAGGTCGACGCGATGGCGAACGCGCACGCTTCGCTGCAGGTGCCGGAGCGCGCCGGCCGCGCGATAGCGATCCGACGAAAATAGAGTTTCGTTTAAGCCGGTTGCCGTCTGGCGCGGTCGCCAGACGGACGTCCGGAAGCCCCCTTGTATGTAACGGTGCGGCCGAGCCATTCCAGATAGTAGGCAACGGCAAACTGCGCGCCGATACCGCATGAGAGCAGCATTACGTCGTAGGAGAAGCTGTTGTCGTGCAGCGCCTTCAGCACCTGGCCCATCATCGCGCAGATCGTCCCCGTGATGAACACTGGCAAGGAATGCCTGCCGAGAACCGAAAGAGGATGATCGATACGAAGCCTCGCAAGCTCCGCGAGTTTCGGGAAGGCGGCAAGTATGGCGGCGATCGCAAGAATATCCAACAGCCGCGAAAGCGACAGGAAAGTCTTGTCGAAGCCGCCGAGCACGGGCGGCAGCCCAAGCCATGTCACTTGCCCCCAGAGCCGGCTGTGCACCCAGAAGAACGCTCCAACGACATAGGCGCATGCCATTGCGGCGACAAAGGGCGAAACTGGCAGGCTACCGCCGCGGCGCACATGCGTCATGCCCGTCATGCCGATGACGAACAGGAACTGCCAGGACAGCGGGTTGAGAAACCAGAAGCCGCTGTCGGGATAGTTGGGCGGCGCGATCTGGAAGATGCCTGCCGTCAACCACAGAAGGCCGGAAAGAACGAGCGTGAGGCGCGTACTTATAGCGGCCAGCCAGAGGAAGGCCGGCGCGAGAATGAGCAATACCGCATACATGGAAAGGATATTGTTATATCCGAGTTGGTGCCCGAGGAGGCCGACGCCGACGAGCGCCCGAGCCGTGTCGTCGAGCAGCGGCCCAATGTTGATCTGCCTCAGCAGGTCTGGTCGGTTGGCAAAGACAGACGCCGCGCAGAAGATCGTCAAGGTGGCGACCGTCGTCATGATATGGGCGCAGTAGAGGACACCGGCCCGCCGCCACATCTCGAGCGACGTCAGCAATCTTCGCCCCGGGACGAATTTCGGCGCGTAGGCGAGCCCTACGGCCATGCCGGAAATGAGCACGAATGCCTCCGCCGCATCGGCGAAACCAAAATTCTTCATGGTCAGGTGTTCGAAGGCCGTGCCCGGAACATGATCAATGAAGATGGTGAGAAGAGCGAGCGCACGGAAAACGTCTATGCGCGTGTCGCGTCCGGATCGCATTTATCTTCCTGCGCCAGCATGATTCCTCGAAATGTCCCACAGGCACACGACAGTGATATGAAAGAGAGATCAGCCCACGCACGTGGCAAGCGCCCACAAATGCAGTTTGAGTGGGATGGGCACGATCAACTTTCATGGCCCGCGCTCACGTTCATGGACGGCCGCGCCAACATCGGTGAAGGTGAGGAGCGCTCATGCATCAATCGGCCTTCCTCATGAACGAGAACTCGCTCGCCTGCGATCTGGCGTTTTGTTATCGCGTCCACCGTCCGCGGCCGGAAACGTCGCAGATGATCGTTGCGCTGCACGGTTCCGGCGTGGACGAGACGACCATCTTGCCGCTGGCGGCACGGATTTTGCCCGACGCACTCGTCATTGCGCCTCGAGGCCGCATCATCCAGAACAGCGAGCGGCGCTGGTACGAGAAGATCACGCCGACGCTCTTCGATCAGGAGAGCGTTCGTATGGAAGCGGCTGCGTTCGCCGGGTTTATCGAAGATTTGCGCGACGCCGGAATGATCGAGCCGAAACACACGCTTTTTCTCGGCTATTCTAATGGCGCAAACCTCATCGCCGCGACGATGCTGCTTCATCCCGGTCTCATCCAGCGCGGAGCGCTGCTACGGTCCATGCCGGTGCTGCTGGAACCGCCCTCTCCTGATCTGACAGGCACGCGAGCACTCGTGGTGGCAGGAAAGAACGATGCGACCTACGGTCCCCTCGCTCCCTCCCTATCTGCCCTGCTCGCCGAGCGAGGCGCAGCAACCGAAAGCGTGATCGTGAATGCAGGGCACGAATTCGGCGAAAACGATCGCGCGGCGGTCCAGGCCTGGCTTCATCGCGATCCGGGCTGGAGCGGCTCGAAGGTGGCGCTAACCGGCAAGTACCGCTGAACTGGAAAACCAGGCCGCCAGGAGAGAAAGTATCAGTGCAGGCGGCATGACGAGGATGCCTACCTTCAGGAAGGCCCGGCCGCTAACCGAGATGCCCTCGCGCCTCAGCGCGGCAAGCCACAGGATAGTGGCAAGCGATCCGGTTACGGAGAGGTTTGGCCCGACATCGACGGCAATCAGGACGAAGCGGCGCAGCATCTCTGGGAATTCCGCGCTCTGGAAAACCGTCGCGGCGACGAGTCCTACCGGCAGATTGTTGACCAGATTGGTGGCGAGCGCGGTTATGGCCGCGAAAGCCCATGCCGTGCCGATTGCCGAACCTTCCGCCGCCAACAGAAGAAAACGGGCGAGCGCCGGGATCGACCCGGTGTACTGCAAGCCCTCGACCAGCACGAAGAGACCCGCCACCAGCGGCAGCACGCCCCAGGAGACCCCTCTCACTACTTTCAGCGGCGATCTTCTCTCCACAATAAGCGTCACTGCGGCAGTGAGGATACCCGTGACCGCCGTCGGCAGGCCGAGTTGATAACTGTAGGCGGACACCGCCATCAGCACGATCGCGGTCGCGACGATGCCGAAGCCTGCGACGCGGCCGCCGAAGGAAAGATGCGGCATCTCCACACGATGCACGATCTCGTGACTGAGCCTGTGCCGTTGCGACCAGCGCAGCATGCCGTACGTCGCCATGATCGCGGCGAGCGACGGCAAAGCGAAGAGCGGCAGCCATTCGAAGAGCGGCGGCATGTGAGAGGAATAGACGACGAGGTTCGCCGGGTTCGAGATCGGCAGCACGAAGGAGGCGGCGTTGGCGATAAAGGCGCAGATGAAGAGGTAGGGTAGCGGCTCGCTGACCCTCGCCGCCCGCATCGCCGCCACGACCGCGGGCGTCAGCACCACCGCCGTCGCATCGTTCGACAGGAAGGCGGTAACCAGAATGCCGACGCCATAGACGAGCACGAACAGTCGGCCGGGCGACCCCTTCGCCAGCCGTGTTGCCAGCGCCGCGAGCCAGTCGAACAGGCCGGCCTCCCTCGCCACCTCGGAGAGCACCATCATGCCGATGAGGAAAAGATAGACGTCGAGGCCGGCAAGCACGCCATGCCATGCCGCCGAGAGCGGCAGGAAACGCAAACCGACGAGAAGCATTGCGGCCGCCACCGCCCAGATGGCCTCAGGCAGCCCCCACGGGCGAAATACGATACCTGCCGCAGCAAGTGCCGCAATCGCGCCGGTACCGGCCTGAACGATATCCGGGCTCATCCGAGCGCGTCACGAAAAGAATGCGAGGCGGTACCCGGCTGCGGCATCGTCGGACGAATCATCCATGAAAAATGCGATTGCACATTCGATACGCCGCGCCATCGGGAAGTCATCCGGAATTTTCCGCACGGCGAAGCAGGAGCGCCACTCACGCCGTTTACCATTCGTAAACCTTAACGGAATTCGTAAGTTGGTAACTTTTCCGCTTCCGTTGAACCGCCGGCTTCAAGCGCTCTTATGAGCGCCGAACTGATTCCGGGTTTTGAGTCGCGGGGCAAAATAAAAAGCGGAGAACGCGATGAATATCGATCTCGACAAGCTATCGAAGCGGCTCGCTGCCAATACAACCATAAGTGACTACGAGTTCTGGCGTGCATCCAAAACCATCAACCAGGCACTGTATATGATGGAAAGATACAATCTTCCGATCCCTATCGACGTGCTAAGGGCCCGGAATATTATTCGGCAGGCACGGAATAATAGAAGAAATTCCCTCTATTGAAGTGTGTGCTGTTACCGGTTGTTCTTTCAGCCCTACACTCCGACGGCAAAGAAAAGTCTAATGCGATCCCGTCACAAAAGAGGAGGCCCGATAAAATAGAGACAGCGCTGGCCTTTGCGGTCAGCATCGCATCCGCGACATTAACCAAGCCGCATCCTGCTTGCCCTTACGAAAGATATTTATTCAGGAATGCGACAGTCCTTCCCCAGGCGAGGTCTGCCGCCTTCTTGTCATAACGTGCAGCCGACGTGTCGTTATTGAATGCGTGGTTCGCGCCCTCATAGACATAGATCTGGAAATCCTTGCCGCTTTTCTCCAGAGCCGCGCGAAAGGCCGGAATGCCGGCATTGGTGCGCTCGTCGAGCCCCGCATAGTGCAGGAGAAGCGCTGCATGGATCTTCGCGGCATCCGCCGCGTCCGGCTGCATGCCGTAATAGGCGACGCACGCCGCAAGATCAGGTGCGTTGACCGCTGTGCGATTCGCCAGCCCGCCACCCCAGCAGAAGCCGACCGCGCCAACCTTGCCGGTACCGTCCGGGCGGCCCTTCAGATAGGTCACGGTCGCGACGGCATTGGCTGTCGTCTTCGCAGGGTCGAGGGCGGAGATCATATCGCGCGCCTTGTCCTCGTCCTCAGGAGTGCCGCCTGAAGGGGTGAGAAAATCCGGCGCCAGCACCATGAAGCCCTCGATCGCCAGTCGCCGCGCGACATCGCGGATATGCTCGTTCAAGCCGCGGTTCTCATGGATTACCATGACGGCGGGAAGTTTACCCTCCTTGCCGGCAGGCCGCACGAGATAACCCTTCATGTCGCCGCCCGCTCCCGGATAGGCAATATCCTCGCCCTTGATGCGTTCATCGTCGGCCGCCACGATCGCGGCGCGCGCCGGATCTGCGGCAAGGAGCGGCGCGATCGCCGCCGCCGCTGCGCCCGAGCCCGTCAGCCGGGTAAGCGTCTCCATGAAACGGCGGCGATCGAGGGTAAGATGCGTATATTCGTCATAGGCGTCGATCATGGCCTGTGTAATGGTCGGTTTCTGCATCGTCATCTCCGCATCCTGGCCCCACACGACCACACAATTAGACGTGCATGCCGTCCGGTCGAATAACGTTTTGGCGAGCACATTCGAGGCGCCGCACCGTGATCATCACGTATTGCCGAACAAAAGACCAAATTGCAGTTGCACTTGTCGGTGGTAAGATC
This sequence comes from Phyllobacteriaceae bacterium, assembly GCA_040255475.1. GTDB lineage: Bacteria > Pseudomonadota > Alphaproteobacteria > Rhizobiales > Rhizobiaceae > Mesorhizobium_L. The sequence continues at coordinate 1,900 of JBDZVC010000120.1, read as the reverse complement.
GACGGCGGCCTATACTTGAGGTGCTCCGGAATCCGGACCCGACGGTGCGCACCGAAGCATTTTGCTTGATTGGCAAGGAGGACTGAAATGCTTATTTCCAAATCTGTGCTGGCCGGCGTGGCGGCGCTCGCCGGCCTTGGCTTTGTGGCGCTACCCGTTCCGGCCCAGGCCGCATCGAGTGTCAGCAAGGAATGTAGCGCCCAATACCAGGCGGCAAAGAAAGCCGGCACTCTTAACGGCCAGAAATGGTCGCAGTTCTATTCGGATTGCGCCGCCAAGATGAAGGGCGACAATTCCTCGGCCGAAGACACCACGGCCAAATCGAAGAAGGCAGCCAAGTCCGAGGCAACCACTAAAAAGGCCGAAAAGACGGAAAAGTCGACTTCGAATAAGGAGGCCAAGTCCTCCGGCCAGTCCACACAGCAAGTGTGCAGCGAGCAGTACCAGGCCGCCAAGGCCGCCGGGACGCTTGGTGGCAAGAAGTGGTCGCAGTTCTATTCGGATTGTGCCGCGGGCCTGAAAGCCGGCGGTTCGACCGCAGCCGAGGCTCCGGCGAAGACGGAAACGACCAAGACGGCCAGCAAGTCCGAATCCTCCGGCCACCAGACCACGCAGCAGATATGCAGCCAGCAATATCAGGCAGCGAAGTCGGCCGGCACGCTCGGCGGCAAGAAGTGGTCGCAATTCTATTCGGAATGCTCTGCCGACATACGGAATGATAAGTCCGACGCTTCCGAAACGCCTGACGAGCCGAAGGTCCAGAAGACCGCCACGGGTAAATACACGGCTCCCACCGTCGACAAGAACGGCAAGCCGCTGACGCCGGGCCAGATCGCCTTCCGCCAGCGCATCCATGAGTGCAGCGCCGAATACCAGCGCGACAAGGCGGCAGACAATCTCAAGGGCCAGAAATGGCCGCAATACTGGAGCGCCTGCAATACGCGGCTGAAGCAGGAAGACTGATCCGATGGCTATCACGGCACAGGATATCGTCAGCCAGGTAGCAACGCGACTTGGCCTCGATCAGTCGGCTGCCGAGAACACGGTCGGCACCATCCTTTCCGTCATCGACCACGAGGCGGAAGGAACGCAGGTCGATGCGCTATTCGACAAGTTGCCCGGCGCACGGGATCTGGCCCAGCGCTATGATGTCATGGCCGCCGACCCAAGCGGCGGCGGAGGCGGGCTGATGGACATGCTCGGCTCCGCGCTCGGCGAGAAGGCCGGTGCCCTTCTGAAAGGCGTTTCACGCCTGAAGCAGGCGGGGCTTACCGTCGAGCAGGTCGAGCAAGCGGGTGAGCAGTTCTTCCAGCAGGCGAAGGTCGCCGCCGGCCCGGATCTCGTCAAGCAGATCACCGACGCCGTTCCAGGCATGGCAAGTCATCTGGGCGCCTGACTCACCCTACTCAGCAAAATCGGCCCGGCCATCCGCCGGGCCTTTTTTTTACCAGCCCGCGCTGGCGGAGATTTCCAATCTCCTCCACGTAGATACGATGGAAAATTCTTTCCTTGCCGGATGGCGCTCGCAATCCTACTTGTTCAACATCCATTGAACAATGAGTCCACAGAACCGGATTGCACCCATGACCACACTCTTCGATCCGATCACCATCGGTGACTTGAAGCTTCCGAGCCGCATCCTGATGGCGCCGATGACGCGCAACCGCGCGACAATGCCGGGCCGCGTACCGAATACGCTGATGAAGGAATATTACGTACAGCGCGCCTCGGCCGGCGCGATCCTGACCGAAGCGACCTCGGTGACGCCAGAAGGCGTCGGCTATCCGGCGACGCCCGGCATCTGGTCGGAAGAACAGGTCACGGCATGGCGCGACATCACCCAGGCCGTCCACGAGGCTGGCGGCCGCATCCTGATGCAGCTCTGGCATGTCGGGCGCAT
>JBDZVC010000119.1:0-11179 GCA_040255475.1 Phyllobacteriaceae bacterium | reverse complement strand
TGGGCTTGTCGTAGAAGGCCATGGCGACTTGAGGCCGGAGCATGTGCATCTGGGGCTAGTTTGACCGGCTGTGACATGACAAGCGCCAAACGCACAACGTCGGTCCGGTTATCCGCCCGCTGCCCTTGTTGAGAGGAGCAAGGTCAGGCTCGATTAATAGCGATCAGTCGGGCAACGTCTGGCAGGCGCACGGATGCCGGCCCTTTGATCCAAGTCAACGCACGGGAATCTGAATCGCCTAGCTTAGAAATTTTCAAGGAGTACGCGACATGCACGCTCGGGCTGCATCCGAAATAAAGGTCTGGGACCCGTTTGTTAGAGTAGCTCACTGGGCCGTTGCCCTTGCATTCTTCGTCGCATACCTGGCGGAAGACGTCATGACGGTTCACGTCTGGGCGGGCTATATCGTCGGCGTTCTTGTCCTGGCCCGCATCGGCTGGGGATTTGTCGGGCCGCGTCATGCGCGGTTTACTGACTTCGTGACCGATCCGATAGCTGCCATCCGTTATCTCTGGGATCTCATGCTTGCCCGAGCGAAGCGCTACATCGGCCATAGTCCCGCAGGTGGCGCCATGGTCATAGCGCTGTTGATTTTCCTGGCTGCAACCGTGGTCACCGGGCTCATCCGATATGCCGAAGAAGGCGCTGGGCCGTTGGCTCCACTATATGCACAGACCTCTACTACAATGACAGAACAACTCCCCACGGGCGAAGAGGACGAGGGTGGCAAGACCAGAGGCGAGAGCGCCTTTGGTGAGGCCCATGAAGTGATCGCCAATATCACGCTGGGCTTGGTCATTTTTCACATTCTCGGTGTCCTGCTAGCAAGCTTCGTGCATCACGAGAACCTTGCGAGAGCTATGGTCACTGGACGCAAACGATCCGACTGATGTCGGACTATACAGGACCTTTCGCGCCAACCGAAGGGCAACCCGTACCAGTCAAAGGAACGAACGATGCCTCCCCACTGCGACAGTATGGATGGTCCGGTAGTCACTGCAGCCCGTCGGGCGCTGGATGGAGAGGACATCAATCTCGTTCTCCCTTACGTCAAGGCTAGCGCCAGCGCGGAGCTGCGATCGGCATTCGACAAGGTGCTCCCGGCTCGCAAAGCGAGCCCCGCCGCGCGTCAGGTGGCCGATCTTTACTTTTACGAGACCGCCGTGCGGCGGCATCGGGCTGGAGAAGGCGCCCCTTATACCGGGCTCAAGCTCGCGGGCCTTGACGTCGGACCTATCATTCCCGTGGCCGAAAAGGCGATCGAGACCGACTAGCCGGAGGAACTGATCACTTTGCTCGCCGGCCTATTGCGCCAAGAGGTGCAACACAGGTTCGAGCGTCTAAGGCGTCTTCGGGGCTACCGTGCCGCCGACGTCGATAAGGCGCGGGAATACGTGGAAGCGATGCTGGGTCTAGAGGTCTACTCGCATCAACTTTATCTTGCGATGAAGGCCTCGCCCCACGAGGGTTCCCATCGCCATTATCACGACTGATCAATCGCAGCTCGACATCCTGGTCCGTCACAAAGTGCACTTGCCAGCAATGGAGCGAGCCGCACCCCGTTGGTCGGATGGCGTACGCTGTCGGTCGAAACGATCTGGGCAATGCCGGCGGCCCGCAACGCGGCGGTATCCTGTTCCGAACACAGCATGTGCGTGACATAGAGATCCGCGCGGGCTGCTCCTCCCTCGAGCAGGAGACGCGCAGCCTGGCGAACCGTCGAGCCGGTCGAGACCACGTCATCCAACAGCACCGCGGTCCTTCCTCTCACCATATCGATGCGGTCGATCCCGATCTCCACGATGCGGTCCCCGCTGCGCAGCTTCCGGCCCACGAGGAAGGGGGCGGCCGTCACTCTTGTTGTCGCCTCAACCCAAGGCCGCGATTCCTCGTCGGGGCCGATGAGAACCACCCCCCTGCGGGAATTGTCGCTCGCGATGGCGGCGCCAAGAAGCGGTGCCGCGCTGAGTTGGGTCGCCGGTATGCTGAAGACATCGTTCAGGTCATGCGTGCGATGCAGGTGCGGATCGACGGTGACGATCCGGTCGAAGGCGCCCGAAAGCAGCCGCGCCACCGCCTTCTGGCTTACCGCCTCGCCCGGATGGAAAGTCACGTCCTGCCGCATGTAGCATAGATACGGTGCGACAAGGACGACCGTCCGCGTGCCGGCGTCGTGCAGTGCCGAAGCTGCCAGCAGCAGATCGACCAGCCTTCGGTTCGGATGGTCGAGGGAACAATAGACGACAGCCGCGCCTTCCTGAGGCACAACCCGCACCAGGCTTTCCTCATCTGGGAACCGTCGCACGCTTATCTCGCGCCAAGGCGCCTCCAGCGCCGCCGCCAATCGCTGAGCGGGCTCTTCCTGATCACCGAAGGAATGGACCGACACGATCATCATGTGGAGAGGCTAGAGACCATTGCGCCCGTCCACGGTAACGCCGGCATTGCGCTCGGCCGCCTCGGTCGCCAGGCCGAGCTCGCCCGCGCGGGCGGCGTGTATCCGATAGACCGCTTCACCCTTTTTGACGAAGTCGCCGGTCTTGCGAAGAAGGTCGATGCCAGCGCCCCTATCAAGAGGGGCTCCGGCCAGCCGAGCAATCCGCGCCAGGCGATAGCAGTCCATGTCTTCCACCCTGCCGCTCGCAAGCGACAAGACATCCTGTGTCAGCTCGCCAAGGCGGAAGTCCTGCGGCGGGGGACCTTGCAGAGCCATTATCCTTTCCATTGCGCGCATCGCCGCCCCGGTATCCAGCAGCTCCTTTGCACGCGCATAGCCGGTTCCGCCCCGGCACACCGGATCGAGCTCGATGATGCGCGCGGCCAGCTGGAGCGACTTCTCGCGCAGATCTGGGGGGGCTTCAGGCTCGCAGCGCAGCACGGCCATCACGTCGCGCGCCTCGAGTACGGGCCCTATGCCTCGTCCGATCGGCTCGTCAGCCGAGGTGACCGCGACATCGATATGAAGTCCAAGCTTGTCACCAACGAATTCAAAGAGCTTACGCAGGCGCACAGCGTCTTCCGCCCCACGCACCTTAGCGGATGGTCCTACCGGAATGTCGATGACGAGATGCGTCGACCCCGCTGCCACTTTTTTAGAGAGGATGGAGGCAACCATCTGCTCACGGGTATCGATTCCGAGAAGACGCTGCACCGAGATCATGATGTCATCGGCGGGCGAGAGGTTGACGTTGCCGCCCCATGCTATGCAGCCGCCACATTCGTTCACGACATGCCGCATTTCCTCGACCGACAGGTCGACACGAGCTAGCACCTCCATCGTATCGGCTGTTCCCGCCGGGGATGTGATGGACCGCGAGGACGTCTTTGGAATTGTCAGGCCGTGCGCCGACACGATCGGCACGATCACCATCGAGGTGCGATTGCCTGGAATCCCACCGATGCAATGCTTGTCCACCACCATCGGCCGTCGCCATTCGAGCCTGCTGCCGACCGCAATCATCGCTTCTGTCATTGCCAGGAGCTCATCCGTTGTCAGAAAGCTCGCCGACCCTATCAGGAATGCTGCCAACTCCATCTCGCTGTATCTTCGGCGGGCGATGTCCACAACAATGTTGCGGATGTCCTCAGCCGTAAGGGTGGCGCCTCTGATCTTCGCGCGCACGCTCTCAAGGCTCCGAGGTGGCACTGCCGGTGCAATCGCCACATGGGAACCTTCCGGGAGTCCGAGGTTTGAAAAGCCCTGCTCCGAGAGCCCCACTTCGTCATCTGCCACGATGACTTCGTCGTCAGCGATCGCGAGTGAAGCGAGAACCTCACGACCATCTTCGCCGGTGATACTGATCTTCTTCAGCGCTCGATGCTGATCAGGTCTGAATGCCAGGCAGTGCCTGTCGACATAGGCAACGCTTTCGTTGTGAGTATCGATCCCGACGCGTTTCAGCTTCAACAACTCGGTCAACCCCAACGATGGACCCAACGGCCCTCAAGTTAACCGAAAGATAATCCGACGCTAGGCTGTTGAATTCAAGAATGCGGGCTTTCCGATCGCGATTGCATCACACTGCTGCTGCTCAAGCGGCAAATGATCCCGCTTCGGCGACGATTGCCTATCGGGGGCATCTTCCCCTGTCTCGCTGCCTTGTCGCATTGCTTCGGCTTCATCATCATCGCTCTTGCGGATTAGCGGCCGCACGTGTCCAAATGGAAGAACAGTCGGACCCCCTTTGGTGGGCGCTGAGGAGGAAGAGTATGAACCCTATCCTGCGTTTTCACGGAGCCGCCCACGGCATCACGGGCTCATGCTTCGAAATCGAGACGGGCGACGGTCGCATCCTTGTTGACTGCGGCCTGTTCCAGGGTTCGAAATCCGAGAAGGAGCTGAATTACGGCAACTTCCCGTTCAGCCCAGAAGCGATCGACGCGGTCATCCTCACCCATGCCCATATCGATCACAGTGGCCTTCTTCCCAAATTAGTGAGGCTCGGCTTCACCGGGCCGATCTACGCGACACTTCCCACCATCGACCTGTGCTCGGTCATGCTGCCGGATTCGGCGCACATCCAGGAGATGGAGGTCGAGAACCTCAACCGCCGTAACGCGCAGCGTGGGCGCCCGCAAGTGTCGCCAATCTATGCGGTCGCGGACGTTGCCGCCTGCATGAGGCAGTTTCGTCCCGTGCAATACGATACGTGGACGACCGTCGGGACGGCAGTGCGCGCTCGCTATTGGAATGCCGGCCATCTGTTGGGATCAGCATCAGTTGAGATCGAGATCGATTGTGGCAAAGCGGACGCCCCGCTTCGACTTCTGTTTTCGGGCGACATCGGACCTGGGCAGAAGCTCCTGCAGGCCGAGCCGGAAGGTCCAAAAGGCGTCGATTATCTCGTATGCGAATCGACGTATGGCGATCGCGACCGGCCGGAGCTTTCGCGCGATCAGCGTCGTGCGATGCTGGGAGAGGAGGTGAGGCGCGCGGCAACCTCGCAGGGGCCGCTCATCATTCCATCCTTCGCTGTCGAGCGCACCCAGGAGCTACTGGTCGACCTTTTCCTGCTTATCCGCAACGGCTCTATCCCACCGGGACCGATCTTCGTCGATTCCCCGCTCGCGACTCGCGCCAGCGCGATCTTTGAGCGCCATGCCGGCGAGATAGAAGATGGCGAGGTGCTGCTCGAGGCGCTCAGGTCGGATGCAATCCGGTTCACGGAGACTGTCGAACAAAGCAAAGCTATCAGCAGGCTATCTGGCTTTTTCATCGTCATAGCGGCCAGCGGCATGTGCGACGCGGGACGGATCCGCCATCATCTCAAGGCCAATCTCTGGCGACGCAACGCCACGATCATGATGGCCGGCTATCAGGCGCAAGGATCGCTCGGGCGCATCCTCGTCGACGGCGCCTTGCGGGTGCGCATCCAGGGCGAGGAGGTCGATGTCAAGGCGCGCATAGCCCGGTTCGATCTCTACTCGGGCCACGCCGACGCGACTGAGCTCGTTTCTTGGGTGGCAAGTCGCTCGCCGGTGCGCAGCACGATCTTCTTGACCCACGGAGAGGAAACGGGCCTTGCCGGGCTGCGCGACCGGCTTTCATCCACTTTTGCATCCGACCGCATCGTCCTCCCTTTAATCGACGATGCCTATGAGCTCGCGCCTTCAGGCGCTCGGCAGGTCGACGTCAACAGACCGCGCCGGCTGAAGCCGGAAAAGGTCGCCCGGCTCGACTGGCACAACGACCTGTCAAAGCTGCTCATCGAGATCACGGATCAGGTCAACGGCGCGGCCGGCGAACGGAGCCGAGCGGCGATCATCCGGCGCCTGCAACGTGCGCTCGATGGCTAGGGTCTCTGTCGGTCTTGGCCCGTCACTGCGCCCCGAACGGATTAGCACCGCTGCCGACGGCCCCCAAGCTTAGCGCGAGGAACTGTTGATGACGACGCTGGCACGCTGCTCCTCGACACTGCCGGACTGAGAATTATTTGGCGCCTCATAGCGTCGGGTCAAAGCCAAAGAGGGTACGAGCAGCGGCGGATCATCTAGCACACGCCCCGTCGAGCCACCGGGGTAGTATACAGGCTCTGCGTACTTAAGCCGTAACCCCGGAGCGAACGCCACGACAGTGCGCGTCGATGTTCGGCCGTCCCTCGGAGAAGCGGATCTTGATTTTCAGATCCGCGAACTCCTCGATGATCGAAGAAATATCCATCCTCAGGCGATAGTCATTGCACATCGTCCCTCCGTTCGGACCACCCTTTGCATCGCGATGATGTTCTTGATATGTTCGCTCGTGATGACCGTAAAGGCTTTCGATGCCGAAACGCCGCTTGAAGAACGTCGCATCATCATAAGGCGTTCCGGCGGCGATGTTGAGATGGTGGAACTGCCGTGGGGTCTGCGGCCACGCGAGCGCGGCGGCAGGCCTTTCACTGTCATTCGCGTGGAAGGCCGGACATTTCCGAGTCACCGCTGCCTCGTATCGGCCTCCGAGTTTCGGTTTCGCAGCCACGGCAAACACTACAGCTTTGCGCTCGCCGATGGCGACTGGTTCTATTTCTCTGGGATATGGCGGCCCGTAACGCGCGACTGGCCGGAATCCCATGCGATTCTGACCACAGAGGCGAATGCGGATGTCGCGCCGTTTCATGATCGTCAGATGGCCGTGCTGCGCCGCGGGGACCGAATGCGGTGGCTTGATTATGGCGATGAGGAAAATAACCTGCTCAAGCCGCTCCCGGCGGGCATGTTCAAGGTACGCCATTTGGAAGCTAGCCTAAGGGAGAGCTGCTAATCTAGTTCCAGTGCGAATGCGATGGATAGAGAAAGTCCGCGCGAGTTCGCTGCGCGGCAGACTTTGAGCATCCGGCCTTGACCAGCGCCACAAGGTGGCCAACGCTGCTTCAGCCCGCGATTTCCTGTCGAACGTATCTAGCCCTGAGGTAGCGAAGGCATGTCTGCTCGCCGCCATGGTTTCCGCCGTGCGTGTCTGCCTCGTCGTCGGGGTCGTCGAGCCTCGCGTCCTTGCCTCGATGGGACTGCCGGCACTCGGCGCCGCCGTCGGGTTCGGCGTTTGCGGAGGCTTCCTGATGATCCGGCAGGCCCATCCCGCGAAAGTGGAGATGCCGGCTCGAAGCCCTTTCGATCTCGGCGCGCTGCTGATATTCGCCTTGGCGTTCTCAGTCGTGGCGACGGCAAACGCAGCGTTTGCCGGACACGTCGGCTCGCGGGGATTGATCGCGACATCAGCCGTCTCGGGATTGCTTGACGTGGACGTCGCAACGCTCAGCGCGTTGCGCCTTGTGCAAACGATAGTAACTCCGGACGCCGCCGGGCGCGCCGCCCTCGCCGTTAACTCAATTGGAAAGGCCGCCCTGGCGATCTTCTCCTCCCCGGCCGGCTTCTGGGTGCCGTTTCTCACGGGGACGGTGGCTGCAGTCGCTTTCGGCGCCGCGGCGTTCGTGTTTCTGTCGGCCATTTGAGGCGCGTTTCCGTAACGCCTCCACCAATCCATGACACGCTCCGGCTTGCCTGCTAAAGTAAAGGCTAGTTTAAGAGACAAAACATGGGGCACTTTGATGCCGCTCAATGCGGCTGATCGATCCTCCGAGATTGCTAAAGTTTCGTACCTTGGCGCGGAGCCGGATAGGAGCGCCGCTCAGCTTGATTGTCTAGCAACCACTCGACCAAAGGCGAGCTTGAACAGTCAAGTCGCGCGCTGGAAGTTTTTCTGCTTCAGCTCCAGCTGTCCTCCCGCGATTTCCCGATATTGCTTGATATGCGTCAAAAGCTATCGTTGCGCCTCCTTGTATAGAACAAGTCCCGATCGTCTGTTGCTTGTCGGACCTTGGCTAAACCGCAAATTCCGGCGGATCCCGACAGAATTGTCGGATGTTTTTGGTTTGACACGAGAATAGGTGGTCTCCATGATTGCGAGCGTGCGAGCCGTGCAGTGATCAATTCAGGAGCAAACGAGCCCCCGCCTTCAACCCCCTCCGGAATCGCCAAAGCGCAACGAGTTGCTTCGGGGATTCTTGAAGTCGACCACGCTCTGTCAAACGGCCTTGTCGCTGACATAAAGGTCTATCGGCTCGGGGAAACCGTTCTCATGCCTGAGGAAGAGGTCGAATTCACCTGCGTGCTCCTGTCAGGATGGATGACAGCGTCGGTCTCGCTCGCGCATGGCAAGCGGCAGATTTCCGAGATATATCTCAAGGGCGATCTTGTCGAGCCGACGAGCGAAGGGGGGAGGAATCAGGAATTCCTGCAGGCAGCAACCGACTTATCGATCCTTAAGTTCCGCCTTCCGCCACTGCCGGAAGCCGCCACCCGGTGGCCGAGATTCGTAGGGTGGTTACAAGATCAACGGCATCGACTACGCGTGCTCGATGTCGAGCACCTTGCGGCTCTCGGCAACTGCAACGCCGTCCAGCGGTTGTCCTGGCTGTTGCTGCGGCTGGCACGACGCACGGCTAACGGAAACACGGGTATTTCAACCGACTTCGCATTTCCGCTGACCCAAACCGATCTTGCCGACTACCTGGGCATGACCGCGATACATCTCAACAGGGTAATTCGCGAGCTGCGGGAAGCGAATGTCGCCCATTTCAGAAACGGACATGTAATGATCCCCGATTTGAAGCGTCTAGAGCGGCATTGCGTAATCACTGGACCGCTTTCGGCCCGAGTCTCGAACAGGGTGGTTGAATAAGGCTCTGCCTGTTCTCCGAAAGCATTTTTCGCTGCACACGCCTCGGCCTGTCTCGAGACCCGGACCGCCGTTCGGTGACGATTGATTGAGGTCAAGGCATTCCGGGAGCTGAGGCCCCAAGCTGTCATTTAGGTGTTTGTTCGGAGACGACGATGAAAAGAGTTATCATAGCGTTTTTCATTGGCCTAAACGTTGTGGGTGCAACCGCCGGTGAGCGGATGAGTTATGGCGAAGCCGAATATCTAAACTCCTGTGCGGTCTGCCACGGTATCGAGGGCAAAGGGGACGGGCCACTCGGCGAGATGCTCGTCAAGCATCCCTCCGACCTCACAAGTATCAGCAAGCGGAATGGGGGCAGGTTCCCATATGCCCGCGTCATCTCCGTGATCGATGGGCGCTATGACGTGCCGGGTCACGGCGATCGCGACATGCCTGTCTGGGGACGTCAATTCCTTGGGGACGACCAGCGTCTTTATGGTCCAGCCGGCGGGGAAATTGTCACGAACGAGCGTATTAACGAGCTCGCGGGTTACGTCCAGTCATTGCAACGCTAGGCGGACCTTTCTTCGAGTTCGACGTCTCTCCGCAACGATCGGACAATGAGGCTGATGCGATTCAGGGACCGCCAATCGGACGAGCGCGGTGGCGCGAGGGCCGTTCGTCATTTGTAATGTGGATTTGGAACCCGACCCGAAGCGGGCCGCGGGGATCGTTTTCGCAGGCGGGGGTCAACAAAAGCGCCGGGAAATCGAGAACGGTTGGCCTGCCGTAGAATTGGGACAAGGCAGCTTTTAGCACCGACAGCAACGCTAACGGCCAGAGCACGGATAGGCAGCCATTAATGCGGATGTCGCTATCGATGCGACGTGCTCCTTGTCGGCGGAGGCATTCGCCTGAATGTAGCTATCGAGGAACTCACGAAATTCCTCCACGGATGTGAAAAACCCCTGCCTGCAGAAGACCGGACGGCCTGTCTGGGCGAGAGCATTGGTGATCTCGATCCCATCCATGAGACCTTCCAGATAGTTGGTCTCCTCATTAGTTGCCTTGCTATTTCGGAACTCCGAAACCGTGAGATCGGCGCGCGCTGGAACAACCCAGAGCCATAACACGCCAGCCGCCAAAGCGAGGATTTCCGCTTTCATTCTACGCTCCACGGAATTCGGCAGGAACTGCAATCATCCTGGCAGACTCGCACCGCGCCGACACTCGCGAACGGTACACGACGGGGTCATCGACCGACCTTGATCCAGCGCAAACCCGCCTGAGACAGGCCAGAATGAAGCCGGTCTCTTGACGGACGGACCGCACAAGTGCCGCGTTCGAGCAGGCATGGTCTGTCGGGTCGGCGGAGTGAAAGTCGCACGTCAAGGACCTGATGAAATCGGATGTGGCCTTTCCGCGATAGCCCGACAACAGCGCGAACACGCCGACCATATGCTCGCGATGCGCTGTCAGGCTCTCGCGGAAGGCGACAATTGAAGGTCGCCGACATCACCAAGGGGCGTCCTCGCGGTCGAAGAGAAAACGTCGGTCGATCGAGTGGTCGCGCTCATGGAAACCATCATCTCTTGCATCGCAGTGACCCGAAAGGGGCAGATCGCGGGTATCGTCGGCCGCGTCGTTCTGCTTCGCCCGATCACGACGGCCGAACCGGACGATTGCTCCCCACCGCTCTCAGAAGCAGCATCCTCATTCGTCGGGGCGAAGCCGCATTCGATGACCTAGTCACACTCCCCGTCATCGTCTCGGAGGAAGTGGTACATCCGTGGGTCGATGTCGCCTTATCGGCGCGGACATGATTCCGTAGGACTCTTCGATAACCGGATTTCGGGTTATCGAAAACGTCGGCCTGAGAGCGAGGATTTTTGCAAGGCAAGATATCTTGCCAGCGACCTCCCTAAAGGTTCCGGCATGCTGGGGTCGCTGGTCGCCGCGTCGGAACCAGCTTTGCTCCCTTTAACATCGGTTCGCTTTCGTACAGAGGCGGCAGGATTGTCGGCTTAAGACATCAACGGGCCGTTTTGGCTTTTTAGCGGCAAGCCGCCTTGCTGGAGATGCGCAGAATATTGCTCTGCAATCGAAGCCTTGCCGATCCGCGTCGCGGGATCTGTAAATCGGGTGGCTGTGCCGTCCCCTCCGCCGCTAGACATCTCCATGACGCGATTCAGAGGAGCATTGTCATGGAATTGGAAGGCAAGACGATCATCATCACCGGAGCCAGCAGCGGTATCGGCGCGGCGGCAGCGCTGCTGTTTGCCGCCGAAGGCGCAAATGTCGTTCTCGGCGCCCGCCGCCCGGCGCAACTCGAAACCCTCGCGGAAAAGATCAATCGCGGCAATGGCCGCGTCGTATTCCTCGCAGGCGACGTCAAGGACGAGGCTTATGCGGAAGCCCTTGTCGCTCTGGCCGCGAAGGAGTTCGGCGCGCTGGATGGCGCATTCAACAATGCCGGCATCGTCGGCTCGATGCAGCCGATCCCCGACATGAGCGTCGGCAACTGGAACGACGTCGTCTCGG
>JBDZVC010000592.1:0-2133 GCA_040255475.1 Phyllobacteriaceae bacterium | reverse complement strand
ATGGCGGCAATGCCGACCATGACGGGCTTTCCAACGGCTGCTCGACCATCGGCATATCGAAATCGCCGCCGGTGGAGGTGATGGAGCAGGCCTTTCCGGTGCTCTATCGCGAGTATGCATTGCGCGAGGGTTCCGGCGGCGCCGGAAAGCATCGCGGCGGCTTCGGCCTCTCCTATGACGTGGAACTGCTGAGGGGCGAGGCGCGCGCCTCCTTCGTCATGGATCACGGCCGGGTCGGTCCGCAGGGCGTGCTCGGCGGCGAGGACGGCGGCGTCAATTCCGTCACCGTCTTTCAGGGTGGCAAGGCGCATGTGCCGCCGCACCTCTCCAAGGAACAGGATATTCCGCTGAAGGCCGGCGACCGTGTGCGCGTCGGTACGCCGGGCGGCGGTGGGTACGGCGATCCGTTCGAGCGCGATGCGCAGGCCGTGCTCGCAGATGTCAAGATGGGCTACTACACGACCGAACAAGCCGCCACGCTGTTCGGTGTCGCAATCGGGGACGGCGCGGTGGACGAGCGCGCCACGGCCGAATTGAGACGGGGAACCGCAGCCCACCGGAAGGAAGAGGCCTGACACGGCTGCGGGCAGTGAGCCGCCCGACGCCGCACCCGCGGGGTTGCAAATCCGACCCGCGCATGGCTACACCTTCGATGAAACCACCTTGTGACAGCCTGATCGGAGAACTGGATGGCCGCCTACGACGTGCTTTGCATCGGCAACGCGATTGTCGACATCATCGCTTCCGCCAATGACGATTTCCTCGTCGAAAACGGCATCATCAAGGGCGCGATGAACCTGATCGACGCCGATCGCGCGGAACTCCTCTATTCGCGCATGGGACCGGCGACGGAGGCTTCGGGCGGCAGCGCCGGCAACACGGCGGCCGGCATCGCCAGCTTCGGCGGGCGCGCCGCCTTCTTCGGCAAGGTCTCATCCGACCAGCTCGGCGATCTCTATACGCACGACATCCGCGCCCATGGCGTCGCCTTCGACAGCGTCCCGCTTTCCGGCCGGCCGCCGACGGCTCGCTCCATGATCTTCGTCACGCCGGACGGCGAGCGCTCGATGAATACCTATCTCGGCGCCTGCGTCGAACTCGGGCCGGACGATGTCGAACCGGCCAAGACCGACGCGAAGGTCACTTATTTCGAAGGTTACCTCTGGGACCCGCCGCGCGCCAAGGAGGCGATCCGGCTGGCGGCGAAGCTCACTCACGAAGCCGGCGGCGAGGTGGCGATGACGCTTTCCGACCCCTTCTGCGTCGACCGCTACCGCGACGAGTTCCTCGACCTGATGCGCTCCGGTACGGTGGACATCGTCTTTGCCAACCAGCACGAGTTGATCTCGCTCTACCAGACGCCTTCCTTCGAGACGGCGCTCGAGGCGATCCGCAAGGATTGCAAGCTCGCGGCCGTCACCCGCTCCGCCGCCGGTTCGATCGTCGTTTCCGGCGACAGGACAGCGAGCGTCAAGGCAACGAAGGTGGATCAGGTGGTCGACACGACCGGCGCCGGCGACCTCTACGCGGCCGGCTTCCTTTATGGATACACGATGGGTCTCGAACATCGCCTTTGCGCCGAGCTTGGTTCGCTCGCCGCCGGGCTCGTCATACAGCAGATCGGCCCGAGGCCACGCGAGAACCTGTTCGAAGCGGCGGAACAGGCAGGGCTGCTCAAGCATTTGGAGCGTGCCACGCACGAAACCTGACAGGAAAACCCGGAGGGGCGGCATGAAGACGAGGTACAATCGGGCATTCTCCGCCGCCGCCAACGCCGTTGCCCATTCGGCCGGAATGCCCATCACCTTTCTGGCGTGCTGCGCCGTCGTCATTCTCTGGGCTGTGACCGGGCCGCTGTTCGGCTTCTCCGATACGTGGCAGCTCATCATCAACACGGGAACGACCATCATCACCTTCCTGATGGTGTTCCTGATCCAGAATACGCAAAACCGTGACGGCGCCGCCATCCAGGCGAAGCTGGACGAGCTGATACGGTCCGGACGGGGCGAAAACACCTTCATCGGCATCGAGCACCTGACCGAAGAGGAAGTGGCCGAGTTCCGCAAGCGCTGCGAGAAAGCGGCAAGGGCGCATGGGCGCGACGTCGAGGTCGAGATGAAGCTGAAAGCCGAG
>JBDZVC010000591.1:0-2146 GCA_040255475.1 Phyllobacteriaceae bacterium | reverse complement strand
GCTGCATCGTGCTCCTGCTTCTGCTGGGAAGCCTCTATTCGTCGAATTTCCTGCATCTCGACTATCTGCTGCTGCAGTTGAAGGTCGCCTCCTTCCTTGGCGTGATCGCCACCGGCGCGATGCTGGTCATACTGCTCGGGCAGATCGACCTTTCCGCACCGTGGACGATCACCACTGGTGCGATGATGTCCTGTGCGGCCGCCGCCTACGGACCCGCCGGCGTCGCGCTCGCCATTCCCTTCGGCATCCTATGCGGGGTCCTGATCGGCATTGTGAACGGCATCGGCGTCGCCTATCTGCGCATCCCGGCCATGATCATAACGCTTGCCACCAATGCCGTCGCGCAAGGGCTGATGGTGGTCTATACGGGCGGTTTCTCGCCGCAGGACGAGGCGACGGAAGCGATGCGCTATATCGCGACCGGCTTCCTCATTCCCGGCGTGCCAAACGCCGTGCTCGTCTGGCTGGTCGTCGGCGTCGGTGCGGTGTTCCTCCTGACGCGCACGAGCTTCGGCCGCGCCGTCTACGGCATCGGCAACAGCGAGCGAGCCGCCTATCTGTCGGGCATCGACACACGCCGGATCCTCGTCATTGCCTTTGCCATCACCGGCGGGCTAGCGGCCTTCGGCGGCGTGCTTCTCGCCGGCTATTCCTCCAAGGCGGCGCAATCGATGGGCGATGTCTATCTGCTGCCGGCGATCGCCGCCGTGGTGCTCGGCGGCACCTCCATCCTGGGCGGGCGCGGCTCTTATCTCGGCACGGTCGCCGGCGCGATCCTCATCACGCTCTTGCAGTCCATCCTCTCTGTGATGCAAATTCCCGAAGCCGGTCGCCAGGTCATCTACGGCATCGTCATCGTCATCATGCTGCTGCTCTATGGCCGGGCGCCGGCGAGCCGCTGAGAAACACCCGATACTCGCTGGAGGAAGAATTGCCGGACAATCCCTTTGAAATCATCGACAAGCGCTTCAACGGCCTGTTCATACCGACGGCGCATCTGGACAAGCTCTTCACCGGCTGCCGCTGGGCGGAAGGCCCGGCCTATTTCCCGGCCGGCCGCTACCTGATCTGGTCGGACAACCCGAACAATCGCATGCTGCGCTATGACGAATGTGACGGTTCGGTCAGCGTTTTCAGGCAGCCCTCCAATTATTCGAACGGCAACACGGTCGACCGGATGGGCCGGCTGGTCTCCTGCGAGCATGGCGCGCGTCGGGTCTCGCGCACCGAATTTGACGGCGCGGTCACCACGGTCGCAGACCGCTATAACGGCAAGCGGCTGAACAGCCCGAACGATGCGGTGGTGAAGTCCGACGGCAGCGTCTGGTTCTCCGATCCGACCTACGGCATCGATTCGGACTATGAGGGCCACAAATCCGAGTCCGAGCAGGGCGGCAGCCACGTCTATCGCGTCGATCCGAAGAGCGGCGAAGTCGCGAAAATGACGGACGATTTCGTCAAACCGAACGGGCTGGCCTTTTCGCCGGACGAGAAGCTGCTCTACATCGTCGACACCGGCCGCACCCATGTCGAGAACGGGCCGGCCCATATCCGCCGCTTCAAGGTCGGCGAGAACGGCAAGCTCTCAGGCGGCGAAGTCTTCGCGGAATGCACGAACGGCCTGTTCGACGGCTTCCGCCTCGACACGGAGGGCCGCATCTGGACAAGCGCCTTCGACGGAGTCCATTGCTACCATCCGGACGGTACCCTGATCGGCAAGATCCATGTGCCGGAAGTGGTGTCGAACGTCTGCTTCGGCGGCGACAAGCGCAACTATCTCTACATTTGCGGTACCACGTCCCTCTACGGCGTGCGGCTGCCGATCAATGGAGCGAAAACCTTCTGAGAGGCAGCAAAGGGCAGGCCTACCGCCGCGTGACCCGCATCGGCAGGCCGCCCTCGGGCTGCGTGGTCAGCTTCTGCACCGGCCATGGTTTCGTCTCCGCCACCGTGTCGAAGCGGTAGCGGGACATCAGCACGACGAGAGCGATCATCGCCTCCTGCATGGCGAAGCCTGCGCCGATGCAGACGCGAGGACCCGCACCGAAGGGCAGATACTGGAAGCGGTCGATCTTCTCGCGCGCGCCGGGTGCGAAGCGCGCCGGGATGAACGCCTCGGGGTCACTCCATAGTGCCCTGTGGCGAT
>JBDZVC010000590.1:0-2156 GCA_040255475.1 Phyllobacteriaceae bacterium | reverse complement strand
CGTCGAAGGCTTCCGCCAGCCGACGACGGGTGCCGGGCGTGGTCATCTCCGGAAGATCGTTCATGGCGAAAAAACCAGTTTCCGCGATTTCGTGGTCGGCGATCTTCGCGGCGTGCTGGCGAAAGTCCTCGACCAGGAAGAGGGCTACGTGGTCGCGCGGGCTGGCGTGCCGGTTGAAATGCAATGAGCGCAGGAGGGGAGGGGCGACAAGCTGAAGGTTGCCTTCCTCGGCAAGTTCGCGGGCAAGCGCCTGGAAGGCCGTTTCGCCTTTCTCTACGCCGCCACCCGGCAGATGCCAGCCGGGCACGTAGGTGTGACGGATCAGGAAGACCTTATGTTCGTTTCTGTCATAGACGATTGCGCGAACCCCGAACGTCATCGGCCGCGTCAGGAGAAAATAGCTATGGAAGAGCCTTGCTCTGAATCCGCGCCAGCCCGTCTGGCGGAACACATCCTCTTTCATATCGGTCGCGCAACGGCAAAAAGCTGGTGCGGGACGGTCCCGTGGCGTAAGGGTTTAGGATGTTTCGACTGGCGCATATTTCCGACGTCCATCTGGGTCCCCTGCCCGATGTAGACTACCGCGAACTCGCATCCAAGAGAATTACCGGCTATGTCAACTGGCAGCGCAACCGTCGCCGGCACATGCGCGATTCCATCCTCGATGCGATCGTCGGAGACATGAAGGCGGCCAAACCCGATCACGTCGCGGTCACCGGCGACCTCGTCAATCTGGCGCTGGACCGCGAAATCGAGATGGCGCGGCTCTGGCTGGAGGTTCTGGGACCTCCGCACGACGTTTCGCTCATCCCCGGCAATCACGATGCTTATGTTCCGGGCGCGCTCGACAAGGCGTGCCGGGCGTGGAGCCCATGGATGGTCGGCGACGGCGATACGCCGATGACGGATTTCCGTCGCCACTTCCCCTATATGCGTGTGCGGGGGGGCATTGCGCTCATCGGAACTTCATCCGCAAGAGCCAGCGCTCCCTTCATGGCGACAGGCTATTTCCGCGCCGCCCAGGCGGCACGGCTCGGCTCGCTCCTCGACAAGGCGGGTCGGGACGGGCTCTTCCGCGTCGTCATGATCCATCATCCGCCGGTGCGTGGCTCCGCCGCCGCCCATAAGCGGCTGTTCGGCATATCACTGTTCCAGCGCACGGTGAGGATGCATGGCGCGGAACTCGTGCTTCACGGCCATACGCACGAACCGACGCTCTATCGCATTCCCGGCCGTGGCGAGGATATCCCGGTCGTCGGGGTGGCGGCGGCGGGCGAGGCGTTCGGTTCGCGGCGACCGCTGGCGCAATACAACCTGATCGATATCGACCGCGACGGCAAGGAATGGGCGCTCCGCCTGACGCGGCGGGGCGTTACCGGGCCGACGGCGACGGTGACCGAGATATCGTCGGAATATCTGTCACTGCACAAGCCGCCGAAGGTGCTGCTCCGGGCGTAACGGCTTTTCCTCGCTCGCGACGAGCTATCGAAGATGATTTTTCGGCGGGGCCAACGTTGACGATCGTCATCCTCGGGCTTGTCCCGAGGATTTGTTGCGGCTGCTGGTTATCCGCGTGAAGTGGGCTTTACGCTCCGTTGGAGCGGCCGTTGATGCACCATCCAAAGCAAATCCTCGGGACAAGCCCGAGGATGACGGTGGAGCACTTGCTTCAAACTCGTCGTCCTGCCCGCGGGAAGATGATCGGGGAGGGAAGTGCCTCTGGATGTTTCCTAGAAGCTTATCCCCAGTTCGGCGAGCCGGTCCCAGAAGAAGGCAGCGGCGAAGGCCAGTCCCACCAAGGCGCCAGCGATGACTAGGAGGGCGCCGTGGAGAAGCGCCCGCCACCCACGGCGGGGCCGGTAGATGCTGCCCCATTTCGCGCGCTCCGCCAGCCGGGCGACCGGTTCGACTGTTCCTTCGACAAGGCGCTGCCGCTCGACCATGCGCTCGGCGACGTAGCGCGTCACCTGGTCGGCGACCGGCTTGATCTCGGGCGATTCGGCAAGGACCGTCCGCCCGAGCCTTGTATCGGCAAGGAAACGGTAGGTGCGACGGTCGCGGCCGAGCGTGACATGACTGATGGCGTCGATCCACAGCCTCGGCTGAAGGCCGGAGGAAATGGCGAAGTCGAACCAGTCATTGTCGGCTGGAACCGC
>JBDZVC010000118.1:0-11380 GCA_040255475.1 Phyllobacteriaceae bacterium | reverse complement strand
GCACGGACTTCCTCCCCGGTCCTTCGTAGACGAGAGCTTTCATCGTGATTCTCCTGTTGCGTGCGGGTATTGCGTGCATTCTGCCAATGTCCGGACCGAGCGGCTTTGATGTCCGTCAAGGCGCGTTTCCAGCGGCGATTTCAGCTTCACCGCCCTGCGTGGGTACGGGGAGTGTCCGATTGCCATCCGGCGACCGGACTGGCCGGAAAAGTGGCGAACGGGCATGCGGGAGGCCGACAAGAAAGCTTCCGACAGCGGGATCGACAACCGGGTCATTCGCTACGACCAGCAAATCGGCGACATCATGAGGAGACAATTCGCCTCAATCGAGCAACAAGTTGCCAAACGCGGCATCCATGTCGACTTGCTGCTCGGGATCGACAATGCCCTCCTCGAAAGCCATTGTCAGGGCGGCCAAGCCGACCGGATACGATCTGATGGTCATGACAACCCATGGACGGCGGGGCGGGTAAAGCAGTCGTCAGACAATAGCCTGCTGGTTTCAGCGGAGGGCAGGTCGATGATCTACAATACAATCATGGTCCAGCTCGACGTCGAGGCGCTGGCGGCGCCGCGTCTGGCCTTTGCGTGGGATTTGGCCCAGCGCTTCGAAGCCGATTTGATCGCTTTTGCCGCAGCGGAAGCATTCCCCTTGATGCCGGCAGACATAGGCGGTGCGTCGGTGGAAGTGACGCGGGCGGAGACATATGAAATCACCGACCGGTTGCACGCGCTGAAATCCGAATTCGATGAACTCATTGGTGACAGCGACAAGGCATCCTGGCGGAGCGTGATCGGTGATCCGACACGCTTCCTGGCATTGAATGCCCGCGCGGCCGATCTGCTCATCGTCGGCTCTGACGACCGCGACACGAGACGCCGGTTACGGACGATAGATCCTGGTGGCATTGTCCTTTCGGCTGGGCGGCCCGTGTTGTTTGCGACGGACGGATTCCGGCCGATGACCGCAGATAACGTCCTGGTGGCCTGGAAGGATACTTGCGAAGCGAGGCGTGCCGTGGTCGATGCGATGCCTTTCCTGACCGACGCTCGCCAAGTCGTGGTTGCGACTGTCGTTGGGGATGACACGCGAGAAGCGCGCGAAAGTGCGGCCGATGTCGTGCGCTTTCTGATGAAGCACGGAATCAAGGTACGCTCGGACATGCTCGCTGCCGGAATGGCTAATACGGCCGATGCGCTTGTCGCCGCAGCCGCGCAGATCGAGGCCGATCTGATCGTATCGGGCGGTTATGGACATAGCCGCCTGCGCGAATGGGCATTCGGGGGCGTGACCCGCAGTTTGCTCGCAAACTCTGCGGTGAACCGGCTGATTGCCAGCTAGGATGGCCGCGTCGCTAATCGCTCCAGCATCCTTTATGAGCAGTAGGATCAACGACGACCCGATAGATCGACTGGTAGAGGCCGGGCACGGCATAGCCTGCTCCCGGAGCAAGGCGGTTGTCCATGCGCCATAGGAACTAGAAAAACCCCTGAGAGAAACCATACCGATTCGTGACAGTGCCCCCCCGCGGGCCTAGTCTCGCCGGTCGACAGAAACTCCATGCCGCCCGACGGAAACGTGCGACATTCCTCGCCTCTCCAAAACAGTCGCCTTCGTGGCGGGTTTCCCAGGCAGACGCGTCGCACGGCCGTGAGGCGAAGAGTCAGCTCTCCGCCTCACGGAACATCCCATCCGGCAACCCGTCAGCCGATCATAAGCCGATCCTCGACGTTGTTGACGCCGGGTGCCGACCATGCCGCCCGTTCAGCCGCGCTACGCTCGGACCAGGCGTGCACCCGACCCTCCAGCCGGACCTTGCCGCCGTCCATGACATTGACCTTGATCGCCTGCGCCTCGATTTCCGCATTGCGCTTCAGTGCGTCCTCAATGCGCTTTTTCACGTCGAACGCGGAGGCTCGCTGCTTGATCTCGATCTGGTTCGAGACGCCGACGACACCGGCGAGATCACGCACAGTATTGGCCGCGGCTGTCTTCTGATACTGCCACTCGACCTTGCCAGTCAGCGTAACCCAGCCGCTCTGCACCTTCACCTGGACGGCCCCGTCCGGTACGGACGTACTCCAGCTGATCGTGTTGACGGCGCGTTTTGCGATCTCGTCGTCGGCAGTCCGATGGGTCCCAAAGGGACGGACTTCGATCTCTTGAGCGATGCCTTTTACGCCCTTGACCCTCCGCACGACGTCTTCGACCGAAAGCTTCTGGGCGTAGGTCGGAACGTGGCCGGACAGTGTGGCGACACCGTTTTCCACGGCCACGCCAATATCGGCCGCATCGACGCTGGGCTCGAAGTCGAGTTCGTCGATGATGTCCTGTCTCAAAGTGCTGTCATTCATTGTAGTATACCTCGCTGTTCCTTAGGGATGTCATCACCCCGCCGTGCCAGCTTCGCGTGTCGTCCGCCGATCAGCCTTGATCCCTGTCAAACCGCGTTGCCGACGACACTTGCCCGCGATGCGACATGCGGCGAGACCGGGTCGGGATAGGTCACCAGCGTAAGCAAGGCCTGGAGTTGCATGGATCACGTTCCTGTATCGAGCGGCCGATAGACGGGCATGCAAATTCCGCCGAAAGCGACCCGCTTCCTTCGCGCTTCCTTATTGCATCGATCGCGAACAGAAGGTCGGTTTGATCCACCGCAATGAATCCGGCGGCGAGACCGAATACCGCTTCCGCACAAACTCGAGCCGAGGATTTGAATCATGGCGTTCAAGACAATCCTGACAATCGCCGGACCGGAAGCCCCTTGGGAAGGAGACCTCAAACTGGCCGCAGACCTGTGCGAACAGGCCAAAGCGCACCTGTCGGTGTTTGTCATGGCCTTGGCCGCCCCGCCACCCATCGGCGAGTATGCTGCGGTAGTATCGGACAGCTGGCTGCAGGAACGGCAGGCCGACCTGACGCATCTGAATGCCCGCAGGGAAGAAATATCCGCCTTTGTCGCGGCCAGCGCCGTTTCGGGCGACGTCGTCAGCGACTATCCGGAGGTTGGGTGGGCCGACGAAATGGTTGGACGCCGGGCACGCTATGCCGACCTTACGCTGGCTGGACCTGAATTGCTGAAAACCGAGGCGCTGAAGGAAAAAGTCGTCGAGGGCGCGCTGTTCTGGTCCGGAAAGCCGCTTCTGCTGGTCCCTGAAGGCGCTCGGCCGACACTCGACCCGAAACGGGTCCTGGTTGCCTGGGATACGAGGATCGAGGCGACGCGGGCGGTTCGGGAAGCGCTGGAGCTGCTTGCGGCGGCTGACGAGGTGCGGCTGGCGATCGTCGATCCGGTCGAAGGAGAACGCTCCCATGGCGAGGAGCCGGGCGCCGATGCGGCGACATTCCTTGCGCGCCATGGCGTCAACGTTACGGTCGATCGCCTTCCGAGCGAAAACCATTCCGTGGCGGACGCGCTTCGCCGGCATGCCGTCGACACGGACGCTGAGATGCTGGTCATGGGCGCTTACGGCCACTCCCGGCTGCGTGAGCGCATTTTCGGGGGCGTGACCCGCTCAATGCTGGAGGATCCCCCACTCCCGGTTTTTCTGGCGCGCTGACAAATCGTGCGGAAACGATCTGCGCGACCTGAAAATTGACGTCGATCCGGTTCCGCGCCACATCCTGAATCCTGACCATCCCGCGATGCAGTCGTGCGGTTAATCTCCGTCCACGAAGGCGGTTCGTATCCGTAACCACTCAGAAGGCCGCGCAGTTCGTCATCGTCTTGACATGGATCGAACCGTTACGCGCCGCACGGCTATTCCTTTGCCTCCCGCCCCGAGATCTGGTCGATCGAGATACGGAAAAACACATGCGACATCTCATTTGAGATCGTGGGCAGAAGCGGCTTCAACGCGCCCGGCTCCCACCAGTCGTTATACTTGCTCAACATCGACCAGGCGTGATCCCTGTCGCGCTCGTGGCCTACCACGTCGGGCAACTCTTCATATCTGCCATCGACCACGACGCTCCTCCACTCCCTGTGTTTGCCGTGCTCTTCGACGAGCACCGAAACGCGCGGATTCGCTCGCATGAATTCGATCTTCTTCCCGAGCATCGAGAACATGAAAAGACGGTTCTCGGCATGAACGAAATAGGCCGGGATCACATAGGGTTGCCCTTCCTTGGCGCAGGCAAGCCGACATAGCCGGTGGGCATCGAGCAGCTTCGTGCATTCCAGCGTCGCCATTGTCCTAATCAGCATGGCAGCCTCCTGCTTTAAGAACTTTCCCTTCGGCTTTTCGCGAACCGTCGCGGCCGCTTTTCCAAATGGAGCTCCGCCAACGGTACGCAAATCGTTCGCTAGGCGTTGAAAGCCGCACCCGATCCTACGCCAAATGTCATGCAGAGCATCGATCCGTCGCAAAGCAGATCGCACTGTCCGGAATAGACGCATTGAGTAGGATCAAACGGGCGCTGTCGCGCATCGCAAATCGCCTGACTCACGTTGAGAGGCCAACGGCTATGCTCATGCGCACCAGCTCCGGCAGGTTCCTGGCCTGCATCTTGGACATGATATTGGCGCGATGGACCTCAACGGAGCGCGGGCTGACGCCAAGGTCATATGCGATTATCTTGTTAGCCAGGCCCGCCGCTACGGCAGACAGGACCTGCCGCTCGCGCTCAGACAGACCCTCGAGCCTTGCGCGAATGATCGCGATGTCCTCCACTGGCGCGGAGGCCTCCTCAAGTCGGCTCGCGGCCCGTCTGATGGCATCGACCAGCACGTCGTCCTCAAATGGCTTCTCGATGAAGTCGACAGCGCCGGCGTTCATCGCTGCGACGGCCATCGGCACGTCTCCGTGGCCCGTGATGACTACGGCAGGGACCATCGCTCCGATATCTCTGAGCTTCTCGAGCAGATCGACCCCGTTCATATCAGGCATCCTCAAATCGGTAACGAGGCAAGCCTTACCCACTGTCGGCGCCGTAAGGAGGAAGCTGGTCGCGGAATCGTGCACCTGAACCGTGAAACCCGTCATCGTCAGGAGAAACGCAAGGGATTTGCGGACTGGCTCTTCGTCGTCGACGATGTGAACCACATAGCTGTCAATCTTCATCCGAAACCTCTTTCCCGGCCAAAGGCAGCGAGAACCTGAACGTCGCGCCGCCCCGGTCGTTATGGCTCACCGAAATCTCGCCTCCGTGCGCGTCGATGATCCGTTTCGATATGGAAAGTCCGACCCCCATGCCGCTTGCTTTGCTGGTGACGAAAGGCTGGAAGAGGCGACCGGCCACCTCACTGGAGATTCCGGCGCCCGTATCCGCCACCTCGACCATGACGTCGCCGTCTTCGACAGTCGTCCGCACGATCAGCTCGCGCCGTTCGCTTTCCCGCATGGCCTCCATGGCATTTCTCATCAGATTGATAAGGACCTGCTGGATCTGGACACGATCCACGAATACCTCCGCGCCTTGCGGCGCAAATTCGAACACAGTGCGGACCCCCTGCTCCCGGGATCCGACGAGAGCAAGTGCGCCCGCTTCCTCGATAAGCTTTCGCATGGTCTCGAGCTTCATCTCCGTTTCACCGCGGGTGACGAATTCCCTCAGGTGCCGGATTATCCCTCCTGCGCGCAGGGACTGCTTCGCGGCATCCTCCAGTGCGTCCCTGATGCGTCCTGCGGCGGCACCGTCCAGGTCGTCGAGGAACCGGACGCAGCCTTGCGTGTAGTTTGCAATCGCCGCCAGCGGCTGGTTCAATTCGTGCGCTAGCGTCGAAGCCATCTCGCCAAGCTCGTTGAGCCGCGCGAGCCTTGCAAGCTCGCCCTGGATTTCCTGCAGCCGGGCCTCCGACTCCTCCCGCTCGGTAAGATCCCGGATGAACCCGGTGAAGAATCGTCCGCTTGGCGATCTCATTTCCCCGACAGCCAGTTTCATCGGAAAGGTGGAGCCATCCTTTCTCTGCCCAACCACGACGCGATCGATACCGATGATGCGCTTCTCGCCGGTCGCAACGTAGCGCCGGATATAGCCGTCATGTTCTCGGTGATAAGGCTCCGGCATCAGGATATTCACGTTGCGGCCGAGCACCTCCGCTTCAGTATAGCCGAACTGTCGCACGGCGGCCGCGCTGAAGGAGGTGATAAGCCCCTGTTCGTCGATCACCACCGTCGCGTCGGGTACCGTGTCCAGAATCGAACGCAGATGATCCTGCTGGGCCCTGAGCGTCTCTTCGGTCCTGTCGAGGGCGCGGCGGGCATGGTGGAGCATTTCGCCCATCCAGGCGATTGCAAGCCCAACCACAGCGAAAACCGAACTCTGCACCCAAGAGGCGGCATCCGCTCCGGCTAGATAGAGTGCGCCCAAAAGAGACAATACGAGGGCAAGAAGCCCGGGACCGATGCCTCCTGCGATAGCCGCCAGAAGAATTCCTGGAACGAAAAGGATGAACGTCGCGGTGCCGCCGAGGACGCTATGGAGAGTCAGCCTGACGATGAATATGATCGCCACCACCCCGGCGGCGAGCGCATAGCCGATATTGCCCTCGAAACGGGACGAGAAGACAGCCTGTAGGAAACGGCCTTGCAATCCGGGAATGTCTCTCGCGGGCACTGGAATTCCCTCAATTCGTCTCGGAAAAAAGGCTTTCAGATCTAGCTCATCCGAGCGGTTTGATCGCCATCAAGGATATACCCGCATGCTTGTGAGAGGAATGCTGGTCAGGACCGCATCGATGGCGCGCAGAGGAGTGAGATATCGCCATCTTATCTTTGCCCTGTCTGATCGCCTGCCTGCCGCGACGCAGCGGCGAGCGCCGAACAGCACTGGCTATTGTCGCCTGGGCATGGGAAATCACCGGCAGCGGCCGTTTTAGGCATCGATGGCCGAGAGACCGTTGCGTTCCCGCCTGTGCAAACCCGGGAGCGTTTCATGACAGATTCTGATCCTGATCAAAGCGCTGCAAGCGTTCCGTCAGACACTGTCGGAATGGAGTGGAAGCTGGTGACCACCGCGCCGTTTGGCTGCGACCTCGAACTTGCGGTCATCGACTATGACGGGACACATGCCCTGGTGTTTCCATGCAGGCGTCATCTGCACGGCTGGATCAACTCGGAGACCAATATGCTCATATACGACTTGCATCCGACGCACTGGCGGGCGTGGCGGGAGGCTTAAGACGTATCCTTTTCGGTGTCTTGTGCGGGCGGGTCGCACAAATCCGCCAGTTTCGCCTCTTCCTCGGCAAGGAGGCGTTCGATATGACGCCGCGTCGCGCCGTCATTCTCGCTTAACAGCTTCTTACGAAAATGCTCGATGTTGAGTTGCGCGATGAAGATACGCTGATCCATGGCGCCTTCCACACGTCGAAACCAACATGGTACTCCCAAGGGGCGGGATGATAAAGGACCGTTTCGAGGTAGGCAGGGCCGAAATAAGTGTTGCGCAACAGTAGAATCTGCACACTTCACGAAAAGTTGCCGGAGTCGTCAGGGAACCGTCTCGGCGTTTAGCGCAGCTTGGTAGCGCGCCCAGTTCGGGTCCGGTTGCCCATCAGGAGGTGCTTGCAACGGCCGTCCCGAGCGCCTGCGGCCCGTTTTGCCCAAGGAGCCTGACGACTTCTTCGTCGGTGAGCTGAGGAAAGTCGCGATAGTGGTAGCCCAATGCGAGGAAGCGGGCAGGCTTGCTGAGACAGACGATCCTGTCTGCTTCTCGCCCCAGTTCAGCGACGGTTTCCGGCGGTGCCACTGGAAGCGCAATCATGATCTCGCGCGGGGACCGTCGTCTCAGGGCGCGTATCGCCACCTTCATCGTCGTTCCCGTCGCGGCGCCATCATCGACGAGGATCACCGTCTTGCCAGCCACTGAAAGCGGCCTACGGCCATTCGAATAGGCGTGCCGACGCCGCTCCAGTTCCGGACGCTCGCGGCTGACAAGTGACCCCAACTCCTCCTCATCCAGGCCATATGCCTCCACGATCTCGCGATTGAGCACGATGTCCGGAGGTTCGCCGTCGACAATGGCGGCAACAGCCAGTTCCGGATTTCCTGGCGCTCCGACCTTGCGGACGATGACCAGGTCGAGCGGCACCTGGAGTGCGGCGGCGATTTCGGCACCGACCGGGACTCCACCGCGCGGCAGCGCCAGCACCACTGGATCGGGAATCTTGAGCGCGAGAAGTTGATCCGCCAGCTTCCGTCCCGCCTCTTGCCGATCTCGAAACATCGCGTCAATCCGCTGGCCACAGTTCCCGCAGGGACTTCTTCATGGAGTTTCGCACCTGGACGATCTCTCCATGGGAGATATGATGATCGAGCAGGCGGAACACCGCCATGACTGCCGACTCCGGGTCGGTCGGCAGGTCTTCGGCAAAGGCGGCCCGCACGCGGTCCAGGAAGTCCTCCTTCGTCCGATTCCAGACCGGGGTATCGAGAGGTTTCCAGCCTTCGAAGTAGATGCCGCGGATGAGAACGGGCAATTGCGCCGAGAGGTCGAGCATCTCCTCCTCTGACAACCAGTCACGCAATGCGTGCAGAACGCATCGCAGCAGATGGTAGGCGCGGTTGTCGTTCCACATCAGGTCATCGGCAAGTTCCGCGACCCATTGCTGGGCCTGTTGTGCGGCGTGATTGAAATTGGTCATTGATACTGCCGCCTTTCGGCGTCTCCTCGTGAATACGGCGTCGGCGTGCCATCAGCGGCGCGCCGACGCTGGCGCGAACGGTCAGGCCGCCTTGACGGCGATCGTCTTCTCGCCTTTCTTCGCCTCCGCGGTCTTGGGCAGCTTAACCGTCAGCACGCCCTTGGCGAAGTTTGCGTCGATCTTGTCGGCATCGACGCCCTCGGGGAGCTGGAAGCTGCGCTGGAAGGACCCGTAGCGACGCTCGGACAGGTAATAGTCCTTTCGCTTGTCTTCCTTTTCCTCGCTCTTCTCGCCCTTGATCGTCAGGGTGTGATTGGAAAGCTTGATCTCGACGTTCTTCTCGCTCAGGCCTGGCAACTCCGCCGTGATCTCGTAAGCGTCGTCCTTCTCGGTGAGATCCATCGCGGGTGCGACTTGCCATTCGGCACGGGAGATGCGCGGGACCTCGAAGCCCAGAACCTTTGATGGAAGGCGCCAGTCGAACGGACGGAAATCGTCGAACAGCCGGTCGACCTCCCGGCGCAGGCTCTCGAACGGCGCCCAGTCTTCGGATTTCGCGGGCGCGGTGGATTTCTTGACGGGAAGTTTTGTGGCAGCCTCGGCCATGGGGAATCTCCTTTCGATTGGACAGCTTCGTCAGATGCCGCCGCCTCCGCTCTTCCACCTTTAGGTCTCCCAAGAGGCGCTAGAGCCAGAGGACGGTGGATCCGCTTGCGGGAGGTCATCGCCGATCCGGTCCGTCGCTCAGCCGATGGCGTTTACAAACGCTGCGTTCGCCTCGCTTCGCCCGATCCAGCTCGATCCAGCAAGGATTTCAGCAAACGGCATTTTGCAGCTTTCCTCATTGACGCGGATCAAAACTGCATTGACGGCGCAATTCCTACAGATGTTCGCCCTCATAGTCGGCACAGGACAGCCCGATGACATCGAGCCCTGCGGCGAGATGGTCCGCAAGCAAAGGCTCGCCAATGAGATACTCAGCCGTATGTTCGTTGTGGGCGTCCGCGGCCTGCGCGCGCACGTCATCCCAGTCGCCGACGCCATAGTCGTCGCGGCCGAGCCACATAAGAGCGACAAGATCGATCTGCTCGTCGTCGGACAGTTCGGAGATCAGCGACGTCAGTTCCTCCCGCACTGGATCGTCGCCATGATCCTGCAGGATGGCGGCATCGTTGTCGTCCGTTGGATTGGACCCCGGATCGGGCTCGGTTTCGGCCTCCTTCACGTCGAACTGGCGCGCCTTCATGATGATGAAGCAGACCGTCTCCAGCGGAACCGCCAGTTCCGGTGTCCGCACGGCCTCGGTTCCCAAACCATGTCTCATTGTTTCCCATCCTTTCCGTCCGGTTCGTCTGCCTGGCCGCGCACGACACGTTGACCCGCGCTTGGGCCGTGCGTTTGCGTCACCACGGTGACCCGGCCTTCCCGCGCGCCGTCGCGCTGGTAATGGATCACCACCCAGTCCGCGGTCTTGTTCAACTCGTGCGCCAGCCGGCTGTTCGAATAGAGCGCAGTGAAATGCCAGCCTTCGCGGGAGGCATGCATGACCGGAAGCCAGGCTTCGCCTCCTGGATTGAACCGCCGTGGCGCGATCTTGCGCAGTTGGCCGGCGGCCGCGCGCTCCCGGTACATCCGATCGACATAGAGGAGGACGTTGACGGGAGGCGCCTCTGCTTTCGTCAGCTGTCCGTAGCTCGAACGGCCAAGGCGCTCCGAGAGTATGGCGGCGATCATGCGTTTGCGGCGGCGGCCGAGCCCTTTCACCGACGGACCATCGAAAACCACCGCCTGTTCGAGGTCCTCCAAACTTTCGAGGCGCGCATCCTCGGCGAGGCGATGCGCGAGTTTAACGCCGATTCCCGGAACCGTCCGGAAAAGGGTTTCCGGCGCCAGTTCGCCTCGAAGCCTTTCCAGTTGCGACCAGTGACCGGTCGCGAGCATCTCGGCGATCGAGCCTGCGATGCCAGGACCGATGGCCGGCAGGGCGATCAGGCCTGCACGACCCTCGCGTAGCAAAATCTCCGAGACTGGTTGCTTGAGCAATGCCACCACGTTAGCGGCACGGTGGTAGGCCTGCGAACGGAAGCCGCCCTCCCCCTGGCTGGTCAGAAGGTCGGCATAGTCGCGCAATCGGCCAGCCACCCACAGGTTGGTTGATTCGGCCACAGACACAGGGGCTTTGCCGATCGGTGGACCCGTGTCGACGGTGGTTTGCACGGCTATCCGGGCCTTCTCCATGGAACAAAAGGTGGCATCGCCCTCACCCTAGCTGGCCGCCACGGGGTGTCCTTGATGCGTGTCAAAGCGCCGCGTAGCCGCCCATGCTGGACTGACCGACGCCTTCCAACTTCGGGCAACACAGATGGCCACTCTCGCGGAAAAGGTGCGCTTCCTCAGCGACCCGTCCGCCTATCCTCGCATTACGAAGAGCGTCGAAGCGAAGGAGACCCATATGTCATGGGTCTTCCTCGCTGAGGACCGCGTCTACAAGCTCAAGAAGCCGGTCAAGTATCCGTTTCTCGACTTCAGCACGTTGCGTCGGCGCCAATTCTACTGCGAGGAGGAAATCCGGCTCAACCGCAGGCTGGCCGAGGAAACCTATCTCGGCGTCGTTCCGCTGCGCTTCGAACGGATCGGCGGCCTCAACCTCACCGGGCAGGGTCGTATTGTCGATTGGCTTGTCGAAATGAAGCGGCTGTCACATTCGGATATGCTTGATACGCGGCTGGTCGAGAATCGTGTGACGGAAGCGGATGTCCGTGACATCGGCGACCTGATGGCGCGCTTCTACC
>JBDZVC010000589.1:0-2158 GCA_040255475.1 Phyllobacteriaceae bacterium | reverse complement strand
GCTTCGCGGCCTCGAGGGAAAAGATTCGCGATCCATAGCAAGCTATTGGCTGGAGATGCTCTATTCGAATGGAGAGCAACCTCATGCCAAGCTTGCGCGCTATTCGGCAGCTTCGGTATGTCTGGAAAGAGCTGCCACGCGCGCTGCGCAATATTTGAACTCGGGAATCTTGCCGTAGGGGTCGAGCATCGGGTTGGTGAGCCTGTTTGCCGGACTCTCATTGAAGCAGAAGGGCATGAATACCATACCGTCGGCGACTTCCCTGTCGGCGCGCAGGACGGCTTCGGTCGTACCGCGCCTGGTTTCGACTTCGATCAGGTCGCCGATCCGGAGGCCTTGCCGTTCGATCTCGTAAGGGTTCATGGCAGCGATGCCTTGCGGCTCGATAGCATTGAGCACGCCCGCACGTCTGGTCATGGCACCCGTATGCCAATGTTCGAGCATACGCCCGGTGGTGAGCACCAGCGGAAATTGCTCGTCCGGTATTTCGGCCGGTGGCAGGAGATCGGTCGGGACGATGCGGCCACGCCCGTCGGATGTCGGGAAGCCGGACGTGAAGACGATCTCGTTACCGGGCACGTCAGGACCATCGGCCGGATAGATGACCGAATCCTCGCGCTCGATGCGTTCCCACGAGATGTGGTTGAGCGACGGCATGACCTGCGCCATCTCGGTATAGACCTCCGAGACATGGGTGTAGTTCCAGTCGAGCCCCAGCCGCCGGGCGAGGTCGATGATGATGTCGAGATCCTGGCGCGCCTCGCCCGGCAGGTCGAGCGCGGGCCGGCCGATCTGCACCTGCCGGTTGGTGTTGGTGTAGGTGCCGAGTTTTTCCGCATGCGCCGAAGCCGGCAGCACCACATCGGCGTGCCAGGCGGTTTCGGTCATGAAAATGTCCTGCACCACCAGATGGTCGAGCTTGGCGAGCGCGGCGCGGGCATGGGTCTGGTCAGGATCCGACATGGCCGGGTTCTCGCCCATGATATACATGCCCTTGATCTCGTCCGCATGGATGGCGTCGATGATCTCGACCACGGTCAGGCCGCGCTTCGGGTCCAGCGTCTGGCCCCAGAAATTCTCGTACTGGTTGCGGATATCGATGTTCTCCACCGATTTGTAGTCGGCATAGTACATCGGGATCAGGCCGACATCGGAAGCACCCTGGACATTGTTCTGGCCGCGCAGCGGATGGAGGCCGGTGCCCGGCCGCCCGACATGACCGGTGATGAGCGCCAGCGCGATCAGGCAGCGCGAATTGTCGGTGCCATGGGTGTGCTGGGAAACGCCCATGCCCCAGAAGATCATCGAACGCTCGGATTTGGCGTAGATGCGCGCCACATCGCGCAGCACGGAGGCCTCGATGCCACAGACTTCCGACATCGCCTCCGGCGAGAAGTCCTTGACCTTGTTCTTGAGCGCCTCGAAGCCGGTCACATTGGCCTGGATGTACTGCTCGTCATAGAGCTTTTCCTCCACGATGACGTGCAGGAGCGCGTTGAGCATGGCCACGTCGCTGCCCGGCTTGAACTGCAGCGAATAGGCGGCATGGCGCATGATGTCCTGGCGGCGCGGATCCATGACGATCAGCTTCAGGCCGCGCTTGACCGCCTGCTTGAAATAGGTCGCCGCGACGGGGTGGTTGGTGGTCGGGCGGGCGCCGATGATGATGGCGCATTCGGCCTTCGCGACGTCCATGAAGGGTGCGGAAACCGCGCCCGAACCGACGCCCTCCATGAGAGCGGCAACGGACGAGGCGTGGCAAAGGCGCGTGCAATGGTCGACATTGTTGGTGCCGAACCCCTGGCGCACCAGCTTCTGGAACAGATAGGCCTCTTCGTTGGAGCCCTTTGCCGAACCGAAGCCCGCCAGCGCGGAGCCGCCATTTTCCTTTAGAATCTTCGTCAGGCCACCGGCTGCGCGTTCCATCGCCTCCTCCCAGGTCGCCTCGCGGAACACGGTCAGCGGATCGACGCCGCGCAGATCGATATCACCGGCTTTCGGCGCGTCGTCGCGGCGGATCAGCGGCCTGGTCAGGCGCTCCGGCGACATCGCGTAATCGAAGCCGAAACGGCCCTTGACGCAGAGGCGGTTCTCGTTGGACGGGCCGTCGCGGCCATCCACCTGGACGATCCTGTTGTCCTTGACGGCGACTTTCGTC
>JBDZVC010000117.1:0-11439 GCA_040255475.1 Phyllobacteriaceae bacterium | reverse complement strand
ACCTGGAAGCGCCGGCTGAGCGCCGGATCGCGCTCGAAATATTTCTTGTACTCGGCCCATGTGGTGGCCGCGACCGTCCGCAATTCGCCTCTGGCAAGCGCCGGCTTCAGGAGATTGGCCGCGTCGTTCTGCCCGGCAGCGCCTCCCGCGCCGATCATCGTGTGCGCCTCGTCGATGAACAGGATAACGGGTTTGGGAGAGGCCTTGACGGCGTCGATAATGCTCTTCAGGCGGTTCTCGAATTCGCCTTTCACGCCGGCGCCAGCCTGCAGCAGGCCAAGATCGAGCGTCCTGAGTTCGACGTCACGCAACGCCGGCGGCACATCGCCCGCGACGATCTTGAGCGCGAAGCCTTCTACCACGGCCGTCTTGCCGACGCCGGCCTCGCCCGTCAGGATCGGGTTGTTCTGCCGGCGGCGCGTCAGGATATCGACGATCTGTCTCGTCTCCGCGTCGCGGCCGAGCACGGCGTCGATCTTGCCCTCGCGCGCCCTCGCGGTGAGGTCGATCGTGTACTGGTCGAGCGGACCGCCGGCGCCCGGCCTCGGCGCGGTCGCCCCGCTGCCTCCGGCGCCACCCGCCGCCGGAACACTCCCCGCCTCGGCGCTGCCCGAAACGATGTCGGCAAAGGACGAAGTCAATGTCTCGACGTTGATCTTGCCGAATTGGGAGGAGGCGTCGCGTGCGACGGCTGCCAGCGTATCGTCGGAAAGAAGGGCGACGAGGACATGGCCGCTGCGGACGGCGGGCTCGCCGAATTGTAGCGAGGCTGCCATCCATGCCTCGCGAATCAGCTTTACCAGATCCGGCGACAGAGCCGGCGAGCGGCTGTTGCCCGTCTTGAGGCGATCGAGCGCGCGCGTCAAATCGGCCGCAAGCCGGTCGGCCTCGATCTCGAACCGCGTGAAGATTGCCGCGACATCGCTGTCGACGCCCTCGGTGAGCTTCGACAGGTAGTGCTCGATCTCTACATTGTAGTTCGTCCGGGAAAGCGTCAGCCCGACGGCGGCTTCCAAAGCCGAACGGCACCGAGGCCCAAGCCTCGCCACAAGCGATTTGATGTCGAGTGTTGCCATGCCCAAGCCCGCCCGTACGCCGCTCAAACGGCGCATAACCAAACCGGCAACTTGCCGGACCCCAATTGCAACGCCGATTTTCCGTCGACGCTAAGTTCCGCCTGCCCGACAGTCCTTACGCAGGAACAGAGTCCGGTCGAAAACCAGCCGGCCTCTGCTCATGACCCCGGACTACGGTTGATGCCGCCTTTCACTCAGTATCACCCGGCGCGGCTACTGATTTGCCGCACCGGAAACGTGTCATCGATTCGGCCCGCGATGTACCGGGGCCCAGTCCATCCAAATCTTTGGCGATCCCTCGATGCGATCACCCGATTGCCTTGCTTCCTTCGATCACCCGCGACCCTAATCGAACCGTTACGGTCGCCTTCCAAGGCGAATCTCCGCGCCAAGTCGATCTTCGCTCATGCGAGAGGTGATCCCAAACCTTGGGCAGACTACTCGCACAAGTTCCGTAGCGTCAATCAAAACCCGCCAATGAGGTTACTCGATAGTGCGGAAAAGCCTGGCGCATCCCCTACGTCAAACCGGCGATGCTTCCGCAGGCCAGGTGTCACAGGCCTGAAGCAGCGCCGCGATAGGCGAGCGCCAGGCAAGTGAGGTCGTCGTGCTGGGGCGCGTCGGCGGCAAAAGCATGGACGTCCTCGAAAACGCCCTCGACAAGCTGGCGCACGTCGAGATGTCCGCGTCCAGCCACGGTCGCCCGAAGCCGTTCATCCTCGAAAAGATCGCCGAGCGGATCGTGTGCCTCCGTTATGCCGTCCGTGAAAAGCAGGAGCCGGTCACCGGGGTCGAGCCGCAAGGTTTGCGTCCGGCAATCCGCCGGTGACACAACGCCAAGCGCAATGCCGTCGGGCTGCATGGCCTCGACAGCGCCGTCGCGTCGCTGGACGAGCGGCGGATTATGCCCGCAATTGCAGTAGGAAAGAGTGCCGTCCCGCAGGTCGAGAATCGCTCCGAAGAAGGTGGCGAACATGGAGGCGGAATTTTCCATCTCGAGGAGTTCGTTGGCGCGTTCGACAGCCTCGGCGATCCCGGATGCCGGCCCGCGCAGCGTCATGCGCAGCGTCGTCTGGCAAACGGCCATGAACAGCGAGGCGGGCACGCCCTTGCCGGAAACGTCGCCAATGGTGACCACGAGATGATCGCCGTCAATGAAGAAGGCATCATAGAAATCGCCGCCCACCTCCCGTGCCGGCAGCATCGCCGCGAAAAGATCGAAGCGCCCCTGCCGATCCCTGGGAAGCGGATCGGGAAGCATTGCCTGCTGGATCGCCGCCGCACTCGCCAGTTCCTCACGCTGGCGCTGCCTCAACGCGATCTGCTCGGCCATCCTGCGGAACGTCTCGGCGAAATTGACCAGTTCGGCCGAAGGGTTGTTGAGGCTATCGAGGATACTACGGTCGAACACGTCCTTTTCAAGCGCTGCCAGCGCATCCGTGTAGACGCCGATCGCCGAGTTCAACGATTTCAGGCGCGTACCCAGCTGACCCACCACATGACGCAGGATCTGCGGATTTTCATCGGCCAGCGAATTGAACACATCCTTGCCGATATCCAGAAACCCTACGTTCTCCAGGGCACGGATCGTCGCGGTGCGCGGCAAGCCGGCGATCACCCCGATCTCCCCGAGCAGCGCCGGCGCACCGATGCTGGCAAGCCGGATCTCGCCGGAAACCGTCTCCGCCACCACCTCGACCGTTCCCTCCATGAGCAGCATCGCGGAATCGCTCGCCTCGCCCTGCTTCAAGATGAGGGCGCCCGGCTCCGCCTTCCTTCGTTTCCCCTCCGAGAGCAGGCGATCGATGGAGGCTTCCGGCAGGGCATCGATGAAGGGGTGCGTCCGGAGAAGCGACGGCATGTCGCCAGCCAGCGGCGTGCGAGACGGCATCGGCCTGCTCCCTGAAAAAGACCAAAGTTC
This sequence comes from Phyllobacteriaceae bacterium, assembly GCA_040255475.1. Classification (GTDB taxonomy): domain Bacteria; phylum Pseudomonadota; class Alphaproteobacteria; order Rhizobiales; family Rhizobiaceae; genus Mesorhizobium_L. Next base: position 8,442 of record JBDZVC010000117.1, on the reverse strand, counting down.
CGTTCGGCGGCGTCAGACGGAATGCGCGAACAGACCACAATTCGCATGCCAAGGCAAAACGCTTTGGCCATAGTATCGGGGCCGGCCATGATCTTTGTCGAGGCGTGGCATTTTGACTGATCCTTCGCCGTTTACCTCGGAAGGGCTGGCCATTATGCTGCGCTCGGATTCTGAGGGACGACCCTATGGACTATCAGCGGTTCTTCGAAGAAGCGATCGACCAGCTTCATGCCGAAAAGCGCTATCGCGTCTTCGCCAATCTGGAACGTATCGTCGGCCGTTTTCCACGCGCCATCTGGCGCGACGGCGGCGAGCAGCGTGAAATCACGGTCTGGTGCTCCAACGACTATCTCGGCATGGGCCAGCATCCCGATGTGATCGCGGCCATGCAGCAGGCGGCAGGCCACATGGGCTCCGGCGCCGGCGGCACACGCAACATTTCCGGCACCAACCATCCGCTGGTCGAGCTTGAGGCAGAGCTTGCCGACCTGCATGGCAAGGAGGCGGCGCTGGTTTTCACCTCCGGCTTCATATCCAACGAGGCGGCGATCTCGACCATCGCGCGGCTCTTGCCGAACTGCCTGATCCTTTCCGATGAACTCAATCACGCCTCGATGATCGAGGGCGTGCGCCGCTCCGGCGCCGAAAAGAAAATCTTCCGCCACAACGACCTTGCGCATCTGGAGAGCCTGCTTGCGGCAGCTGCCCCGGAACGTGCCAAGCTGATCGTCTTCGAGTCCGTCTATTCGATGGATGGCGACGTTTCGCCGATCGCGGCGATCGCCGATCTCGCCGAGAAATACAACGCCATGACCTATATCGACGAGGTCCACGCTGTCGGCATGTACGGGCCGCGCGGCGGTGGCATCACCGATCGGGAAGGTCAGGCGCACCGCATGGATGTTGTCGAAGGGACGCTTGCCAAGGCCTTCGGTACGCTCGGTGGCTATATTGCCGGCACGCGCGCCGTGATCGACGCTGTCCGCTCCTACGCGCCGGGCTTCATCTTCACCACGGCGCTCCCGCCTGCGATCGCCGCAGCGGCGACGGCCTCGATCCGCCACCTCAAGAACTCGCAGTCGGAACGCGACGCCCAGCAGAGGCAGGCAAAGCGTGCGAAGGACGTGCTTTCGACGGCCGGTTTGCCCGTCATGCCTTCCGAAACCCATATCGTGCCGGTGCTTGTCGGCGATCCGGAGCTTTGCAAGAAAGCCAGCGACCGGCTGCTCGACCGCCACGGCATCTATATCCAGCCAATCAACTATCCGACCGTGCCGCGCGGTACGGAACGGCTGCGCATCACGCCGACACCTTTCCACACCGACGAATTGATCGACGAGTTGAAGGGCGCGTTGATGGAGACCTGGCAGGCGCTCGGCATCCCCTTCGCGCCGGAGACGCACGAGGAGCGTGCTTCTTCGGAAAGGATCGTGCCGCTGGTCGTGTCCAAATCCGGCGGCTGACGCCTACAGTTCGCCAATCCACTCCGCCAGCCGATGGGCCGCTTCCTCGACCTGGTCGAGTCGGCGATGGAAGCAGAACCGGAAGAAGCCCTCGCCGCCGAACGCTGAACCCGGCGCCAATCCGACATTCGCCTCGTCGAGGATTCGGAAAGCTGCTTCCTGCGAATTCGCGATGCCGTCCACCGAGAAGAAAAGATAGAACGCGCCGGGCGGCACGGCAAAGCGCGCGCGGCCGGTCCCGGCGAGGATGCCACAGACGAGATCGCGCGCTTTCTGCGCACGCTCCACCTGCTCGGCGATGAAGCCGTCGCCTTCGTCCAATGCCGCCACCGCGCCGCGCTGCATGAACTGCGCCACGCCGGAAGTCGAATACTGGATGAGATTCTCGAAGGTCTGCTGGAGGGAAGGATGCACCTTCAGCCAGCCGATGCGCCAGCCCGTCATCGCCCAGTTCTTGGAAAACGTATTGACGAAAAGGATGCGGTCGTCCGGCGCCATGATGTCGAGGAACGAAGCGGCACGGCCGCCGCCATAGTGGAAAAGCGCATAGATCTCGTCTGCGATGATCCACAGATCATGGCGTCGCGCCAGATCGAGCACGGCCTCGAGCGTATCGCGGTCGGCGGTCCAGCCTGTCGGGTTGGAGGGGCTGTTGAAGAAGATCGCGCGCGTCCTCGGCGTCACCGCCTTCTCGATCCGGCCAAGATCGCAGGACCAGCCATTGTCGCCGAAATCGAGCGGCACCGGTAGGGGCCTCGCCCCCGCCACGCCGGCGGCGCCGGGAAAATTCGGCCATGCCGGCGCGAGATAGATCACCTCGTCGCCGGCCCCGGCGGTCGCCTGCAACGCCAGTTGGATCGCCGGCATGCCGCCTCCGGTCACCAGGAATTCCTCCGCTGCGAAGGCACGACCGAAATGACGCCCATAATACCGCGCCAGCGCCTCGCGCAACTCGGGAATGCCGCGCTGCCAGGTGTAGAAGGTTTCACCGCGTTGCAACGCTTGCGTGGCGGCATCGCTGATGAAGGCCGGCGTCGGCAGATCCCCTTCGCCGACCCATAGCGGAATCACCCCCGGCCGGCCCCGGCCGCGGCTGGCGACGGCCGAGATGCCGCTTTCCGGAGCCAGACGTGCCTCGGTTCTGAGATGATCGATGAGATTCATGAAAAGCCCGAAGGCGCCCCGCGTTGCGCTCGGGGCGCCTGGAAATCAGAAGTCTTTATCCTACGCGCGCTTGGCGAGAAGGTCGCGGATCTCGGTCAGAAGCTTGACATCTGCGGGAGGCGGTGCGTCCGGCGCCGGCGTGGCCGGCTTCTCGAACCTGCGGCGGATCGTATTGACCCCCTTGACCATCATGAAAATGATCCAGGCCAAGATGAGGAAATTGATGAGCACGCTGACGAAATTGCCATAGGCGAAGACGGCGCCCTGTCTGCGCGCCTCGGCGAGCGTAGTGGCGGTGATACCGTGGGAAAGCGGAAGGAAGTAATTCGAGAAGTCGAAACCTCCGAAGATCGCGCCGACGATCGGCATGATAATGTCATCGGTCAGCGATTTCACGATGAGCCCGAAGGCGCCGCCGATGATGACACCGACGGCAAGATCCATGACATTGCCTTTGGAAATGAATTCCTGGAATTCTTTCAGCATCGATTTCTCCTCTGCATCCGGATCGGTGCGTAGTCTGATTTTCCGCCGAATCTGCGCCCCAGCATCAAGAACTTAGCAAAAAACGCCGTAAGGTCATCGAAAAAGTTGCTTTCCATCCACTGTCACGAATTCACCTTTCGTCCGAAGACCGGCAGGATGCTCGATCTTCACTTGGAGCAATTTCCTAGACTCCGCCCCGGGCCTGCTCTACCCATCCCCTGAACGCGTGCCGATTTCGGAGGTCCCCGGCGTGCAGGGCTGGCCCATATTCCTGGCGGCGGTCGCCTATGTGACGATGCTCTTCGTCGTCGCCAGCGTCGGCGACGGACGTGCCCGGCGCAGCAGCGCAGCCACGCCGCGCCCCTATATCTATGCACTCAGCCTCGCCATCTATTGTACTTCATGGACGTTCTTCGGCTCGGTCGGCCTTGCCTCGCAGCACGGCTTCGATTTCCTGTCCATCTATATCGGGCCGATCATCGTCTTCGTTTTCGGCTTCCCGCTGCTCAAGCGCCTGATCCGGCTGGTCAAGGCCGAGAAGATCACATCGATCGCGGACTTCCTCGCCGCCCGCTACGGCAAGAGCTTTGCCGTAGCCTCCATTGCCACGATCATCGCCACCATCGGCACCATTCCCTATATCGCGTTGCAGCTCCGGTCGATTTCCGGCTCCGTCGACCTGATGGTGACGCACTACCACCAGGCGGCGACCAGTGCCTTCCCGCTCGGCGACGCGGCCTTTTCCGTCGCCTTCATGCTCGCCGTATTCGCTATGCTGTTCGGCACGCGCCATGCCGACGCCACCGAGCATCAGGACGGGCTGGTGCTGGCGATGGCGGTGGAATCGGTGGTCAAACTTCTGGCCTTCCTCGCCGTCGGCGTGACGGTCATGTTCTTCCTCGCCGACCGGCCGACTAGCCTCATGGACGCCATCCGCGAAAACGAGAACGTGCAGGCGGCGCTCAACTATCACACCTCGATCACGTCCTGGCTGGTAATGACCGGCTTGAGTGCCGCCGCCGTCATCATGCTGCCCCGGCAATTCTACATCATGATCGTGGAGAACCGCTCCGAGAGCGAATTGCGCAAGGCGGCGTGGGTGTTCCCGCTTTATCTCGTGGCGATCAACATCTTCGTCATCCCGATCGCCTTCGCGGGGTTGACGCGTATCGGCAACGCCACAAGCGCCGACCTCTACGTGCTGGCGCTGCCGCTGGCACACAACCGCGACGTCATCGCCATGGTCGCGTTCATCGGCGGGCTCTCGGCGGCCACCGCCATGGTCATCGTGGCGAGTGTTGCGTTGTCCATCATGATCTCCAACGATCTGGTGATTCCGCTTTTCCTGCGCCGGCTGCTGAGGCCCGAGCTCGGCGACAACGAAGACTGGTCGAAGATCATCCAGACCATCCGCCGTGCGGCGATCTTCGTCATTCTCTTCGCCGGTTTCCTCTACCATCGCGGCATGCCGAGCGATGTGGGGCTGGTGTCGATCGGCCTGATTTCCTTCGCCGCGATCGGGCAGTTCATCCCGCCTTTCGTCGGTGGCCTCCTCTGGCGCGGCGCCAATGCGCGCGGCGCGGCACTCGGCATGATCGCGGGCGGGATCGTGTGGGCCTACACGCTCTTCATCCCGTCTTTCCTGCCGCACGACACGGCGTTCCTTCTCAACGGTCCGTTCGGGATCGAGGCGCTGAAGCCGCAGGCGCTCTTCGGCACGGACACCGCAGCTCTCAACCATGGCGTGCTGTGGAGCCTGGCGATCAATACGGTGTTCTACATCCTCGGATCGCTATCGAGGGCGTCGAAACCACGCGAGCGCATCCAGGCAGCACTTTTCGTGCCGCGCGACGCGGGCCCGATGCCGGCCTTCCGCCGCGCGCGCACCACCGTCACCGTAAACGACATCAAGGACACCATTTCACGCTATCTCGGCGTGGAGCGGACGGAGCGTTCCTTCCAGACGTTCGAGGAGCAGGAAGGTCATCCCATCCCTGGCAATGCGCCGGCGGATATGGAGACTATCCGTTTCTCCGAGCAATTGCTGGCGAGCGCCGTCGGCTCGTCTTCCGCGCGCCTGATCCTGTCGCTACTCGTCCAGCGCAACGACCGCTCGGCCAAGGATGCCTACCGCCTGCTCGACGATGCCTCCGATGCGCTCCAGCACAATCGCGACCTTTTGCAGATCGCCCTCGACCAGATGGAACAGGGGATCACCGTGTTCGACAAGGACTTGAGGCTCACCTGCTGGAACCGGCAATATCGCGCGCTGTTCGACCTGCCGGACGAACTCGGCCAGGTGGGCGTGTCGCTCGGCCGCATCCTTGCCTTCCTTGCAAGGCGCGGCGACATCCTCCAGGCGGAAGAGGCCGCTACACTCGACCGGCTGACCACCTTCGGCCAGTCCTGGCAGCTTGAACTTAGGACGAGCGGGCGCATCATTGAACTGCGCTCCAATCCGATGCCCGATGGCGGCATCGTGGCGACCTATGCCGACATCACCGCGCGCGTTCGGGCGGATGCCGAACTGAAGCGCATCAACGAGACGCTGGAACAGCGCGTCGCCACCCGCACGGGCGAATTGATGCGCGTCAACGAGGAATTGGCACAGGCGCAGAAGATCGCGGAGGAGGCCAATCTCGGCAAGACACGCTTCCTCGCGGCGGCCGGTCACGACATCCTGCAACCGCTCAACGCGGCGCGGCTCTACTGCTCCTCACTGATCGAGAAGGCCGGTGCCGGGGAGCCGAGCGATGCCGCACGCAATATCGAATCCTCGCTGGAATCGGTCGAGACCATCCTCGGCATGGTGCTCGACATCTCGCGGCTCGACACCGGCGCGCTGAAACCCTCCAAAACGGTTTTCCGCCTCGACGAGCTCCTGCAGCAGATCGCCACCGACTTCCAGCCGATGGCGGAGGCCAAGCAGCTTCACATGACCATCGTGCCTTCCTCGCTGATGGTAAGGACCGACCGCAACATGCTCAGGCGCGCGGTGCAGAACCTTGTATCCAACGCCGTCAAATATACGCGCGAGGGGTGCATCCTTGTCGGCGTCAGGCGGCGCGGGGAGCTCGCCGAAATCCAGGTTTTCGATTCCGGCATCGGCATCCCCGAGGACAAGCTGAACACCGTCTTCCGCGAATTCACCCGGCTCGACGAAGGCGTGCGCGAGGCGCCCGGGCTCGGGCTCGGCCTGTCGATCGTCGATCGCATCGCGCGGGTGCTGAGGCTGGAACTGCAACTTCAATCCCTGAAAGGCAAGGGTACGCGCTTCTCCGTCATCCTGCCGATCACGCATGAGGCGCCGCAGGCTGCCATCGTCGAGCCGGCGCCGGGCACCGGACCCGTCTTCGCGCTTTCCGGCCTCTTGGTACTCTGCATCGACAACGACCCGCGCATTGTCGAGGGCATGCGCCTTCTCCTCGAAGGCTGGGGGTGCGCCGTCCGCACGGCCTCCGGTTCGAACGTGCTCGACGAACCGTTTTCCACCGAGCCGGACGTGATCCTTGCGGATTATCATCTCGACGGCGAGGATGGCCTGGAACTCATTGCACGGTTGCGCTCGCGCCACGGCCGGGACATACCGGCCCTGCTCCTGACCGCCGATCGCTCGGAAGAACTGAAAGCGATGGCCGAGCGCATGGAGGTCGGCGTCCTCAACAAGCCGATCAAGCCGGCGGCGCTGCGCGCCATGCTGTCACGCTATCGCAAGGTGCTGTCAGCCGCCGAATAGGCTCGCAATGCGGGTCAGCTTGCGGTCTGCAACGGGTCACCGCCGATCTTCGAGAGCAGGATGACGGCCTGGGTTCGACTGTCGACGCCGAGCTTCTGCAGGATCGCGGACACATGCGCCTTGACGGTCGCTTCCGAGACACTCAGTTCATAGGCAATCTGCTTGTTCAGAAGCCCTTCCGCCAGCATGCCGAGCACGCGCGTCTGCTGCGGCGTCAGGGTCTGGATGCGGCCGATCAGGTCCGATATCTCGGCATCCGCTTCCACGCCGAGATCGATATCCTTCGGCGTTGCGATGCCGCCGCCGAGCACTGTTTCGATCCCGCCGCGGATCTCCTCCATGCCCGCCGATTTCGAGATGAAGCCGGAAGCGCCGAGTTCCAGCGCCCGTCGAATGGTCACGACATTGTCATGGGCGGAGACCACTATGACCGGCACCGCCGAATGCAGCCCACGCAATGCCACAAGCGCGGAGAGGCCGCTGGCGCCCGGCATGGAGAGATCGAGCAGGACGAGATCCACATCCTCATTATCGACAAGAGCGGTCTTGGCGCTTTCGAAATCGCCGGCTTCGATGATCGTCGGATCATTACCGATCGTGGAGAGTGCCTGCTTCAGCGCACCTCGGAAAAGCGGATGGTCGTCGGCGATGACGAATTTGTAGTCCGATTGCACCAATGCCCTCCCCGGTTCGCGCGCGGACCGTTTTCTTGCCCTACACGACGAAAGTTCAATTATGCGGGGAGCCCATGGATTTGCAAGCGGACAGCGGTTGCGGTCAGTTCACCGTGCGCGTGTTATCCGGAATGTCGAGCGAAAAGGCGGGGATATCGATCTCGAAGGTCGCGCCCAGCCGGTCGCAAAGCGTATAGCGGCCGACCATGATGCCGGATGGCGTCGAAAGCGGGCAGCCGGACGTATATTGAAAGCTGTCGCCCGGCTCAAGTTCCGGCTGCTCGCCGACCACGCCCGGCCCGCGCACCTCCTCGATTTTGCCTGCACCATCGGTGATGTGCCAATAGCGTGAAAGAAGCTTGACGAAACCGTCCGAATTGTTGGCGATGGTGATCCTGTAGGCCCAGACGTAATGTCCGTCCTCCGGGTCGGAGCGGTCGGCCAGATAGAATGGCTCGGCACATACCTCGATGTCTCGGGTGACAGCGCGATACATAACGTATTCCTTCCGGGGCGTATTCCTTCCTGGATCCTTCAAGCAATAGAGGATCGCGCAGGGGGCGCCCACGGTCAACGCCTGACGCAAATGTGAGTGGTGTTCGCTGCCCAATCCCGGCGGCGCCGGCTATAGGAAACGCTCGGGAGAACGCGATGCTGGACGGCTGGGCAAGAAGACGTATCGATCCGCTGGTCCAGCCGGCCGCGGCCGTGGCGGTGCGAGCGGGCATCTCGGCCAATGCGATCACCGTCGCCGCCTGCATCGTCGGGCTCGCAGCCGCTATCGCGATTGCGAATGGCTGGTTTGCCGCCGGACTTCTCCTTATTCTTGCCAGCCGCTTCGGTGACGCGCTCGATGGTGCGGTCGCTCTTCTGCGCGGGAAGACCGATCTCGGCGGCTATCTCGACATCGTGCTGGACT
>JBDZVC010000116.1:0-11454 GCA_040255475.1 Phyllobacteriaceae bacterium | reverse complement strand
CGGTGGCGGAGAGCCAAACTGCATTGGCACGCGAAAACCGCAACGATCCACCCCCTTCTGTCCTGCCGGACATCTCCCCCTCAAGGGGGGAGATCGGCTTCCACTCCGGCCGCCACCAGTCGCCGGCGTTGGAGATTGGGGCTGTCGCTGATGACAGCGTAATCTCCCCCCTTGAGGGGAAGATGTCCGGCAGGACAGAGGGGGGTGTGAAGGAACAATGGCGATCAAATGTGAGCGCCGATATTCTCGATCTCCGCCTCCCCGCCGTCGGCCATGCCGTAGGCGCTTCGCCGATCCGTCTCGACGGCATTCCGAAAGTTTCCGGCATGGATCGTTTCGGCGCCGACGAGCGGCCGGCCGGCGCGCTGTCGGTGCTGGTGATCCGCTCGCCGCACTGGCACGCCTCGTTCAGCTTCGGAGACCTCGATCGTTTCGTGCGGGACCATCCCGGCGTCGTCGCAATCTATACGGCCGCCGACATTCCCGGCCGAAATTGCTTCGGCGTCATCGCGCCTTTCGCCGACCAGCCCGCGCTGGCGGAAGGGGAGGCGCGCTTTCGCGGCGAGGCCGTGGCGCTCGTTGCTGGCGAGAAGGAAGCGGTGGCCGATCTCGATCCGGCCGATTTCCCGATCGAGTGGACCGTGCTGCCGCACGCGCTCGAACCTTCACAGGCGCTGAATGGTAGCGCGCCCATCCACCCGAACCGCAAGGACAACATCCTGACCACCGGCTTCGTCGAGCGCGGCGACCCGGAACGGGCGCTTGCCGAAGCGGCTTTCACCGCCAGCGGCGCGGTGGATACCTCCTATGTCGAGCACGCCTATATCGAGCCGGAGGCCGGCCATGCCTTCATGGATGGCGATACGCTGGTCATCAAGGCCTGTACGCAGGCGCCTTATATGGACCGCGCGGACACCGCCGCCGTGCTCGGCCTCGCGCCGGAGAAGGTGCGCATCGTCCCGACCGCGACCGGCGGCGGCTTCGGCTCCAAGCTCGACGTATCGCTCCAGCCGCTGATCGGGCTGGTGGCGCTGAAGACGGGCCGGCCGGCCTGTCTCGCCTATACGCGCTCCGAATCCATGGCCTCGACCACCAAGCGCCATCCGGGCTCGATGAAAGCGACGATCGGTGCGGATGCCAAAGGCCGCGTGACCGGCATGGTCTTCGATGGCGACTTCAATACGGGTGCCTATGCGAGCTGGGGCCCCACCGTGGCGAACCGCGTGCCGGTGCATGCTTCCGGCCCCTATGCCGTTCCTAACTACCGGGCGATTGGCAGGGCGGTCCACACGAACGGTCCGATTGCCGGCGCCTTCCGCGGCTTCGGCGTGCCGCAGGCGACGATCATGCAGGAAACGCTCTACGACGAGCTTGCCGGCAAGATCGGCATGGACCGGCTGGAGTTCCGCCTGAAGAATGCCTTCCGCAAGGGCTCGGTGACGGCGACCGGGCAGGTGCTGGAGGCGGCCGGCATCGTCGAATGCCTGGAAGCATTGAAGCCGCATTGGGCGCGAGCGCTCAAGGATGCCGAGACGTTCAACGCCACCCATGAAACGCGCAAGCGCGGCGTCGGCATGGCCTCCTGCTGGTATGGCTGCGGCAACACCGCATTGCCGAATCCGTCCACCATCAAGATCGGCATTTCGCCTGCGGGCGAAGTGGCGCTGCATCAGGGCGCGGTCGATATCGGCCAGGGTTCCAACACGGTGATCGCGCAGATCGCCGCCGACGCGCTCGGCCTTCCGCTCGGCAAGCTGCGTCTCGTCAGCGCCGACACCTCGATCACACCTGACGCCGGCAAGACGTCCGCCTCGCGCCAGACCTTCATCACCGGCAAGGCTGCCGAGAAGGCCGGCCGCGCGCTTCGCGAAAAGATCCTGCGTTTCGCCAATGTCTCTGAGAATGCCGTTCTGTCGCTCGACGGTACGATCCTGACCGTACGCGAGGGCGATGCGGCGCGCGTGATCGATCTGGGCGTGATGGAAGCCGATGCCGACGGCCTCGTCTTCCGCGCGGTCGAGACCTATGACGCGCCGACCACCGCGCTCGACGCGAAAGGGCAGGGCAAGCCCTACGCGGTCTATGGCTTCGGCGCGCAGATCGCGGAACTCGAGGTCGACATGAAACTCGGCACGGTGAAGCTCGTCAAGATCACCGCCGCGCATGATGTCGGCCGTGCCGTGAACCCGCTTCTGGTCGAGGGCCAGATAGAGGGCGGCATTGCCCAGGGCATCGGTCTGGCTCTGATGGAAGAATATGTTCCCGGCCGAACCGAGAATCTGCACGATTACCTGATCCCGACCATCGGCGACGTGCCGCCCATCGAATCGATCCTGATCGAAGTGCCGGACCCGGAAGGCCCGTTCGGCGCCAAGGGGCTCGGCGAGCATGTGCTGATCCCCACTGCGCCAGCGATCCTCAACGCCATCCGCCACGCCTCCGGCGCGAAGATCGTGAAAGTGCCGGCGACCCCGTCGCGCGTGCTGACCGCGATCAGGGAGGCGGGCAAATGATTGCCGGTGGCACCCCCCTCTGTCCTGCCGGACATCTCCCCCACAAGGGGGGAGATTGGCTGTCGTCACCGCTTCCGCCGAATCTTCAAAGCCGTAGAAAGGAGGGAGCCGGCGGCGCGGCCAGTTTGATCTCCCCCTTTGAGGGGGAGATGTCCGGCAGGACAGAGGGGGCTGTGAAGGAACGCAAGCGTATCCGTTTCGGGGAGCGACGCCCATGAGCGAACTCTCCGAGCGCTTCGAGACGCACGATCCGGGCGAGAAGAAGGTAGCCGAAAAAATCCGCTGCGACGCCTGCCCGGTCATGTGCTACATCGCGGAGGGCCGCACCGGTGCCTGCGACCGCTATGGTAATGTCGGAGGCCGGATCGTCCGCTGCGATCCCCTGACCATCCTGGAACATGCCGAAGAGACTGGCGGCGCCGTTACGCCCTTCCTTGCCGAGGGCGAGGACTGGAACGGCGAACTGGTGAGAAGCGGTCGCCGCTTCGTCAGCGGCATCGGCGCCGGCACCACCTATCCCGACTACAAGCCGGCGCCTTTCATCGTCAGCCAGGAGGTCGAGGGCGTCGATCTGGTAACGGTCGTGACGGAAGGCATCTTTTCCTATTGCGGCGCCAAGGTGAAAATCGATACCGACCGGCATCTGGGTGACGAGACCGCCGCCGTACGAGCTGAAGGCGAGGTGATCGGCCATGTCTCCACCGCCGAATACGGCTCGCAGATGCTGTCGCTCGGCGGCGTGCACCATCTGACCGGCGGCTCCAAGGCGGAAGGCCGCGCCACCTGCGACGCGCTTCTCAGCCTTTGCAACAAGCAGCCGGTGGAACTGACCATCGATGGCGGCGTCAATGTTGTCGTCCAGGCCGGGAAGGCGCCCATCATCGACGACAAACCCGAACATCGCATGCGCGTCGGTTGCGGCTCGGCGACGATCGGCATGTTCGCCACGCAATGGAAAGACCTCGTCGACGAGGTGGTGGTGGTGGACGACCACATCACCGGCGTCGTCTCCGAGCATCAGGCCGGCAAGGTGCTCGGCTGGCAGGATACGGGCATAAAGATCCTCGGCCGACGCTCGACGCCGGGGCGTTACTTCAAGGTCTCCGAGCCGGGGCTGGGCTGGGGCGGCACGACGATCTCCGATCCGCTGCAGATTCTCGGCGAATGGAACCCGAAGAAGGGCGCGCGGCCGGGCCTCTCGCTCCTCATGGTTTCCACGACAGGCGAGCAGTTCGCCTATTTCGAACTGGACGACGATCTGAAGCCGGTCGAAAAGCCGTTTCCTGAACGGCTGCGCAAATCCGTCGACCTGATCGAGGATAATTGCGAACCAGCGCTCTGCACCGTGCTGTTCGTCGGTGGCGCGGGTGGCTCGCTACGCGCCGGCGTGACGGAGAACCCGGTCAACCTCACGCGCTCGGTCCATGGGCTGCAGACCTATGTCACGGTCGGCGGCGCGCCTGTCTATGTGTGGCCGGGCGGCGGCATCATGCTGATGGTCGATGTCATGCGTACGCCCGACAATGCCTTCGGCTATGTGCCGACGCCGGCGCTGGTGGCGCCGATCGAGTTCACGCTCCGCCGCGACGATTACGAGCGGCTCGGCGGCTATGTCTCCGAAATCCGCACGGTCGAGGATATCGTCGCGCATGGCGGCGAATATCTGAACCCGCGCCGCGGCGCCGGCGCGCAGGGCCTGAACCCATGGCCGCCGCTTGCCTATATGCGCCATTCTCCGGGCAGGCCGAGATGAACGGGTCTGAAATCGTCTGGCTGCCGGACGGGCGCCGTCTGCACATGAACCACGGCCCGATCGATCTGATCGTCGAGGCGTTGGGCGCGGTCGACGAGGTCGAGGCGGCCTACCGGCAAGCCGCAAAGCGCTTCCAGACGATCCTTGGCGAACTGGTCGAGGAACTGGCCGAATTGCGCCGGCCTTCCACGCCGCGGCCACGCCCATTTTCCGGGCCGACGGCGCGGCGGATGGAGACGGCCGCCTCGCGCTTCGCCGAGATTTTCGTGACGCCGATGGCGGCGGTGGCCGGCTCGGTCGCGGACGAGATGCTGGCCGCGATGCTTGCCGGCCGCGCCCTCGACCGCGCCTATGTCAATGATGGCGGCGACATCGCCATCCATCTCGCGCCCGGACAGTCGATGAAAGCCGCGATCGCCGGAACCGGGCATGGGCTTTCCGACCGGCTGGTCGTCCTGGCGGAAGATCGCATGCGCGGCATCGCCACCAGCGGCTGGCGTGGCCGCAGTTTTTCCCTTGGCATCGCCGATGCGGTCACAGTGCTGGCGAGGGATGCGGCAGCGGCCGATGTCGCCGCGACCCTGATCGCCAACGCGGTAGACCTGCCCGGTCACCCCGCGATCCGCCGCGAACCTGCCTGCACGCTCCAGCCGGATACCGATCTCGGCGAAAGGCTGGTGACGACGGATGTCGGGCTGCTCGCGGACGAGGAAATATGCGAAGCGCTGGAACGCGGTCTCGCAGTCGCCGAAGACTATCGCCGGCGCGGACTGATCGAGGCGGCGGCGCTGTTCCTGGCCGGGCAATCGCGCGATTGCGGGAATGCCCTGCCGGAAACGGCAGCGCCCCGTGACGCCTCTCTCTTCAAATCTCACACGGAGCCGCAGCATGCCTGAATTCCAGATCCGCAAGATCGCTGTGCTGACGGAGGAAATCCTGCATGAGGGCGGGCCGGCGCCGGTCATACCGCGTCGCCGCGGCGCAGCGCTGGCACTGGTGAAGAACCCCTATGCCGGCCAATATGCCGCCGAACTCCAGCCCGGCATGGAAGCCCTGAAGCCGCTCGGCCTGATGCTGACCGATCGGCTGATCGCGGCGCTCGGCGGCGACATCGCGGCGATCGACGGCTACGGCAAGGGCGCCATCGTCGGCACCGAAGGCGAGATCGAACACGGCGCTCTTTGGCACGTGCCGGGCGGCTACGCCATGCGCGAACGTCTCAATGACACCAAGGCCATCGTGCCCTCGGCGATGAAGGTCGGCGCGTTCGGCGCATCGCTCGATGTGCCGCTCGGCCACACCAACGCCGCTTATGTGCGCAGCCATTTCGACGCCATGACCGTGTCGATGCCGGATGGTCCGCGCCCCGACGAGATCCTGTTCTGCCTCGCGATAGCCTGCGGCCCGCGCGTGCACAACCGCATGGGCGGTCTGGCGGCGGCGGACGTCAAGGGCGAGGACGGGCTGAGGTGACCGTGCCCGGCGGAAAGCTGAAGCTGGTCGAGGCAGAGACCGGCGCCGATGAACGCTACCGCCTGCACGAACAGGTCGGCTTCATCCTGCGCAAGGTGAACCAGCGCCATATCGCCATCTTCGCGAGGCACATCGGCGACCTCACCCCGCCTCAATTCGCCGCGCTCGCCATGCTGGCGGAGATCGGCGAGGCCTCGCAGAACCAGCTTGGCGCGATGGTCGCGATGGATGCGGCGACGATCAAGGGCGTCATCGACCGGCTGAAGGCGCGGGGGCTGGTGACGCTGTCGGCACACAACGAAGATCGGCGACGGCTGGTCGTAAGCCTTTCCGACGAGGGAAAGACTCTGATCGGAAAGCTCCTGCCGCTCGCCGAGCGGATCACCGAAGAGACGCTCGCGCCGCTCAATGCCCGCGAGACGGTGACTTTCCTGAAACTGCTGGCCAGGCTGGTGTAAGGCCATTCGACCTCCCTTTCTTGCAGCGGTGCCAGCGCGCCCCTATCTGCGGCCGGACTGGCCAATCCGGATGGACGAATGATCCTCGAAGCTGCCCGCCGCGCGCTCGGCGACCTTTTCACCCCTGAATTCCGCACGGCCTTCTTCAAGACGCTCGGGTTGACGCTTCTGCTTCTGCTGCTGGTCTGGGTCGGCCTCCAGCATCTGTTCGACGCCTATGCCCTGCCGTGGATCGACGCGCTCCTGCCCGGCTTCCCAAGCTGGGCAAGCTGGCTCGGCATCGTCGCGGCGGTGCTGACCGCGATCGGACTGGCACTCGGCCTTGCGCTGTTGATCGCGCCGGTCGCGGCGATCATCGCCGGCCTCTTCCTGGACGACGTGGCCGAAATCATCGAGAAGAACGAATATCCCCTCGATCCGCCGGGCCGCGCCGTGCCGACCATGCGGGCGATCCTGCTATCGGCGAAATTCCTGGCGGTCGTCATCCTCGGCAATATCGTGGCGCTGTTCCTGCTCTTCGTTCCGGGCGTGAACATCGCCGCCTTCTTCCTGGTGAACGGCTACCTGCTCGGCCGCGAATATTTCGAATTCGCCGCCATGCGTTTCCGCGAGGAGCCGGAGGCGAAGGCACTCCGCCGGCGCAATTTCGGCACCGTCTTCCTCGCCGGACTGGTCATCGCCCTCTTCCTCGCCGTGCCGGTGGTCAACCTCCTGACCCCGCTTTTCGCGGCGGCCCTGATGGTGCACCTGCACAAGATGGTTTCGGCGGAGGGGCTGAAGCCTAGCCGATCGGCACCAGCGGCGCCGGCACGTCGCAGGTCTTGACCGGCGCCTTGCACAGATCCGCGATGATGCAGCGCTCGCATTCCGGACGGCGCGCCTTGCAGACATAGCGGCCGTGCAGGATCAGCCAGTGATGCGCGTGGCGCAGGAATTCCGGTGGGATGATCTTCAGGAAGCCGGCCTCGACCTCTTCCGGCGTCTTGCCGGGCGCCAGAAGCAGCCGGTTGCCGAGCCGGAAGATATGGGTGTCGACCGCCAGCGTCGGCTCGCCGAAGACGTTGTTCAGCACCACATTGGCGGTCTTGCGGCCGACGCCCGGCAGTCTGACGAGTTCCTCGCGGCTGTCCGGCACTTCGCCGCCGTGGTCGCGGATCAGCGCCTCGGAGAGCGCCAGCACGTTCTTCGCCTTGGCGCGCCACAGGCCGATCGTGCGGATATGGTCGGCGATGCCGCCTTCGCCGAGTGCCGCCATCTTCTCGGGCGTATCGGCGATGGCGAAGAGCTTTTTCGTCGCCTTGTTGACGCCGGCGTCCGTCGCCTGAGCCGAAAGCACCACCGCCACCAGCATGGTGAACGCGTTGGTGTAGTCGAGCTCGCTCCGGGGCTCCGGCCGCTGTACGGAAAAACGCCGGAAGATCTCGTGGATCTCCTCTGCCGAATAAGGGATTTTTGCCCGCCTGCCGCGCTTGGAGGCGGCAGGCACTTTTTGTTTCACCGGTAACGTTGAATTGCTGTTCCGCTTTTGCATTCCTCCTCTATAATTATTCCCATGAGCGAGACAATCGCAGCGGACAAACCGTTCTTCCGCGCGCTTCTGACGCCGCACCGGTCTCTCGGCCGCACCGGTTTCCGTATTCTGATGGGCGTGCTCGGCTTCGGCTGCCTGGCGACGGGCATCTTTTTCCTCCTGGATGGCGCTTGGCCTATCCTGTGCTTCTGCGGCCTCGAAATGGCGGCGATCTACGTCGCCTTCCGGCTGAACTACCGCGCTGCGCGCGCCCGCGAGGAGGTAACGCTGTCGCGCACGCATCTCGACATCCGCAAGACCTCGCCTTCGGGCAAATCCGAGGCGCATAGCTTCAATCCCTTCTGGGCGCGCTTTTCGGTCAACCGCCATAGCGAGATCGGCATTACCCGCATGGCCGTGACCTCGCGCTATGAGACGGTGCCGATTGGAAGCTTCCTCAACCCGGACGACCGCGAGAGTTTTGCGACGGCCTTTTCGCGGGCGCTCGGGACCGCCAAAGGGCGGTGACGCCACCGGTTTGCAACCACAGGATGAAAGGCAGGAATCGGGTGGGAAATCCCGCCCTTCCCGACGATATTGCGGTCAATCGAACTTTCAGCCCAAGGAGGCCGACATGAACGCGCAGACCGCAATCCTTCAGCAGGACATCACCCCGGACGGTGGCGACTACGATGTCGTCCGCCGCTGTATCGAGAAGATCAGCCTCGACTACCGCGACCAGCCTTCGCTGGAGACGCTGGCCGAGGCGGTCGGCGATACGCCGACGGGCCTGCAGAAACTCTTCACCCGCTGGGCGGGGCTCAGCCCCAAGGCGTTCCTGCAGGCGGTGACGCTCGACCACGCCCGCCGCCTCCTCGACGAGGGCGCGCCACTCCTCGACGCCGCCTATGAGGTCGGCATGTCGGGGCCGGGCCGCCTGCACGATCTCTTCGTCACCCATGAAGCGATGTCGCCGGGCGACTACAAGACGCGCGGCGCAGGCCTCACCATGCGCTACGGCTATCATATCTCGCCCTTCGGCATGGCGCTTGTCATGGTGACGGAGCGCGGCCTTGCCGGCCTCGCCTTCTGCGATCCCGGCCGCGAGCGGGAAGCCTTTGCCGACATGTCGGCGCGCTGGCCGAACGCGACCTATATCGAGGATATGGCGGCGACCTCGCCTTACGCCGGCCGCATCTTCGATCCGGCGAAATGGCGGGCGGAAGAGCCGCTTCGGGTGGTCATGATCGGCACCGATTTTCAGTTGCGCGTCTGGGACGCACTGCTCCGGATCCCGATGGGCCGCGCGGTCAGCTATTCCTCGATCGCAAAGGAGATCGGAGCGCCGAAAGCCTCGAGGGCCGTCGGTGCCGCGATCGGCGCCAACCCGATGTCCTTCGTGGTGCCCTGTCACCGCGCGGTCGGCAAGTCCGGCGCGCTGACCGGCTACCATTGGGGCCTGACCAGAAAGCGCGCCATCCTCGGCTGGGAAGCAGGCCAGCTTGCCGGACATTGACGAGCGCTCTTCCAACCGGGCCTGAAAATGTTCTAGCCTCCCGGGAACCTTGTTCCGGGGAGGCTTTTGCTTGATCACCATCACCGTCGTTGGCTCCATCAATCTGGACCTGATCGCCACCGTCGAAAGGCTGCCCGCTCCGGGCGAGACCGTCACGGGCGGCGACTTCAGCACGGCGCCCGGCGGCAAGGGAGCCAACCAGGCGCTTGCGGCGCGCCGCGCCGGCGCGGAGGTCAGGATGATCGGTGCGGTGGGGAAAGATGCCTTTGCGGGCGAGGCATTGTCGCTTCTGGAGGAGGGCGGCGTCGATCTCTCCCATGTCGGGCGGATGCATGCCCCGACCGGCACGGCGCTGATCCTGGTCGATGCGAAAGGCGAGAACGTCATCGCCGTCGTGCCTGGAGCCAACCGGTCGGTACTGCCGGGCAATCTTGCCGCCGCCGGCCTGAAGAAGGGCGAATATCTGCTGCTCCAGCAGGAAATTCCGCTTGAGACGGTTGAGGCGGCTTTGCGGGCCGCGCGGAAGGCCGGCGCGGTCTCGGTCCTCAACACCGCGCCTTTTCGCGCCGAGGCGGCCTCCTTCATCGGCGAGGCCGATTACGTCGTCGCCAACGAGACCGAGTTCGATCTTTACGCCGATGCGCTTTCCCTGCCGAAGGGCGACCGCACGGGCCGTATGGCAGCCTTTACAGAGCGCACGGCGCGCACGCTGATCGTCACGCTGGGCGCGGAAGGCGTGCTCGCCGCCGCGCCTGGCGAAACGCTCGCCGTTCCGGCACTGAAGGTCAAGCCGATCGATACGGTCGGCGCCGGCGATACGTTCTGCGGCTATCTGGCCGCGTCGCTCGCCTCCGGCCAGTCGCTCGAACAGGCGCTCCGCCGCGCTACGGCCGCTGCCTCGCTTGCCTGCCTCAAGGAAGGCGCGCAGCCGTCGATCCCGCTTGCGGCCGAGGTCGACCGCGCCATGAAAGGCTGAGGAGGACAGAAATTGGCTCTTCACACCTATCTTGCCTATCTCCTCGCCACCATCGTCATCGTGATGGTACCGGGGCCGACGGTGACGCTGGTTGTCGCCTCCGGCATGCGCCATGGCGCCCGCGCGGCGCTCCTCAACGTAGCAGGCACGCTCGCGGGCGTGGCGCTGGTCTTTGCCGTGGTCGGCGTCGGGTTGGCCTCGGTGCTTGCGGCGATGGGCAACTGGTTCGACTATATCCGCTTCATCGGCGCGGCCTATCTGGTCTGGATCGGCCTCCAGATGCTCTTCGCGCATGGCGGAGCTGAGGAAGGAGCAGCGCCGCCTGCGCCTCGCATGGGCTTCTTCGCGCAGGGCTTGCTGGTGGCGATAAGCAATCCGAAGACGCTGTTCTTCTTCGGCGCCTTCATCCCGCAATTCATCGACCCGGCTGGCAGCTATGCCCTGCAGATCGCGCTCATGGGCATGACAGCCATGTTCTTCGGCGCGCTCTCCGACAGCACATACGCGCTTGCCGCCGCTCGCGCCGGCCGGGCACTGTCGGCGAAGCGCTTTCGCCTGCTGACAAGGATCGGCGGCGGCTTTCTCGTCGGTGGAGGGCTGTGGCTCGCTTTTTCACGGGTACGCTGAGATGCGCTGATCAGCCCCTCTTGCCGCGCACCGTATCGCGCCAGACGAGCGGCGCTTCCAGAAAGCGGCTGGCAGGCGCCTCTTCGGCCGCCGCCTCGCCCATCGTGGCGAGATCGACCACGGCGGCAGCGAGTTCCCCGACCGGCGGAGCGAAACTCGTCAGCCGGTAGGAGAGCCAGCCTGCCTGCTCGATATCGTCGAAGCCGATGACGCTGAGTTCGTCGGGGATCGACAGGCCGAATTCGTGCCGTGCCGTGTCCATGAAGCCGCAGGCGATGAGGTCGGTGATGCAGAAGGCCGCGTCCGGCCGTTCCGGCCCGGTGAGAAGCACGCGAGCGCCGGCCACGCCGGCCTCGTAGCTGGTGCGGCTGTTGCGCGTGCTCGACACATCGATGCCGGAGCTTCGGGCGGCTTCGACGAAAGCCTCTTCGCGCGCGATCAGGCTCGGCGTTCCCGCTTCCGAGGTCACTACCGCCAGCCGCTTGCAGCCGGCCTTGAGGAAGGTTTCGAATGCGGTCTTCCCCGCGAGGCGGTTATCGAGCGAGAGGTTGTAGGGGCCGGCGAGCCGGTCGTCGCGGTTGATGAGGATCAGGCGCTGGCCGTTGTCGAGGCAGGTGCGGATGATCGA
>JBDZVC010000588.1:0-2171 GCA_040255475.1 Phyllobacteriaceae bacterium | reverse complement strand
ACGACGTAAAAAAACGTCAACAAAATGCCGCTATTACCTTGGACCGGAAGTCGAAGCCCTGCGATAGGGCATTGGCAGAGCGTGTAGTTGCGGGCCGGATGACGAGGGAGGGACCGCGGCTGCCCGGTATGATCAGGAATATCTTCCCGTGGCAATCGAAAGCCTCCATTTCGTCAGCCGGCCACAATTGCTTGCCGGCGCGAAGCATCTTGTCGGAACACTCAAGGCGCCGGGCCTCTTCATCGTGCTTCTGGCGTGCTTTATCGGTATCGTCTCCGGTGTTCTGGTCTGGGCAATGGGCTGGATCGTGCAGCAGATGCACTGGTATCTCTACGATCTGCCGAAGGGCGCGCGTCTTTCCAGCATGTTCGCGCTGTTCGATCCGCGCCACGCCTTCGTACCGCTGGTCGGCGGTATCATCATGGGCATCAGCATCGCCTGGCTGCGCTATCGTAAATACCGCACGCCGATCGATCCGATCGAGGCCAATGCACTCCATGGCGGACGCCTGTCACTGACGGACAGCCTTATCATCGCCTTCCAAACGATCATCTCCAGCGGCTTCGGCGCGTCGGTCGGACTTGAGGCGGGATACACGCAAATGGGTTCGGGCGTTGCCTCGCGCATCGGCCGAAGCCTGAAGCTGCGCCGCAACGACGTGCGCATGCTGGTCGGGTGCGGCGCCGCTGCGGCGATCGCCGCCGCCTTCGACGCACCGCTGACCGGCGCGTTCTATGGGTTCGAGCTCATCATCGGCGTCTACACCATCGTCAATGTAGCTCCGGTCCTGGCGGCCGCGCTCATGGGCTCCGTCACCGCGGATATTCTGAAGGCCCAGCAATTCCCGATCCACCTGGGATCCGTGCCGCATATGACGCCCGAGCAATATCTGCCCTACATGCTCCTCGGCCTCGTCGGCGGCGTCGTCTCGATCGCGATCATGCACTTCGTGACGCTTGTCGAGCGCGCCTTCTCCAGCCTGTCGATCGATGCGACGTTCAGGCCCGCCATTGGCGGCTGCCTGGTCGGGCTCCTGGCCCTCGGCACGCCGCAGGTTCTCTCCTCGGGCCATGGCGCCTTCCAGTTGCAGATGGCGATGAATTACGGGCTGACTGTCGTGGCAGGCGTGTTCGTCATGAAGCTCGCCGCATCGGCCATCTCGCTCGGCTCCGGGTTTCGCGGCGGCCTGTTCTTTGCTTCGCTTTTCCTCGGCGTGCTGCTTGGCAAGCTGTTCGCGGCGGCGATGGCGATCGTCTCGCCCCAGACCGGCATCGATCCGGGCGTGGCAGGCGTCATCGGCATGACATCGCTCGCGGTCGGAGTCGTCGGTGGCCCGCTGACCATGACCTTCCTGGCGCTCGAATCGAGCGGCGACCTGACGCTGACCGGGGTCGTGCTGGCCGCTTCCATCCTTTCGGCGATGGTGGTGCGCGAGGGCTTCGGCTACTCCTTCTCGACCTGGCGGTTGCATTTGCGTGGCGAAACGATCCGCAGCGCCAACGATGTAGGGTGGATGCGGTCGCTGACCGTAGGTTCGATGATGCGCGCGGACGTGCGCACCGTCGATGCCGACACACCGGTCGCGGAATTCCGCAAGCTCTTTCCGCTCGGTTCGGCGCAACGTGTCATCGCCGTCGATTCCGACCAGCACTATGCCGGCATATTGATCGTGGCCGAAGTACATGCAGACCAGGTGGATGCCGACGCGGAAAAAGGCGCGCCGGTTGGCGAACTGGCGCAGTTCAAGGATACGGTCCTGCTGCCATCGATGAACGTCAAGGTCGCTGCGCAGGCGTTTACCGCTTCGGGGAGCGAGGAACTCGCCGTCGTCAGCGACAAATACGATCGCACCGTCGTCGGACTTCTCACCGAGGGGCATCTCCTCAGGCGCTACGCCGAGGAGCTTGAAAAGGCGCGTCGCGATCTTTCCGGCGAGGCCAGCCTGTAAGGAGCGGTCTTCCTTTACGCGAAGAGGTTGCGTTCCCGTTCCACCGCTTCGCCGATGAAGCCGGCGACGGCCTGGATGCGCCTCAGCGGCCGGACCGATTCGTGATAGACGAGCCAGTAGGCGCGTCGGATCGGCTTTGCCGCCGGTACGTGGACGAGGTCGGGAAGAGCGCGCGCGATGAAGGTGTGCAGGATGCCGATGCCGGCGCCCGAGCGTACTGCCT
>JBDZVC010000115.1:0-11497 GCA_040255475.1 Phyllobacteriaceae bacterium | reverse complement strand
CGAAGAGCGCGGTCCGCCGAACTGGAGGTAATCGTCTCGCAATGGTCGCAAGGGCAGGAACCGCATCGCGCGGTTGAATCGTTGCAGGCGGCCGGCATTTCCGCGGGCATCGTGCAGAACGCGGCGGATCTGGTGGATCACGATCGCCATCTGGCGGAACGAGGCTTCTGGCAGAGGCTGAGTCACCCGGTCATGGGTGAAACGCTCTATCATGGCTTGCCTGCCCACATAGAGGGAATGGACGCGCGCTATCGGTCGCCCGCTCCCCTGCTCGGCCAGCACAATGAAAAATTGCCTTTCCTGTCCGGGCTTTCAAAGGAGCGGATCGCCGAACTGGAGAAGAAGGGGGCCTTGCGTTGATCGCGAGCGCGGCATTCGAACTGCCGGAGGAGCTTTCCATGGTGCGGGAAACCGTACGCGGCTTCGCGCGCGACCATCTGCGGCCGCTGGAGCGGATGGTTCTGGAGCGCGAGGCGGTCCGCGGCTTCGGCGACGAGCCTCTCGTTCCCGCCGATGTCGAGGCGGAACTGAACGCACGAGCCAGGGAAGTCGGACTCTACGGCGTCGATGTCCCTGAAGAATATGGCGGGCAGGATCTCGGCGCTCTTGCCAAATGCATCGTCATCGAAGAGCTGAAGCAAAGCATCACGCCCTATGTGGCGCCGCCGGACAGCCCCAATCTGCACCTGCTAAAATCCCTTTGTCGCGGCGAGCAGGTCGAGCGCTATCTTCTTCCCTATGCGCGCGGCGAGAAGAAAGCCTGTCTGGCGTTGACCGAGGCCGGCGCCGGTTCCGATGCCGGAGCCATCAGGATGCCGGCGCGGCGCCGCAACGGGAAATGGATCCTGTCGGGCTCCAAGGTCTTCATATCGAATGCCCGCTCGGCCGATTTCATCATCGTGATCGCCGTCACCGATGCCGCGAAAGGCGCGCATGGCGGCATGACCGCCTTTCTGGTCGACAAGGGAACACGTGGCCTGTCGATCCCCACCAACTACCCCATGATAGGCGAATATTGCCCCTATGAGGTCGTGTTCGACGACGTCGAACTCGATGACGTGCAGGTACTTGGCGAGATCGGAACCGCCTTCGCGCCACTTCAAAAGCGGCTCGCGGTCCGCCGCATGGAGATCTCGGCTCGTTGCCTGGGGTTGGCGCGCCGCTGCATCGACATGATGATCGAGCAGGCGCAGAACCGTTCCACGTTCGGTCATCCGCTCTCGGACCGGCAGGCTGTCCAGTGGTGGATCGCCGACAGTTTTCAGGAAATGGAGATGGTGCGCCTCCTCACCTGGCGGCTCGCGAGCCGGATTGACCGCGGCGAGACGGACGTGCGCTCGGAAGCTTCCATGGTCAAAATCCAGGGAACAGAGATGATCGCCCGCGTCGTAGACAGGGCCATCCAGCTTCACGGCGGCATGGGTGTCTCGAAGGAATTGCCGCTCGAATATATCTATCGGGCCACCAGGGTCTATCGCATCGTCGAGGGGCCGAGCGAAATCCATCGCTGGATCATTGCGCGCGACCTCCTGCGCAACGGCGTGAGATGCTGATATGACGATCCGCACCGAACGCGACGGCGCCGTTACAATAATCGTGATCGACCGGCCTGAAAAGCGCAACGCGCTTGATCCGGCCTCGGCCCGAGCCCTGGACGCCGCCTTCGCCGCCTTCGAGGCAGACGAAACCAGCACAGTCGCAATTCTTACGGGAGCGGGCGACCAGGCCTTCTGCGCCGGTGCGGATCTGAGCGCCGGCGGCATCGTCGCGGACGGGACGGCGCGCGCCGTTTTTGGCGGAACCGACAGGAGCCTGGTGGTCGATCCGCTCGTCACCAAGCCGGTCGTGGCGGCGGTCAACGGCTATGCGCTCGGGGGCGGGCTGGAGCTTTCGCTTCTGTGCGATATCCGCATCGCCTCTTCGAGCGCGCAATTCGGCCTGCCTGAGGTTGCCGTCGGTTCCATGCCGGGCAGCGGGGGCACCCAGCGCCTTCCGCGCATCGTCGGCCCCGGGGTCGCGATGCATATGGCGCTCACGGGCGGGCGCATCGATGCTGCGGAAGCCCTGCGTATCGGCCTGGTGACGCGGGTCTGCGATCCGGCGGGGCTGATCGACGAGGCCATGGCCATCGCCCGTCGCATCGACGCCAACGCGCCCCTTTCGGTCCGCGCCGTGAAAAAGGCGATCAGGGCCGGTCTCGATATGACATTGGCGGAAGGATTGGCCTGCGAGCGCATGCTTTTCAACATCCTCCGCGAGAGCGAAGACAGACAGGAAGGCCGGCAGGCGTTTCGCGAGAAGCGGCGGCCGGCATGGAGGGGGCGATGATATCGGGTTCTCCGGCTGGCCGCATGGCCGTGGCGGGCGTCGGCGCGACTGCGCAGGGCAAACTTCCGGGGCGGAGCGCGCTCGATTTGGGGATCGAGGCGTTCCGCCGCGCTCTCGATGATGCCGGACTCCGCAAGGAAGATGTCGACGGCCTATTGACGATGCCGGGAACGACCTCTCCCGAAGGCAGCCTTCACTATCTGCGTTTCGGCGAGGCGGTCGGCATCAATCCTCGTTTCACCGCCAGTATGACGATGGGGGGAGGCACCGCTGGCGCGCTGGTCCAGATGGCAGCGATGGCTATCGATTCGGGCATGGCCGATGTCGTCGCATGCGTCTTCGGCGATACGGCCAAGACCGGCGGCGTGCGGTTCGACCGGGCGAGCGGCGGCGAGGTGCCCTGGTCGCATTGGGGCATGATGGGCGCCGCCGCCAACAGTGCGGTGGCCGCCGATCGGCACATGCATCTCTATGGCACGACGAGCCGCCAACTGGCAGAGGTAGCCGTCGCCTGCCGATACCATGCCTCGCTCAATCCCAACGCGGTCATGCGCGAGCCGATAACGTGCGAGGATCATCAGCAGTCGCGATGGATCGTCAGGCCACTCCGGCTGCTCGATTGCTGCCTGATATCCGATGGTGGCGTGTGCATCATCGTCACGTCGCTTGAACGGGCGCGCGACATGGCCAAGAAGCCGGTCGTCATCGCCGGGATGGGGCAAGCCTATACGGCCCAGACGCTTGAGGCCGAGCGATGGTGGTATGTTCTGCACCAGAAGCAGGCCCTGGCCGATGCGTTCCGTACCGCCGGATGTGGGCCGGAGGACATCGATGTCGCGCAACTCTACGACAATTTCACCATTTCCGTCCTGCTCTGGCTAGAACATGCGGGGTTCTGCGCCGAGGGTGAAGCGGGCGCCTTCGTGGAAGGCGGCAGGATCAGGCTCGGCGGCGAACTACCCGTCAATACGGCAGGCGGCAATCTTTCCGAGAGCTACATGGAGGGCTGGCTCCACATCGTCGAAGGCGTCCGGCAGATGCGCGGCGAATGCGGTGCCCGCCAAGTAAAAGGCGCCGAAACGTGCCTGGTTACAGGCCGGGGCATGGCGCTCAACTGCTCCAACGCCATGATCCTGCGCGCAGCCTGATGGAGGTCGAGATGAAGGGCCAGCCTGACGTTCCATCGAAGCCCTTGCCGGTGCCCACACCGCTAAGCGAGCCTTTCTGGCGCTCGGCGGCGGAGGGCCGGCTGTGCCTGCAACGCTGCGTCGATTGCGGCCATATACGGTTCCCGCTGGGGCCGGTTTGCACCGAGTGCCTGTCGGAAAGGACGGAATGGGCCGAACTCTCAGGACGAGGCAAGGTGCTTGCCCACCTCGTCTTTCATCAGACGTATCATCCGGCATGGCGCGCGGATTCTCCCTACAGCGTAGTCCAGGTTCAGCTCGACGAAGGGCCGCGCATCTTTTCCAATGTCGACGATCCCACGCATGCCGACACTGAGACCGACCTCGTCGGCAAGCGCGTCGAGGCGGTGTTCGAGACCGTCGCCGAGGGCATCGGACTGCATCGCTTCCGAATTGTCGACTGAGGCGCGCGGAAAGACTTCCAATCCCCGCCGCCTACAGCGCCTTTTCGATAGCCTCCCCGACCAGCACCAATTCGCCGTGCTGGTTTCTGGCCTCCACCTCGAAGCGTATCCGCCGCTTTTCATCATCCTTCGAGGTGAGACGCACGACAGTCGTCACCGTGTCGCCGACTATAACCGCCTTCAGGTATTTTGCAGACGTCGACAGCAACGCGGTACGGACCCGGAATCGTTCGCAGAATTGCACGATCGGCTTCGACATCAGCGCTGACGTCATCACGCCATGGGCCACCCGATCCGGATAGTGGGTGTTGGCCCGCGCCCAGTCACCGTCCATATGAAGCGGATTGAAGCTCTGGATCGCATGGGCGAAGGCATCGATCGATGCCCCATCGATGACCTGGCTGCTCGCCTCCGATTCACCGACGGTCAGGGATTCGTAGGTTCCCGTCCAATTCTCGCTCATCATGGCGCGACCCTCCAGCGTCGGCAAGCACATCGACGCGCGTCGGTTAGTGATCCCCTTCGGCGCGGACAACTCGGCCACGCCACGTATTCATGTCCTCACGAAACACAATGTCCGATCGCGGGACCTCAGCCACTCAATAGGCATCCGACGTGGGCACGTAGACATATCCGTCCATGATGCGGCGCGCGGTACGGCCGAAACCCAGTGCGTCGATTTCCATTCCCTCCTCATTATTGGCGGGCCGGGTTTCCACACGGACATGCATGACACCCAGCGGGTGCCCGATGGAAAGCGTCTTCTTCCCGTCCGCGCCGTCAGCCAGCGCCTGGCTTACGATCGACCCGGGTATCCGCGATGCAGCGGCGATGCACATCGATCCCGTGCCGGCCATGCTTTCGTGGCAGCGGTTCATGAAGATCAGTCGCGCTCGCAGGTCCATACCACCTGCGGCCGCCTTCGTTCCGGCCATCGTCACGTAGTCGGCCGGCTTGGAGACGAACACGACGAAGGGCAGGAACGGCGATTGCTCGTCCACCCGCTTCCAGTCCGTGCAATAGCCGATGCGTTCCGCCGCTTTGCCCCTGATCTCGCGCAGCCTTTCGACGAGTTCCTCGTCCGGATTGATGGCCTCCGGCAATTCGTCGCCGTTGAGCCCTATATCCGCGGCGCGGCAGAAGACGATGGTGTTGGCGACATCGCATATCGTCACTTCCAGTTCCGTACCGTTTTCGAGCTTCAGCACGTCGACGCGATTGCCGGTGGGGAGGACCTGCCCTGTCTTGGCGCCGGCCGTCATGCGGTAGTCAAGGAATATTTCCGCCCCGGTGCCGGGTACGCCGGCGATGGCGAAATCGCCCTTGACCCGGGCCCGCCCGTTCAGGGTCGGGACCCTGGCGACGAGGATTTTCTTCGTGTTGGTATTGTGGATGCGGATCTCCGTTTCGGTTTCACCCGGCCGCACGAGGCCGGCGTCGAGCGCGAACGGCCCCACGCCCGCGGAGATGTTGCCGCAGTTTCCGGTATAGTCGATGACATCCCGATCAAGCTCGGCCTGGGCGAAGGTATAGTCGATGTCGGCGTCCGCGACAGTAGATGGCCCGACGATCGCGATTTTGGACGTTACGAGATGGGTGCCCCCGAGACCGTCGATCTGCATGACGTCCGGTGTGCCCATGATCCGCTTGAGCAGCCGGTCGCGCGCGGCGCCGGGCGGCGGCAGGTCATGTTCGTGGAGATAGACGCCCTTACTGGTTCCTCCACGCATCAGCGTGCATCGAATTGCGATCTGTTCGGATTCAAGATAGCTGGTCAACGGACTGCCTCCTCCCAATTGCGCCATCCATAGGCTTGCGGCCATCGGCTGCGATCTGCTCCGCTCTCACCCTGCCCTCGCCGAGCGCTCCGATCGGTTCGGATGCTGTCGGCCTCGTGACGGAAAGCCGGATAGGGCATCCGAGCAACGGCCATTGCAGGCCGTCGAGTGTTCGTTGCACGACAGCGCCGGAACCGCGCGTCTCGGGGTCTTCCGCGACCTCCGCTATGGACCTCACCGGGACGGCGAGGATCCCTTCCGCCCTGAGCCGTGCGCTTGCCTCAAGCCGGTCGAGCTTCTCCAGGCCGGAAAGCGCCGCGGCTGCCTCGCCTGTTTCAGTCGCGGCGGCTATGTAGCCGTCCGAAACGGGAAGGATCGCGCAGGCGTCGCGACGTTCCCCATTCCACATGGTCTGCGTCAGCCACACGGCCGCGTCCTGCATGGCCAGGTCGATGCTTTGACCCCGACCGGAACGATCCCGCTCGATGAGCATCGCAAGAATGGCGTAGAGCGCGAGGATGCCGCCAGTGATGTCGCCGGCCGAAATGCCGAGCTTCATGGGCGTCGGTCCGACGCGCGTCAGATCCATCAATCCGGACATCGCCTGTACGACGGTGTCGAAGGCCGGGCGGCCGGGATGGCGTGAATCCGCACCGAAACCAGATATGCCGCAATAGACCAGCCGTGGATTTAACTTCTCGAGCTGCTCCGCTGAAAAACCCAATCGGGCGAGCGAGCCCGGCTTCATATTTTCCACCAGTACGTCCGCCTTGCGAACGAGCGCTGTGAACAGCGCCTTGTCGTCGGGATCACGCAGATTGAGGCTGACGCTTCGCTTGCCGCTGTTGCTCATGGCGAAGAAGTAGCCGGTCCCGGCCTGGTGCGGCGGCCAGGCGCGGGATGCCTCGCCGTCCAGGGGTTCGATCTTGAGCACTTCGGCTCCGAGCGACGACAGTTGCCGCGCGGCAAGGGGCGCGGTCGTATACTGCCCGATCTCCAGGACCAGCAGGCCCGCGCATGGCATGGATGGGGAGGTGCTCGGCGGGCGCCCTGCCTTACGCGGCTCGAACCGCATGTTGTCCGCGTTGCCTCGAAGCGGCGCGGCGCCGGGCTCCATATCGGCCGTGCGCGAAGCCTTAAGCGGCGTTCCAGCTATCAGCATGTCGCGCCCCGTTGCCGGATCCCGGAGGCGTCGCGCCATCCGTCGATGGACGATGTTGGCGTCGGCCTCGAACTGCGCGACCTCGGTGATGGGGCCCGAGGCGATGTCGCTAGATGAAAGGCGCTCCACGCATTCCTCCACCGAATGACGACCCGTCCATCCGTTCACCACCGCATCTACTTCGTCGACCCGGTCCACGCGGTCGGCAAGCTTGACGAGAGGGCCTTCGCGAGCATGTTCGGGGCAGCCCATGAGGTCGCATAGCTTCACCCAGTGCTCGTCCTTGGCCGAGCAGAGTAACACCCAGCCGTCGCTGGCGCGAAAGGCATTCCAGGGAGCGGCCATGGGGTGCCGGTTTCCCGCGCGCCGTGTCTTCTTGCCGCCGTAGTGAAGCGGCAGGAAAGTCGCCAGCGAATTGATGCCGCATTCGTACATCGATATGTCCACACGCTGGACGATCCCATCGCGGTCGCGCACGCGCAATGCGGCGAGCACGCCCGCCGCCGCATAGATGCCCGAATGGAATTCCAGCACAGCGACATCGCTAGGAGTTGGCGGGGCCTCGGCCGGACCGGTGATATCAGCTACGCCGCAATAGGCCTGCATGATCTTTTCGGGCCAGCCTTGCCTTTCCGGCGGTGCATCGGGGCCGAACCCCGTAATATCGCAGGCGATCTGGTCAGCGCCTATCCCGGCTGCAAGTCCGGAAAGCGCGGCCCTGTCCAGATCGGACGAAAGCAGCACCACGTCGGCGGCTCGGATCGCAGAATCTATCCGTTCGTTGGCGTCGGAAAGCGAAAGGCTGCCCTTGCCCGCCATCAAAGTTGGCCGGCTCTTCCACTTGACATTGTCGCCCGCATCCTCCGGCTCGACTACAATCACCGTCGCACCGGCTTGCGCCAGCAGCAGCCCACACGCGGCTACCGCCCTGCGTTCGCCGATCTCGACGACGAGCACTCCGTCAAGTGCCGAATGACTCATGGGCTACCCTCCCGATAGGGTTTCACCAGATGAAACCGGGTTCGTTTTCTTATACGCTACATTGTGACTGGCCCTTTGTCCAGCGTCGATCGATCGCGTCGCCCCTCTCCGCCATCAACTCAATTCGGAGCAGATGCTGTGTAAATGTCTGCCCGTTGGCCAGGCGAATGCCTGGAACAGCGACCGATTTCTGCCCGGCCCTCTCCGCTCGCCAGCCCGGTCGGAATGTCCCCTGCCATCAGTTTTTCCTTCGATAAGAGCCCGGCATCCTCGAGCGCTTCGAAGTCGGGCACGCGCTTGCGCAAGGCATGCCGCGGCACGAGACAAGCGAGTTCTTCCTGTCGGGCTTCACCGGTATACTCGGCCGGCGATCACCAGGTGGCATCCAGAAGGGACCGTTTGGAAGCAGCTTGGGACTACTTTCGGCTATACTGTCCCTTCGTTGCAGCAGCCCGCATTTTCATCCTGATTGCCGCTCCGTTCTTGCCGCTCCATCCTCACCTTGATCGTCGCGCCACATGGCGTTGTCTTGACTTCCTATGTTACCACGAAAGTGTTCGAGCTCGACATGCTGCGCGAACTCCCCAACTTCGAGCTGCTTGAGGATGCCGGGCGGCACCGTAAAGTTAACCGGCAGCGGATGAATATCTGCGAACATGGGTCATGTCGAAAATTGCTCGTGATCCACTCTATCGTCGCCATCGCTTTCCTGGGGTCGGAACAAGAACTGTTCCCAGCGACGCGCTAAGGTCGAACAGAGCATGAACGTCATGCAGCGTGATGTAGCCGAGCCGGAAGTCTGAGCGACCGGAAGCCTTCAGGCAACTGATGTTCTGTATCCCAGGTGTAGATGCCGGTCAGATTGATGTGTTCCCAGCTCAGCGGCGAGACGTGCTTGAGCAGATGATCTGGAATTTCACGATGCATTTTGCGCAGGTGGGTGACGGCCCGTTCGATATAGACCGTATTCCAATGCACGATCGCACTGACGACGAGATTAAGGCCGGAGGCGCGGAAGGCCTGGCTTTCGAACGATCGGTCCCGGATCTCACCGCGCTCGTGGAAGAAGACGGCGCGCTTCAGCTTGTGTGCCGCCTCACCCTTGTTGAGGCCGGCCTGGCAACGCCGGCGTAACGCTGGACTTGAGTACCATTCGATCATGAACAGCGATCGCTCTATCCGGCCAAGTTCCCGTTCCGACCAAGGTCCACATCCTCAATCTCCTGCACCGGCTGGTTGACGGCAAGCCGCTCTCAGCACCTGTCGTGGATGCACCGCAGGCGCTGAGCCTGGCCAAGGAGCCACAGGCCAACGTCGGGCGCTACGACGCGCTCCGCCAGGCCAGGGAGGTGCGCCATGCGTCATGACCCCGCGAGCGCCGCTATCGTCATCATGCTCAGGAGCCTGAAGATGCACGGCATGGCACAGGCCGTCGCCGAACTCACCGAACAGGCTTCCCCAGCCTTCGAGGCCGCCATCCCGGTCCTGTCGCAACTCCTGAAGGCCGAGATGGCAGAGCGGGAGGTCAGGTCCGTCGCCTATCAGCTCAAGGCTGCCCGCTTCCCGGTCTATCGCGACCTAGCCGGATTCGACTTTGCCAGCAGCGAGATAACGAGGCCCTCGTGCGCCAGCTCCATCGATGCGAGTTCATGGACGATGCCAACAACGTTGTGCTCGTCGGCGGCCCGGGCACCGGAAAGACCCACGTCGCTACAGCCCTTGGCGTGCAGGCGGTCGAGCATCATCGCAAGCGCGTGCGCTTCTTCTCCACCGTCGAGCTCGTCAACATGCTCGAGCAGGAGAAGGCTCAGGGCAAGGCTGGTCAGATCGCCAACCGGCTCGCCCATTCCGATCTCGTCATCCTGGACGAACTCGGATATCTGCCCTTCAGCGCGTCAGGTGGGGCGCTGCTGTTCCATCTGCTGAGCACGCTCTACGAGCGCACCAGCGTCGTCATCACCACCAACCTCAGCTTCAGCGAATGGGCGACCGTCTTCGGTGATGCCAAGATGACGACGGCGCTGCTCGATCGCCTCACCCATCATTGCCACATCCTGGAGACCGGAAACGACAGCTTCCGCTTCAAGAACAGCTCCGCCCAAACCGCAACGAGCAAGAAGGAGAAAGCCGCCCCCTTGACCAAAACCTAAGACCCAAACCATACAGGAAGGCGGGTCACTTCTCGGCGAAAATCCCGGGTCATGTATGGATGCCCCCGTTCGTGCAAGGCTTTCTTCGAACGATTTGAACGTGTGATCGGGTGCGGTCATGTATCAGGCCTTTCGTTGCGGCTCGAACATGACCGCTGGCCGGTATGGAGTTACGCGAGCCTGGTGCAAATCAGCTCTACGAGCTCGAAGCTCACTGACCCGGATGCATTCCAGACCCACTCTCGCCGATCTTTGCCCTTACCGTTCGCTGACCTCCTCACACGCCGACGATCCGTTCTCGCAGTGCGCAGCGCTTTGCTATGCCGCTGCTAGACCGGAATCCCTGTAGCTTTCGTTCTTCGTCATCATTGCCCAGATCGACCGGGCCATCTTGTTGGCGAGCGCGATCGCAACGAGCATGCGGGGCTTCCGCGCCAACATACGCGCCACCCATGAGTTCGCGGGAGGGGCTTTGCGGCATGCCCACCGGATCACAGTCATCGCGCCAATGATCAGAAGCCGCCGGATGTCGCGCTGGCCCATCTTCGAGGTTCGCCCGAGCACCTGCTTTCCGCCACTCGAATGCTGTTTGGGCACCAGCCCGAGCCAGGCTGCAAAGTCTCGCCCCCTCCTGAACGTCGTCATGGTCGGGGCGAAAGCTTCGATCGCCATGGCGGTGATCGGCCCCATCCCAGGCATAGACATCAATCGGACCGTGCTCTCTGAACGTTTTGCTTCCGATCTGAGAACCTTCTCTAAACTGACGATACGAGAGGAAAGCATGTCAATCTGCTCAAGATAAAGCCGAGCGGTCTCGACGACGAGAAGCTCGAGACCGGCGCTGTCATCCTCAACGATCTGCGTCAGCAAGGCCAAATTCCCAACCCCTTGCGGTGCAATTACTCCGTGCTCCGCCAAGTGCGCGCGCAGCGCGTTGATGAGCTGCGTTCTCTGGCGGACGAACAGATCTCGCGTCCGAAAGATCATCGAGGAGGCCTGTTGACCCTTTGTCTTAGGAACCACAAACCGCATAGATGGACGGAGAGCGGCTTCTACGATCGCCTCCGCGTCGGCCGCGTCATTCTTTTGCCGCTTGACGAAAGGCTTCACGTAAGCAGGCGGGATCAAGCGAACTTCATGACCAAGCTGTCCGATCTCGCGGGCCCAATAGTGTGCGGTCGCACAAGCCTCCATCGCAACGGTGCATCTCGGCAGTCCTGCGAAGAAGGTGAGGAGCTGGCCGCGTGACAATTTCCGACGTAAGACAGCCGCCCCATCTCTTCCGGCGGCGTGCACCTGAAACACCCGCTTTGCCAGGTCCAGGCCGACAATGCTAATTTCCTTCATGGATGCTCTCTCCTCTGAGTGACGTTCTAACAAGCATCACTTTGGCACATCGCGATGCCGTCGGGAGGGGGCATCCACTCCATCAGTTCTCGGCGGAAATCAACACAGTAGAGGATCCGAGACTGTGCAGGAGTATCTGGACCACAAGCTCGAATGCCCC
>JBDZVC010000587.1:0-2178 GCA_040255475.1 Phyllobacteriaceae bacterium | reverse complement strand
ACCAGCGAGACGGCGGGCAGCGACAGCATGGCCTTGGGATGCGGCAGGCCCGCGGTCACGGTCGTGCCGCCGCGACGCGTGATCCTGTACGCCAGTTCGAGCGCCTTGACCGAGCCGGCGAATTCAAGAGCCGCTTCGACGCCGCCTTTGGTCGCCTCGCGCACTTTCTCCACCACATCGGGATCGTCCGCGTTGAAGGTATGGGTCGCGCCAAGTTCCCTCGCGAAGTCGAGCTTGGAATCGAGCCGATCGACTGCGACTATGGTCTCGGCTCCAGCCGCGGCTGCGCCAATCAGTGCGGCAAGCCCTACCCCTCCCAAACCGATGACGGCCACCGAGCCGCCTGGTCGGACATCACCCGTGTTGAAGACGGCGCCGGCTCCGGTCAGCACGGCACAGCCGATGAGGCCCGCCACGTCGAGCGGGAGTTCCGGATCGATCTTCACGAGCGAGCGGCGTGAAACCGTCGCGTATTCGGCAAAGGATGACACGCCGATATGGTGAAGGAGCTTCTCACCGCCCCTGCGTGAAAGGCGGGTGGCCCCGGTCAGGAGGTCGCCCTTGCCGTTGTGGAGGGCGCCCGGTTCGCAAAGCGCGGGGCGACCTTCCGAGCAGGCGGCGCAATGGCCGCAACTCGGCACGAAGACGAAAACCACATGGTCGCCGGGCTTCAAGTCATCGACATACTCCCCGACTTCCTCGACGACGCCCGACGCCTCGTGCCCGAGGACCATGGGCAGCGGCCGTGGCCGGTTGCCGTCGATCACCGACAGGTCCGAATGACAAAGGCCGGCCACCGCCATCTTCACCAGCACCTCGCCCGGCCCCGGGCCCTCCAGATCGACGTCCTGTACTCTCAGGGGCAAGGTTCCGGCATAGGGGCGTTCGACGCCCATTTCTTCCAGGACAGCCGCTTTGATCTTCATTTCCAGTTCCTTCGCTTTACGGGCCGGCCGGCATTATCGGTGCGGTCGCTTCCTCTATCAAAACCCCTTTTCGGCGCGAGTCCAGCCGGTCCGGACAGGCGTATCCGGACCGTTGCAAGCCATGTGCTCGACGCGGCATCGATCCTCGAAGTGGTGGAGATTCAGGCGGCGCCGGAACCGCTTGCCTTCCGCCATGCCGTCCCGCGCATGACACGCATACGTGCGGCGACGATCCGATGACGAATCTAAGATCCTCCCAGGCTGCGAACGTAAGGTACTCTTCTCGCGGCACCTCGATCATGATATAAACCGTCCGGTCGGTCAGCGAATGAAGGCTGCCCTGCCCGCCAGGCATGCCGTTCTCGATCCGGGAAAATCAGCCGACGAATTCCCTGATACGTTCGGCCCATGAAATAATCGGCCCGCTCCGATCGGATTCGACGGAAAACGAGGAGACCATCATGGCACGCGCAGCACCCCGCCGACTGGAAAGCTACGTCTATGGGGCATGGACTGCCGGCAAGGGTGACGGCCAGACCCTGCTCGACGCCG
This sequence comes from Phyllobacteriaceae bacterium, assembly GCA_040255475.1. Classification (GTDB taxonomy): domain Bacteria; phylum Pseudomonadota; class Alphaproteobacteria; order Rhizobiales; family Rhizobiaceae; genus Mesorhizobium_L. The sequence goes on along the minus strand of JBDZVC010000587.1, from coordinate 700 downwards.
CCACCGGCGAACCGGTGGCGTTTGTCGATTCGGAAGGTCTCGATTTCGGAGAAGTGCTGAGCTACGGGCGATCGATCGCCGGGCCGAAGCTGAGGGCCATGGCATTCCATGAACGGGCGGCCATGCTGAAAGCGCTCGGCCTCGCGCTGATGGAAAGGAAGGAAGAATTCTACGCAGAAAGCCTGCACACCGGCGCTACCCGCGCCGATGGCTGGGTGGATATCGAAGGCGGCATCGGCACGATGCTGGCCTATGCCTCGAAGGGCCGGCGCGAACTGCCGAACACGCGTATTCTCACCGATGGCGACCTGGAGCCGCTGTCGAAGGACAACAGCTTCAGCGCGCAGCATATCTATACGCCCTTGCAGGGCGTGGCGGTCCATATCAATGCCTTCAATTTCCCGATCTGGGGTATGCTGGAGAAGATCTCGCCTGCCCTGCTCGCCGGCGTTCCCTGCATCGTCAAGCCTGCTTCGCAGACCGCCTATCTCACCGAATTGATGGTGAGGCGGATCATCGAGACCGGCATCCTGCCGGATGGCGCGCTGCAACTGATCTCAGGCTCGGTCGGCGACCTGCTTGACCATGTCGTCGGGCAGGATGTCGTCACCTTCACCGGTTCGGCCCGGACCGGCCGGAAGCTGAAGGCGCATCCGGCGATCATCGCCAATTCGGTGCGCTTCACCATGGAGGCGGACAG
>JBDZVC010000586.1:0-2181 GCA_040255475.1 Phyllobacteriaceae bacterium | reverse complement strand
GGCGAATCTTTTCAACCTTGTCCTCGGCGGCCTTCAACAAGGCGTCGCAGTGCTTCTTCAGCGCCTCGCCGCGCTCGTAGATGCGGATCGACTGGTCGAGCGGCACCTCGCCGCGTTCGAGATTCTCGACGATTTCCTCAAGCGCTTCGAGCGCCTGCTCGAAGCTCATCTTCCTGATGTCGTCTTCGACATTTCCGGGGCTCGTTTCGGGCATCGCTCAGCCTTCCATCAGGCGCTTGACATGGGCGGCCGTGGAGAAGGCCAGACCCTGAAGGTCGTAGCCGCCCTCCAGCAGGCTGACAAGGCGGTTCGACGCGGAACGACCGGCCTGTTCCAGAAGCTTCCCCGTCGCCCAGTCGAAATCGTCCTCGGTGAGATTGATCTCCGCCAGCGGATCGCGATGATGCGCGTCGAAGCCGGCGGAGACGATGATAAGTTCCGGCCGGAACGCCTCGACCGCCGCAAGGGCCCGGTCGGAAAAAGCCTCGCGGAAAGAATCGCTTCCGCTTCCCGGCGAAAGCGGTGCATTGATGATGTTGCCGGCGCCGGTCTCGCCCACCGCGCCGGTGCCGGGGTAAAGCGGCATCTGGTGCGTGGAGGCGTAAAGCACGGTCGGATCTGACCAGAAGATATCCTGCGTCCCGTTGCCGTGATGGACGTCGAAATCGACGATCGCCACACGCTCCACGCCATGCTCCTTCTGCGCGTGCCGGGCTGCGATCGCCGCGTTGTTGAACAGGCAGAAGCCCATGGCGCGGTCGTGCTCGGCATGGTGGCCGGGCGGGCGCGCCGCGACGAAGACATTGTCGGCACGGCCCTCGAACACGTCATCAACGGCGGCCGTCGCTGCGCCGATCGCCGTCAGCGCCGCTTCCCAGCTCTTCGGGCTGGCGGACGTGTCGGCATCGATGCGCGCGATACCGGTTTCAGGGATCGCCGCCCTCACCCGCTCCACATAGTCCTTCGGATGCGCATGGAGGATCGCTTCCTCCTCGCCCCTCGGAGCTTCGACCCGGTCGAGCCTGTCGAAGGCCCCATCCTCCAGCACACGCGCAATGGCGCGCAGCCGGTCGGGACGCTCGGGATGCCCTGGCGGCGTGACATGTTCCAGAAAGATCGGGTGGGTGTAGAGGCGGGTACTCATCGTCCGAACATAAGCATTGCGGCAAGCCGCGTCCATGCATCCTGCATTGTAGGTTTTGCGGGCGATGCATCAAAGGCAGCACCCTGAACGAAAATCAATTCTGTTTCAGCAGCACCCCCCATAGTACTTCTCTCCCGCCCGACGATGGCTGGCCGCCCTTCGGGAAGAACACAGAGACCGCAAGCGGAATGCAGGCGACGGCGTACTATGCCGCGTCCCGGCATGCGCGTGCCAAATCGAGTGCATGGAGGAACCTGCAGTGAACGATTTCTTCCTGAGCGAAGAGCAGCGCCAGATACGCGATACCGTCCGGAAGTTCGTCGACAATGAATTGATACCGCTTGAGCCGAGGCTGATCCGGCGCGAGACCGACGGCGGGAACGGCGCAAGCCCTGGCCTCACGAGCGACGAGCAAAAGGACCTGCAGGAGAAGGCCAGGGCGTTGGGCTTTTGGGGGATCGACCTGCCGGCGGAATACGGAGGCGCCGATCTCGATCCGGTGACCCAGTCGGTCATCCACGAAGAGCTCGGCCGGACGATTGTGGATTTCCATTTCGGTGGCTCGGTTCTGCCGGCGCTCTTCAGTTGCAACGAAGAGCAGAAGGAGCGCTACCTCTACCCGACCATTCGGGGCGAACGCGTTTCATGCATCGCCATCTCCGAGCCGGGCTCGGGTTCGGACGCGCGCGCCATGCGCACCACCGCCCTTCGCGACGGCGATGACTGGGTCATCAACGGCGAGAAGTGCTGGATCACGCGCGGCCACATCGCCGATTACGTCATTCTTTTCGCCCGTACTCCTTCCGAGGAATCGCCTGATGCCATCTCCTGCTTCCTGGTCGACCGCTCCAGAGGCTGGACGTCGGCCCAGATTCCCGTGATGGGCAGCCGGGACAAAGTCGGATCGCTGGCGTTCGACAATGTCCGCGTGCCCGCGACCGGCGTTCTCGGAAAGGTCAATCGGGGCTTCGACCATGCCATGCCCTTCATCTATGGCAGGCGCGGTTACGTGCTGTCGGTGAAGAATGTCGGCGCGA
>JBDZVC010000114.1:0-11514 GCA_040255475.1 Phyllobacteriaceae bacterium | reverse complement strand
CAAGGACGATCTCGGCAAGGCCTACCGTGGACGAGATTTTTCGCGCCAATGGCAGGACCGTCTTTTGCCGGTCCGAAATGCCGGACAGCCGGTCGAGCACCGGTCGGACCAGCGCAAAAAAAGCCGCAAGGACCTGATCCGGCGCACCGGGCAGGGCGACGATCGGGGTGGCGCCAAGCCGGCCGATAGCCGTGGACCGGCCCGGTCGAAGCGCGAGATTGTGCGCCATCAGCGCCCCGCGCACGGCGAGCGCCTTGCCCGTCGTGTCCGCGCGTCCTTTACCCGTGCCTCCGACCAGGACGATGAGGTCGCAGCTTACCTCATCGAGCGTCCCGGCGATCGATGTCATGTCCCGCGCGACAGTCTCTATACCGGCTACCACTGCGCCCGACAGCTTTGCGGTTTCGGCGATGAACTGCGCGCTGGCCTGATCTCCATTCGGGGTGGCGATATCGATCAGGCGCAGGCGCGGCATCCGCACCGCGACCTCGGGGACCCCCGCGCTACGGGCCACCAGAAGATCAGTAGCGGAAAGCCTCTGCCCCGCCGAAATGATCGGGCGACCCGTCTCGATGTCCTCGCCCGCACGGCGTATTCCCTGACCCGGAGCGGCTTCGCCGATCGCCTGCGCAATCGGGCCGTCGCAATCGACGAGGCCAGCCTCGACGACGCAATCGCAGCCTTCCGGCATAGCATCGCCCGTTTCCACCCAGATCGGGGCATTCGCGAGCGGCAGGGGCGAATAGGCCGACGCGCCGACAAGATCGAGCGCACGAAACGCCCACCCGTCCATGGTTGCCTTGTCGGCAGCAGGCAGGGGCTGCGCGAGAGGCGGCATCCCGGCGGCAACGCGTCCGAGCGCCTCCTCAAGCGGCAGGAAACCCGGAGCGACCGGCGCCAAACCGTCTAGCAGCATGGCGACGGCCGCTTCGAGGCTGGTCAATGCACCGGTCGGAGGAAGCGTTTTCGTCATGCCCGATGATGGGGCGGATCAGAACCGCTTTGCAACCGCCTTCAGGATTACTCTGGCTTCGCGTCCGGGAAGAAGAGTTGCTTGCCGCCGATCTTGTATTCGCTGATTACCTTCTGGCCCTCCGGCGAGATCAGAAAGTCGATGAAAGCCTGACCGAGATCGACCTTGACGTTCGGGTGCTTCTTCGGATTGACCAGCATCACGCCGTATTGGTTGAACAGCCTCTTGTCGCCCTCCACCTCGATCTGGAGGTCGCCCCGGTTCTTGAAGGAAATCCAGGTGCCGCGGTCGGAAAGCACATAGGCATCCATGGCCGCTGCAGTGTTGAGCGCGGCTCCCATGCCCTGCCCGATGGCGCGATACCAGCTTCCCTTCGCGGCATCGATGTCGATGCCCGCTGCCTTCCAGAGCCGCAGTTCGGCCGAATAGGTGCCGGACCGGTCGCCGCGCGAGACGAAAGGCGCTTTCTTGTCCTTGATCGCGACGAAGGCGGCCGCGATGTCCCTGGTACCGGCAATACCGGCGGGATCGCTCTTCGGCCCGATCAGGACGAAGTCATTATACATGACGTCGTACCGCTTCACGCCGTATCCTTCCTCGAGGAATTTCAGTTCCTGCGCCTTGGCATGGACGAAGACGACATCCGCGTCGCCCCGACGGCCGGTGTCGAGAGCCTGGCCGGTCCCCTGCGCGATCACCTTCACGGTGATGCCGGTCTTTTCCTTGAATATTGGGAGCAAATAGTCGAACAGGCCCGAATCCTGCGTCGAGGTGGTCGAAGCGACGACAATGGATTTGTCCTGCGCCACGGCGGGAACGCCGCTCACGGCGAACATGGCAAAAACGGCAATCGCGACAAACAGCCGGCGGTTCAGCATATGAAATTCCTTTCTTTCAAATCAGAGAACGAGATCGCCGCGAATGAAAGCGGCAGCCTCGGTAGTGGAGGGTCGATCGAAGAACTTTTCGGCGGACGCCTGTTCGCAGACGCGGCCCCGGACCATGAAAACCACTTCGCCCGCGAGCCGGCGCACCTGGCCCAGATCGTGCGAGGCCATGACGATCTTCGTGCCCGACTGCGCGGCCATCCGGATGATTTCCTCGACATGGAGGGTCGCCGCAGGATCGAGGCTGGCGGTGGGCTCGTCGAGCAGCAGGATTTCCGGCTGCCGCGCGAGAGCGCGAGCAAGGGCGACACGCTGCTGCTCGCCGCCGGATAAGCGCCGCGCCGGGCGAGCCGCGAGATCCGCAAGGCCGACCCTATCGAGCAGTTCAAGCGCCTGCGCGGCGCGCAGATGCCGGGGATGCCCGACCTGCGCCAGGACATAGGCGACGTTGGCGGCCGCCGAGCGGCGCAACATAACAGGCTTCTGAAAAAGGATGGCGCGCTGCCCCTGCCCGGCATCGGTGCGCCCGCCCCAACTCACCCGCCCCTCCGAAGGCCTGACAAGCTGCATGCAGAGCCGCAGCAACGTCGTCTTGCCCGAGCCGTTGGGGCCGACGACAAGCGTCGGCGCGCCGCGACTGATCGTCAGGTCCAGGCGATCGAGCACCGTGGTCGGGCCGATGCGCAGGGAGACGCCGTCGAGCACAAGCGGAAGATCACTGGGTGTGGCCCGCATCATCAGCCCGCCCGCTGTTCGGACCACAGCCGCAAACCCCATGCGGCGGCGTTGATGGCGATGATGATGCCTATAAGGACGATGCCGAGGCCCATGGCGAGCGGCAGGTTCCCCTTCGAGGTCTCGAGCGCGATCGTCGTGGTCATGGTGCGGGTGAAACCTTCTATGTTGCCGCCCACGATCATCACGGTTCCGACTTCCGCCGCTGCGCGGCCGAAACCGGCGAGCAACGCGGTGATGAGGCTGAAGCGACTGTCCCACAGGAGCGTCGCCACGCGGCCCGCCGGGCCGACGCCCATCGCGGTCAGTTCGTCGCGATATTCGCTCCAAAGATCCTCTATGGTCTGGCGCGCCAGCGCCGCGATGATGGGCAGCACCAGAAGCGCTTGCGCGATGACCATCGCGGCGGGCGTGAACAGGAGGCCAAACTCGCCGAGCGGTCCCGATCGCGAAAGGAGCAGGTAGACGGTCAATCCGACAACGACCGGTGGCAACCCCATGAAACCGTTGAGGATCACGACCACCAAGGAACGCCCCGGAAAGCGCGTGAGGGCCAGCATGGCTCCGAGCGGCAGGCCGACTATGACCGCGATCGCAACGGCCGACAGGCTGACCGCAAGTGACAGCCGCACGATGGCGAACAATGTCGCATCACCGCTCGCGATAAGCTGCCATGCGCCGACGCTTTCAGACATTCGAAACCCTTGCCCGCAGCAGATTTCATGCGACTTCTGCTGCATTCCTTCCCTATTGGTCAAGTAATTGAGTTCCCGCAGGAATATGCATAAAACTGCAGGATGGATTTACTGACGACAGCCGAAGCCGCCGATTATCTGCGTCTTGGGGAACGCAAGCTCTATGAGTTGGTGGCCGAAAATCGTATCCCATGCAGCAAGGTCACGGGCAAATGGCTATTCCCGCGCCACGAGCTCGACCAATGGGTAAATTCCGGATTGACTCGCCCGGCCGGGATGACCGCGCCCGAGCCCCCGCCGATCGTCGGCGGCAGCCAGGACGACCTCCTCGAATGGAGCCTGCGCCAGGCGGGCTCCGGCCTCGCTTCCCTGACCGAAGGCACGGAAAACGGCGTGGCGCGACTGCTGCGCGGTGAAGTGGCCGCCGCGGCGATCCATTTCCACAGCGACCATGCCGAAGCCAACATCGCCGCCGTGGGCGCGATGCCACAACTGCACGATGCGGTGCTGGTCGGCTTCGCGCGGCGTGAACAGGGGCTTCTGCTGCCCCCGGGCAACCCGAAATCGCTCAACAGCCTTGCCGATGTCCTTGAAAGCCGCGCCCGGATAGCGGTGCGCCAGCCCGGCGCCGGGGCGGATATGCTGCTCGGACTATTGCTCGGCCGATGCGGGGCGAGCCGGAACGATCTTAATCAACTTCAGCCGCCCTGCCTCACAGGCCCTGATCTCGCCGCTGCGGTCCGTACCGGAGGAGCCGACTGCGGCATCGCCACGCGCTCCGCCGCACTCACCGCCGGTCTCGAATTCGTGCCGCTGATATGGGAGAACTTCGATTTGCTTACGCGGCAGCGTACCTACTTCCAGCCTCCGATGCAGGCGCTGGTGCGATATCTCGGACAGGACGGCTTCACCAGACGCGCGGCCGAACTGACTGGCTACGATACGGACCCGGCCGGACAGATCCGGTTCGTCAGCTAGCCCGCGACACCTTCGCTGCTTTGGGTCGACGGCATCAACCGAGGTCGATTTCGCCCTCGACGACGTGGTGCAAACTCGCCCTCTCCGCGGTGATCACAGCTTTCACCGTCATGCGCCCCTTACCCTTGAGGCCTTCTTTCTCCACGGCCTTTTCGATCGCCTGCTGCGAAGTCACGCCGACCTGCTTAAGGAACTTGCGCATGGAGACGTTGAAAGGATCGGTTTCCATGTTCTGCGTCATTTGCTTGCCTCGGTTTGTTGGACTGCCGTTTCGCCGGCTCGAGCCCTGCGGCTTCCAACTTGCGAAACGCGCCGCCGCTAACGGAGCACGGAAGCGTCAGCCACGCAATGCATATGACGTTTGCCATAGTGTTACTGGCAGCTGTTCTTCTCTTCTTCGACGTGACTTGACGGGAAATACGATCAAGGCCTGAAAATCGTGGGTGGCAAGAGAGGCTTTTTTGCCGACGATGATGAGCTGACCCCAGAGGATTTTGGTTTCCGACACAGCTTTCTCCCCAGAGAACAGGTCAGTTTGTCGTAGCCGGCTTGAGCCCGCCCCGCTCGAAACCCGCGTCTCTCCTCCAAACGTTCATAAAATTCGGCGGCTAAGCCTCGGGAATGCCGGTGCTATTCTGAGATGGGGCGAGCCTCCCGAGAATGCGGGGCTGGATGGTGGGCCCGGAGGGACTCGAACCCCCAACCAAGCGGTTATGAGCCGCCGGCTCTAACCATTGAGCTACAGGCCCCACCGGCCGGTCAATTAGTGGCTTTTTGCCCGGGGCACAAGCGCACGCCCCATTCAACACACAATCGGTTAATATGCGCCGACGGGAAGGGCAACGAAACCGGAGATCACGATGAGACATGCCTATCTGCCACTGGCACTGGGACTGGGGATAGCAGCGGCGGGGGTCGCGGCGCCCGGGATGGCGGCCGCCCAAGAGAGACCCACGCCCCGCATCACGGTCGTCGGCGAAGGCGAGACGGCGGCGAGCCCGGATATGGCCATCCTTTCGCTGTCGGTGCTGCGCGAGGCCGACACGGCGCGCGCCGCGCTCGACGCGAACAACAAGGCCATGGCAGACGTGATCGACGCGATGAAGAAGGCCGGCATCGCCGATCGCGACCTGCAGACTTCCGGCCTGTCGATCGACCCGCGCTATTCCAACGTCAAGCCCGGCACCAAAGAGCAGGAAGAGCCCAAGATCATCGGCTATCGCGTCGTCAATACGCTGACGGTGCGCGTGCGCGACCTCGACAAACTCGGCGCGGTCGTCGACAGTTCCGTCTCGCTCGGCGTCAACCAGGGCGGCAGCATCGCCTTCACCAATGACGACATGTCGAAGCCGATGCAGGAAGCCCGCAAGCGCGCCATGGAAGACGCCATCGCCCGCGCCAGGACACTGACGGAGGCAGCCGGCGTGAAGACCGGGAATGTCATCGAAATCTCGGAACAGTCTTTCCGGCCGATGCCGCGCCCGATGGCGATGAAGGCACGCAGCTTCGCCGTGGCCGCCGAAGACGCCGTGCCCGTGCAGGCGGGCGAAAACACCTATCATGCCACGGTGACGGTGACCTTCGAGATCAAGCAGTAGCCGCTTCCAACTGAATCGAAATATCAGGCGCCGCGGGTAACTCACCGCGGCGCCTGTATTTTTGCCTGCCGATAATCAGCGGATCAGCGGGCAGCCTGCCGAACGACCGAAGGTCAGCATGATACGGCCACGCCGGTCATGCCCTTTGACGCTGATCAGGGACCGGTTCTGATAGGCGATGCGGGCATTGCGCACTCCCATCCGGCTCGCCTTGTCGAGAGCCCGGTCCGTGGTGCAGAACCGAACCGGCCGGTAATGCCGGTTGTCATGCCAGCGCGGGCCGTGATTGTCGCGGACGAGGACGTGCAGGCCGCCGTTGCCGCCGGTGCCGACATAGAGCGCGTCTGCCTGGGCCGGTGCGCCCGCAAGAGCGGCTATCCCGAGAACTGCACAAACGGCCGATGCCTTTATGAACTTCAACATGATCTTTCTCTCCTGGGCTGGGCAATAGGTTGAACATCTGTCGCCGAAGCGATGGCGCAAAGATGTGTCCGTGCCGCTGAACGGGGCCGGAATTCACCGTTCATGAGGCATTCAGCAAGAACCAGACTGAAAAAGCGCCAAACGGAACGCCGTCTACGGCTCCTCGGCAAGCATGAAGTCGAAATAGGCCTCGGCGTCGGGCATGTCGTCTTCGGAAGCGGAGACCCGCCCGCGCATGGAGATGCCCGCTTCATGCACGGTCTCCTTCGATCCCGAGACCAGCGGATGCCACCAGTAGAGATCCCTGCCCTCGCCGATCAGCCGGTAGGCGCAGGTCGCCGGCAGCCAGGTGAGCGTACGCACATTTTCCGGCGTCAGGCCGACGCAGTCGGGCACGCGTTCCAACCGGTTCTTATAGTCTGTGCACCGGCATTTGCCGGCGTCGAACAAACGGCAGGCAACACTGGTCCAGTAGATTTCACCCGTGTCGGCGTCTTCCAGCTTGGCCATGCAGCATTTGCCGCAGCCGTCGCAGAGTGCCTCCCACTCCGCGCGGTCCATCTCTTCCAGCTTCTTCGTCTTCCAGAACGGCGCATCCATGCCGCACGACATGAAGCGCAGTGACGGCCCGGTCAAGAGCGAGACCAGCGGGATCTCGCCTTATTGCCGCCGCTGCCCGGTCGCCGAGCCGCCCGCACTTGGCCCAAATTTGATGGAAAACGGAACCATCGCCGTTCTGAGGGGTTTGCGGCGCGACGGGACCTCCCGAAGTCAGGAGAAGGATTCTATGAGATACTATTCGCACGCATTGGCCGGAACCGCGCTCGGCCTGTTGATGGCGGTTTCGTCCGCCGGGGCGGCCAGCCTGCGCCCGATCGCGGACGGCAACGGCGAAGTCGCCGCGGGAGCACCGCTCCTGATGGCGCAGGGCGATACCGATAACACCCAACGGCCGTTCCTCGAAAAGAAGAAGCGCGAACCGGAAGGCAAGCGTGCCGAAAAGGGGGCACAGCAGCAGGAGCAACCCGAAGCTGCGCCGGAAAAACCACAGCGTGGGCATCAGGAAGGCGGAAAGCGCCAGACTGAGGAAAACTCGGGCAAGGCGCAACGCAGTGCCGAGCAACCTTCCGCACCGAGCGAGGCGCCGGCCATGAAGCCGGAGCGGCAAAAGCGCCACTCGGACGAAGCGACCGGTTCGGGCGCCATGCAGGGGGGCGCCCAGAACGAACAGCCGTCCATGCCGAAGCATGAGAAGAAGAATCGCCAGCAGACCGAGGGAGCGATGCCATCCGCCACCCAGGCTCCGCAGAACGCTCAACCGGAAAACAGCCAGGCGCCGGAAATGAAGCGCCAGAAGAAGGGTCGCGGCACGGAAGTCGAGCGAAAGGTGCCGGCTGGCGAAAACCAGACGGAAAAGCCGCAGACGGGCAACCAGCCTGCCCGGGCGGAACAGCCCCAGCCGCAACCGGGTACCAAGCTGCAGCCGGGCGCAAAACCGCAAATGCCGGCCCGGAACGCCCAGCCGGATAATGGCGGCGGCGCTACGAACGAAGCGCAATCCCCGGAAATGAAAGGCCAAAAGAACCACCGTCGTCCGGCTCAGGCCGGATCGTCCGAACAGAATGCCGCCCCCGGCCAAAATACCGATGCCAACCAGAACACCGGCAAGGAGCCCGCCGCGCAGCCCGGAGAGACCGTGACAAGGAAGGGAGCCGGCCAGCCCGAACTGCCCGGCAACGCCGGAACACGGCAAGGCGGCGAAAGGCCGGCGATGCAGGGCCAGAACGGCAAGGGCCGGAATGGTCGTCCGCAGGTAAACGAGGCCGCGAATCCGCTTCCGCAAAACGCGGCACCGGTTTTCGACAGCGACAAGCGCCGGCAAGGCGGTGAAAACGGTCAGTCGGGCGGAAACGACCGCAACGGCCGCCATGGCGACCGCAACGGGCGCAATGCGGAAAACGGCAACCAGCCGCCGGCCAATACCGGACCGGCGCCGGATTCCGACGCCGCCGCGCAGGACTTCCGCCAACGCGGCAAGTTCCAGATCAGGTCGGTGGACGCAGTCCAGGGCAAGCGGATCGAAGGCGACCGCAGTCCACGCTGGCAGCGCCCGCGCGACGCCGACGTGGTGAAGGAGATCGGCAACCGCGTCATCATCAACCTCGGTGGCCAGACGATCGTGCAGAGCACTGAGCACGAGCGCCTGCGCAGGCACGCCCGCGACACCTATTACGAGGATTTGCCGGACCAGCGCGTTCGCGAGGTGATCGAGCGGCCGGACGGCAGCCGCGTGGTGACGATCCGCAACGAATATGGCGACGTCATCCGCCGCTCGCGCTTCACGCCCGACGGGCGGGAGATCGTCCTCGTCTATGTCGACGACAGCGATCTCGAGCGCGATCGTAGCGGCGGCTGGCGCGATCCCGGCGAGGATTTGCCGCCGATGCACCTTACGATCCCGGTATCGCAGTACATCCTCGATTCAGACAATGTCCGCGATCCCGATCGCTATTACGAGTTCCTGGACCAGCCGCCGGTGGAACGGGTAGAGCGGCTCTATACGCTGGGCGACGTCCGCCGTTCGGCACGGGTGCGCGACATGATGCCCAGGGTCGACCTCGATACGATCAACTTCGATACGGGCTCGGCCGAGATATCCCAGGATCAGGTGGACGATCTCCAGGGCGTGGCCGACGCCATGAAACGGATCATCGACCGCAATCCGGGCGAGACCTTCCTGATCGAAGGCCATACCGATGCCGTCGGCGATCCGAATTCCAACCTCGCTTTGTCGGATCGGCGCGCCGAATCGGTGGCGGACGTACTGACCAACGATTTCCAGATTCCGCCGGAGAATCTCGTCACGCAGGGCTATGGCGAGGAATATCTCAAGATCAACACCGATGGGCCGAGCCGCGAAAACCGGCGTGTCGCGATCCGTCGCATCACGCCGCTCGTCGCGCCCGTCGCGCAACGATAGGCCTGGCGCGGGCGGTACCGTCCCTTGAACGACCACCGCTCGCGCCCCACATCAAGTGCGTTCCCTGCCCCATCCCTCGTCCGGATTTGCATGGATCGAGGGATCGGCAAGGAGGCCCGGCCGGTCCCCCTCCCGGCCGGGTCTTCCCTTTACGAATAGTCCCGCTTATCCGCCTGCTTGTGCCAGCCTCGAGCGCGCCACTTTCGTATCAGTCTTCTCGAAAACGGCATCCGGCACGAAGAAGTCCGCGGCAAGAGTCTCCACGCCCGGCGTGGCATATTTCGAGAAATCCGTTACCCCTTCCTCCCGCAATACGAGTTCGTCGATGAAGAAGCGGCCCGTGCATTGGCGCGACGGGCGGTTGAGGATCGCATAGGCTGCATCGGCCATGATCTCCGGCGAACGGCTGATCGCCGCCATTTTTTCCCCGCCGAGAAGGTTCCTGACCGCCGCCGTGTCGATCGCCGTCAGCGGCCAGAGCGAATTCACCGCCACGCCGTCGGTCGCGAATTCGGCGCTCATGCCGAGGGTGCACATGGACATGCCGAACTTCGCCATCGTGTAGGCGACGTGGTCGCGAAACCATTTCGCCTGCATGTCGAGCGGCGGCGACAGGTTGAGGATATGCGGGTTCTTCGCTTTCAGGAGGTGGGGGAGGCACAATTTCGAGACCAGGAACGTGCCGCGCGCATTGACCTCATGCATCAGGTCGAAGCGTTTCATGTCGGTGTCGAGCGTGCCGGTAAGCTGGATGGCGCTGGCATTGTTGATGCAGATATCGATGCCGCCGAAGGCTTCGACGGTCGCCCTGACCGCGTCGGCGAGTTGCTCGTCGTTGCGGATGTCGCAGATGACGGGCAGCGCCGTCCCACCCGCCGCCTCTATCTCGGCGGCGGCGGAATGGATCGTTCCCGGCAGCTTGGGATGCGGCTCGGCGGTCTTGGCGGCGATGGCGATATTGGCGCCGTCGCGCGCGGCTCTCTTGGCGATCGCCAGCCCGATGCCGCGCGAGCCGCCCGACAAGAAGATCGTCTTTCCTTTCAGCGACATCGCGCCTTCTCCTGAATCTCTTTCGCTTGCCGTGATTGTCGATGCGCAGGATTGCGTTGGCAAGGGCGGGCAGCGCCTTCTTTGGCGTGCGCCGGGGCTCAGGCGTCACACGCTATTTCCGTCCCCCTATTGCGGAAAGAGGATTTCCCCAAGGCCGAGAACCGCGTTGTCGCCGCCATAGCGCCTGGGGGATCGCCCGAGAAGCGGTCGCTTCAAAATTCCTTCGCGAACCAGATACCGGTCGATGACCGTCGCAAAGACGCTGTCCGGCGCACCGCATTCCACGAAGCTCGGCGACAGTTTCTCCGGTGCTCGGTCGAGCAGGATCGAGCCGCGCCGCATCAGATAGCCTGGCATCTCACCTGTCCCACCCGTGACCACCAGCGTGCCAGCGATCATGCGGCTGCCGGCATGGTCGCCTGTACCCTTCAGAACCGCGATGAGGCCGCGCCGCATCCGGTCGGCGGTGAAGGCGCCGGCTCTGCCGCGAACGATGACGATGCCGCCGTTCATGCCGGCAAGCTCGCCGGCGAGCGGCGCACCGAGACGGTCGCCGACGTTGCCGTTGATTTCGATCCTGCCGCCGCGCATGCAGGAGGCCGCGTGCGGACCCGCATCGCCTTCGATCGTAAGAGCGCCGCCGCGCATCGCGCGCCCGGCCTGGGCGCCCGCACTGCCGAGGACCCGGATCGAGCCGTCCTGCATGCCTTCCGCAATCCTGTCGAAACGGCTGCTGCCGCCCTCGAATACGATGTTGGACAGATCGGAGCCGGTGACGCGGAACAGATCACCCACCAGCGAGCCCCGCCTCGACATGCCGACCGGAATCTTCTCGATATCGCGTCTTGCCTTACCTGCCAGCCGTTCCGGCGTCAGCGGCGACAGGTCGAGGCGTTCCGACGGTTCGGAGAGAAGCGTGAAGGTCAGCGCTTTCACGGCAGCAGGTCCTTCAGATGATAGTGGAACTTACCGAGCTTGCCGCCGTAATTGCCGGCGCTGATGCGGGATGCGCCCTTTTCCGATCCGAGCTCCGTGACGGCCTTGATGCCGGCCCGCATAGCCTCGGCGACGGCATCGCTGGTCTCGCCGTCTATCACGATCTCCAGAACGGCATCGTCACCCGGCCCAAGTTCGCTTTTCGTCACGCCGCGCAGCGTCGGCGAAAAGGCGTCGTTGGTGGAGGCCGTCATGCCCT
>JBDZVC010000585.1:0-2191 GCA_040255475.1 Phyllobacteriaceae bacterium | reverse complement strand
CAAGGCCGGTGATGGCGCGGACTTCCTTGATGACGTTGATCTTCTGGGCGCCGGCTTCGGCGAGAATGACGTCGAATTCGGTCTTCTCTTCAGCCGGAGCAGCGGCTGCGGCACCGGCACCGCCAGCGGCCGCAACGGCCACCGGAGCGGCGGCGGAAACGCCCCACTTCTCCTCGAGCAGTTTCGAAAGCTCAGCCGCCTCGAGGACGGTCAGGCTCGACAGGTCGTCTACGATCTTCGTAAGATCAGCCATTTCAATATTCCTTTACAAGGTTCGAACGTGTTTCGATGACAGCGAGGAACGGCCTCATGCCGCCTCGTCCTTCCGGGCATAGGCGCCGAACACACGGGCGAGCTGGCCCGCCGGTGCGTTGACGATCTGTGCGATCCGGGTCGCCGGCGTAGAGATCATGCCGACGATCCTGGCCCTGAGCTCGTCGAGCGAAGGCAAGGCCGCAAGTGCCTTGACCCCGTCCGCGTCGAGCGCGGTCGACCCCATGGCTCCGCCGAGAATGACGAGATTGTCGTTCGTCTTGGCGAAGTCGGAGGCGATCTTCGGTGCCGTGACCGGATCGTCCGAATAGGCAATCAGCGTCTGTCCCTTGAACAGCGCCTGCATGCTTTCGGATTCCGTGCCCTGAAGAGCGATGATGGCGAGACGGTTCTTCGCGACTTTGACGGTGCCGCCCGCAGCGCGCATTTTCGACCTGAGGTCGTTCATTTGCGCAACGGTCAGACCGGCATAGTGGGCCACGACGACTGAACCCGTGCTCTTGAACACGTCGTTCAGGCCCGTGACGAATTCGCGCTTTTCCGCTCTATCCACTGCCTATCTCCAGTTGGCCGCCACCCCTTGCGGAACGGCTGCCGGTTGCCTTTTGCCGGGCGGGCTATCCAGAAGGATCGACCCGAACGGCGTTCGAGGATCCTGCCCCCTTTCGCCATGCCGCTCCGGAACCGGAACAGCAGGTGAGGCAAAAGGCAAACACGGTTCGAACCTCTTTCCGGACAACCGGTCTAGACCGGCGCGTCCTTCAATCGGCTCTTACCCGTCTCATGCAGGCTCCGTGGGAATTAAGGCGAGCCACCCGCAATCTCGGACAGGATTTCCGGAAGCCCTGCGGCTTCCGGTATCCAACCCCTCCTGGGAGGAGCCGGAATTCTGGTGTCGCGGGCCGGTCGAAGCCGATCCGCGAAAAAATCAGGACGCCGCCGTCAGGCTTGCCACGTCGATCTTGAGGCCCGGGCCCATCGTCGAGGTCATGGAGACCTTCTTGACGTAGTTGCCCTTGGCGCCGGCGGGCTTCGCCTTGATGACCGCATCGGCGAAGGCACGCGCGTTCTCGGCAATCTTGCCCGCATCAAAGGAAGCCTTGCCGACGCCGCCATGCACAATGCCGGCCTTCTCGACGCGGAACTCAACCGCACCGCCCTTGGAGGCCTTGACGGCCGCAGCCACGTCGGCCGTAACCGTGCCGACCTTCGGGTTCGGCATCATGCCGCGCGGACCGAGTACCTTGCCCAGACGGCCGACCAGCGGCATCATGTCTGGCGTTGCGATGCAGCGGTCGAAATCGATCTCGCCGCCCTGCACCTTGGCCACGAGGTCCTCCGCGCCGACGATGTCGGCGCCGGCGGCCTTGGCCTCCTCCGCCTTCGCATCCTTGGCGAAGACGGCGACGCGGACATTGCGGCCCGTCCCGTTCGGCAGATTGACCACGCCACGGACCATCTGGTCGGCATGGCGCGGATCGACCCCGAGATTCATCGCGATCTCGATCGTCTCGTCAAACTTCGCGGTCGCACGCTCCTTGAGGAGCTTCACAGCCTCGTCGAGCGAATAGCTCTTGTCGTGGTCGATGCCCTCACGGGTCTTGGCAATGCGTTTTGCAATCTTCTGCGCCATCGGATCAGCCCACCACTTCCAGGCCCATGGAGCGGGCGGAGCCCTCGACCATGCGCATCGCAGCCTCAACGTCATTGGCGTTGAGGTCCTTCATCTTCGCTTCGGCGATCTCGCGCACTTTCGAACGGTCGATCTTGCCAGCGCTGACCTTGCCTGGCTCCTTCGAACCGGATTTCAGCTTCGCAGCCTTCTTGAGGAAGTAGGCCACCGGCGGCGTCTTCATCGTGAACGTGAACGACTTGTCCTGGTAATAGGTGATGACCACCGGGATGGGCGAACCCTTCT
>JBDZVC010000584.1:0-2198 GCA_040255475.1 Phyllobacteriaceae bacterium | reverse complement strand
TGGTAGACGCAAGGGACTTAAAATCCCTCGGGCCTTGCCCGTGCGGGTTCGATCCCCGCCGTCCGCACCAGCGTTCAACTCTTTCCGTAAAAGTTCCCCGCGGCGGAACCCGCCAGCCGAAGCTCCGTTATGCGGCGAAAGGAGTTGGCCATGCCCGATCCGCGCCCGCACGAGCCGCCCATCAAGCCGCCGCCCCCGGCGCCGAACTGGAAACCGGACGTTAAGGAGCCCGATCCCGACCTGCTGCCCGACGAGGAGCCCAATCCCAACCCGGACGAGAACCGCGAGCCGCCGAAGCGAGCCGGCACCCAGCCGCGCCCGATACCGAACCCTATCCCGCCGCGCCCCGAGCCGTTTCCCGGACCGGAACCCGATCCGGCGCCTCAACCACCGGTGCGCTGACGAAAAATCGCGATCTCACGGCACTTGCGATAGGGAATTTGCCTTTGCGCAGGCGGTATTAACGCTCTTCTCCGATGCGCTTCATGAAGGCCATCGCGCCATGCGGCGCGCGCACTTTGCCGGAGGTGATGAAATACACGAACACGTCACGCGGCTTGACCGCCGCATGGGTCGGGGGATCGGCAAGCGGCAGATCGTCGGGTGCCTTGCCCTCCGCCCACAGCTTCGCCCGCGCCGCCCACTCGTCGAGCGCTTTTTCGGAATAGCAGGTCGGGATGTCGTCGGAGCCGGTCTGCAGGCGCGCGTAGACGAAGTCGCCGGTCGCGTCGGCAATGGCCGGATATTTTTCGTGGTCGGCATAGACTACCGTCACGTTATGCCTGCGCAGGAGCGCGACGAATTCCGGCACGACGAAACTGTCGTTTCGCACCTCGACCGCGTGACGGAGCGACACGCCGTCCTGCTTTTCAGGGAGGAGCTTCAGGAAGGCCCCGAAATCGTCCGGCTCGAATTTCTTGGTCGGCGCGAACTGCCACAGGATCGGCCCGAGCTTGTCGCCGAGTTCGGATACGCCCGAGCCGAGGAAACGTCCGACTGACTCACCGGCCTCCGCCAGAACCCGGCGGTTGGTGGAAAAGCGGATGGCTTTCAGGGAGAAAACAAAGCCTTCCGGCGTGTCCTTGGCCCATTTGGCGAAGGTGGCCGGCTTGAAGGTCGAATAATAGGTGCCGTTGACCTCGATGGTCGGCACCTGCCGCGAAGCATGGTGCAACTGCTTCGCCTTGGGCAGCTTGTCGGGATAGAAGGATGTGTCCCATGGCTCGAAGGTCCAGCCGCCCATACCGGCCCGGATTTTACCTGAAGCTGTCATGCGTGCGCTCCCGTTTCTCGGCACGCGCAAGGTGCGCGGCCCGACCGGATTTGTCCATCGAGCCTGAAACACTCCTGACATTTACGACGTATGCTCCGGCGGGTCGAAAGGGGAAAGCCGAGCCGGAAGTTCCCCTGGATCAGGTCTCAGATTGGCCCCAAAGCAGTCGCCTAAGTTCGAGCCAACTGTCGAAGTCCGGCGCCGCCAGAAGACGGCTCTCCGAAGCGTCCCCGGCCCGGTAGGGGGTACCGTCGAGCTTGGCGACATGGCCCCCGGCCTCGGCGTGGATCAGCGTCCCCGCCAGATGGTCCCATGGCATCAGCTTCGTGTAGCACCCGAATTCCGCATGGCCCTGGGCGAGCAGGCGATATTCGTGCGCGACGCAACGATAATTCATGGGCGCCAGGCAGCGGGTCTGATTGGCTGCCACGCGGCTGCGGTCGGGTTCATCGAGAAACTGCCAGGACACGGATCCGGTCATCTCGGAAACCGGGATGGGATCGGCCACCCTGGTCGGCGTCAGATCGCCGCCGCCGTCGCGCACGAAGCTGCCGCCGCCGCGCGCGGCAAGCAGCCAGTCGCCGCCGACGGGATCGTGGATGATGCCCGCAACGGTTTCGCCCTTCGTGGTCACGGCAAGCATGACACAGAAGAGCGGCAGCCCCGAAGCGAAATTGAACGTGCCGTCGATCGGATCGACGATGAAGGCGAGATCGGCGTCCGCCAGGCCGGCGAGCAGGGCAGGGTTTGCGCTGACGGATTCCTCTCCGACGATCAGCGCGCCCGGGTATCGCTGGCGTAGCGCGTTGGTGATCATGCGTTCGGCCGCAACATCGCCTTCGGTGACGAGATCGTCTCGTGACGTCTTGCGCCTGATGCTGCTTTTCTCCAATCGGCGGAAGCGAGGCATGATCTCGGCTTTCGC
>JBDZVC010000583.1:0-2201 GCA_040255475.1 Phyllobacteriaceae bacterium | reverse complement strand
TTGATGCCGTCGAGCGCGTTGTAGCTGCCGAAGGTGCGGCGAACGTCGATGAGTTCTAGGCGACCACTCTGCGATGATTTGCCCTTGTCAGCCAAACGTGCTCTCCGCCGATACCTTGGTTGTTTCCCCTATCTTCTTCGAAGAGAGGTAGATTACGCGATCGTCTCCGGTCCGGCAGGCTTCCCGTCGAAGCCTGCCGGTGGAGCTAAACCGCTCCAGCAGTCCAGCCTAACCCTTGGCTGCGCCGATCTTCTGATCCCAGATGTTGAAGGCTTTCACCATTTGCTGCGGCTCAAGTGGCAGTTCGAGCGGGTTGTTGGCGATCCAGTCGGCGTATTCGGGGCGGCCGAACTCCTTGATGCAGTCCTGGCTTGCCTGCGGCGCCATCGAGATCGGCACGTCCTTTACCGCCGGGCCGGGGTAGAAATAGCCCTGGTCATAGGCGATCGCCTGCTGCTTCGGCTGCAGCACGAAGTTCATGACATCGAGAAGCACGGCGACCTTCTCGTCGGAAACGCCCTTGGGGATGCACATATAGTGCGCGTCGGTGACCCAGTGGAAACCCTTCAACGTCCCGACCTTGGCTTCCTTCGGCACGATGCCGAGCGCGCGGGGATTGATGTCCCAACCGGTCGTGGACGCGATCATGGAGCGCGTGCCCTCGCCGAGTTCCTTCATCGTTGGCGTGGTGCCGGTCGGGTAGTATTCAATGTTCTTGCCGAGTTCGGCCAGATATTCCCAGGTCTTCTCCCAGCCCTTCTCGGGATCCATCGGATCCTTGTCGCCGAGGAGATAGGGCAGGCCCATCAGGAAGGTGCGGCCCGGACCGGAATTCGCGGGGCGCGCATAGATGAACTTGTTCGGATTTTCCTTGGTCCAGTCGAGCAGTTCCTGTGTGGTGGTCGGCACGGTCTTGACCGCATCCGGCATGTATTCGATGAGCGGCCCGGACGGATAATAGGTGACGATAACGCCCTGATCCTTGGCCAGGCCCTGCATCTTGAAGGCCTGCGGTAGCAGGATGTCTTCCAGCTTGGGCAGTTCCGACATATGCGGCTTGAGGTCGACCCACAGACCGAGCCCAAGGCCGGCGGAAAGCGCATCCGTGCCGGTCAGGACGAGGTCGAGATCGACCCGCTTCGCCGCCTGCTGCGCCTGCAGCTTCGCCGGCAGTTCGGGCGAGGGCGCCTTGGTGTAGGCGAAGCGCGAGACGAAGTCAGGCTTGGCCGCTGCGTAGGCGTCGAAGGCACCCTGGGTCAGCGCCAGATTGCCGGCGACATCGACGATGGTGATTGTCAGCGGGCTCGACGGCTTCTGTGCCTCCGCGAAAACGTGGCCGCCAAAGGCCCCGTAAGTGGCAAGGCCGGCAACGCCGCCCATGAAATGCCTGCGTGTAACTTGCATGATCTCCTCCTGATTTGCGGCGGTGTTTCCGCCTTTCCGTCATAAATGGTGGGCTGCGGACTTGTCCGCTACCGTTTGTCTGCCCGGTCTAGTGGCAGTCTATCCGCCTTCCTTCCGGTGGCTGTCGGCACTCCGGATAAAGCGTCCATTCCTCCCGCCCGCATGTTGCCGCAGAAGCCGATGAACGTCATTTCCGCTAGCCATCTTGGCAAACTGTAGCAACTGATATACTACTATGTCAATCACTTCGAACGGATCGGGTATGCTGAAGCAGATCGAGGAGAAGCGCGGCGGACGTGCGCGGCAGCAGGCGACAAGGGCCGTGCGTCGCGTCACCACCGCTTCCGCTATCCATGAGCATCTGCTGGGCGAAATCCTTTCGCTCGAACTGTCGCCAGGTACGCCGTTGCAGGAAAAGCTGATCGCGGAAGAATTCGGCGTCAGCCGCACGCCGGTTCGCGAGGCGATCATCCGCCTTGCCGAGTCCGGGCTGGTCGACATTTTCCCGCAATCGGGCACTTTCGTGTCGCGCGTGCCCGTCAACGCGATCCCCGAGGCGGTGATGATCCGAAAGGCGCTTGAAGGCGCCACCGTCGAGGCGGCGGCGGAGATTGCCGGAGAGAGGGAGGTCGCGCGGCTCGATGCGATCATTGCCCGCCAGCACGCGCTTGCCGGCCTTGGTGATACGGGCGCTTTTCATGAAGCCGACGAGGCCTTCCATGAAGCGATTGCCGATATCAGTGGGCATCCGGGGATATGGAAGCTTTTGAAGCAGGCGAAGGTGCAGATCGACCGCG
>JBDZVC010000010.1:0-52289 GCA_040255475.1 Phyllobacteriaceae bacterium | reverse complement strand
CCCACAGGACCAAAATCCGGGTCGCGTACCCGCCGAAACCTGATAGTAAGCGGACGCTGGTCGACAGCAAGAATCCGTATTCTGAAAAGCAGTTTCGGTCCCGCCGGACGCGGAGGTCCCCTTCATGGCTGGAATAGCCGCTCTCGGCATCGCCTATGTGCTGTCGCAGTTCTACCGGTCCTTCCTGGCGGTGCTGACGCCTGCCTTGACACTTGAGCTCGGCGCGACCAAGGCGGATTTGTCGCTAGCATCGGGCGCCTGGTTCGCGGCGTTCGCGCTTCTCCAGTTCGTGGTCGGGGTCAGTCTCGACAAATACGGGCCGAAGATCACGGTAGCAGTGATGCTGGCGCTCTGCGGCGGCGGCGGAGCGCTCGTTTTCGGTCTTGCCACGGCTCCATGGATGATCGTGGTGGCGATGGCCCTCCTGGGTGCCGGCTGCGCACCCGTCCTGATGGCATCCATCTTCATATTCGCTCATTCCTATCCGCCTGCGCGGCTGGCCGTGATGACATCATGGATGATCGCCTTCGGGTCAGCCGGCAACGTGGCCGGAACTTCGCCGCTCGCCACCGCGGCGGACTTCTTCGGCTGGCGGCACGTCATGCTCGTGCTCGCCGCTGTTTCCTTCGTCACAGGCTTCGCCCTGATCGCCTTTGTGCGCGATCCGGAGATCGAGAAGAATCCGCGCGCAAATGTCGGCTTCGCCGGTTTCATCGAGGCGATTCGAATCAGGAAGCTGTGGCCGATCATCCCCCTGGTCGGTCTGAACTATGCGCCGTCGGTCGGCATTCTAGGCCTCTGGGCCGGGCCTTATCTCGCCGACATCTACGGCGCCGATTCGCTGCTTATCGGCCATGTGACGCTTTTCATGGCGATCGCGGTCGTAACGGGATCCTTCGTCTACGGGCCGCTCGACACGATCTTCGGCACGCGCAAATGGGTGGCGGTCGCCGGCAATACGGGGTCGGTGCTCGTCGTCGCCTACCTTGCATTGTTCCCCGAAAGCGGCATTACACGCGTTACTGTCTCCATGGTCCTGATCGGGCTCTTCGGCGCCAGCTATGCCCTGATCATGGCGCATGCGCGGGCCTATCTGCCGCCCCACCTGACAGGTCGCGGCATGGCGCTTCTGAATTTCTTCTCCATGGGTACCGTTGGCGTAATGCAGTTCCTGACAGGCGCGGTCGCGACGGCAGCGACGGTACCCGGCAAGCCGGTCGTCGCCTATTCCGCGCTGTTCGGTTTCTATGCGCTTACATTGGGTATAGCGGTCATCATCTACCTCTTTTCGCAGGACGCCCGGCCCGAGAGCGTCGAGAAAAGAAGCGGGCGACGGCGCTGAGAGCCACGGGACCCGTGCCTGCAAGCAAAGGTCTTCGAAAATCCTGGCGCGTTCGATCCCTGTCGCGTTGACGCGACGCGCCATTTCCCATTCACTTTTCGGCGCGCTCAGATCATCAGAATGGTATTCCGGCCAATTGATCCGGCCCGTCCCTGATCACATGTCGCACCTGCGGCCCTCCTCAATCATTCCGATTGCGAACCACACGGCTTTGTGCATATCGTTGCCGCAAGCTTTCCCTCTCGCGGGATAGCCAGGGGCGTCGAAACCCCTTCACAGTAGAGGGTTACAACCCGATTTGGCGCCATCCGGTCAGGCGGTACTCTCCGGATGGCGTTTCCCCGTTCTGGTCGGGGAGGCTGCGACGGATGTCCAGGGCCTCCGCCTAAAGGTCGTAGCGGCTATTCCACTGTGATGGCTTTCGAACTCCCCGATCATGGGCTGGGGAGCGCGAAGATTGTCAAATCAAAAATGCTTACTTCCAGATGATGATCTGGAGGCTGTCTTGCGGCCGCCACCGATCACCGACCAGCCGAGCGCCTGGTACGGACACATTCCGTTTGCCAACTGGATCGTTGCAAAAGCCAGGCCGAAGCTCCTGGTCGAACTCGGCGCCCACGCCGGCATCTCCTACTCGGCATTCTGCAATGCAGTATTGCAATCGAAGCTGTCTACACGCTGCTTTGCTGTCGATACGTGGCAAGGCGACCGCATGGCCGGGTACTATGGCGAGGATGTCTACGAGAGATTTAGCCGCTTTCACGAAGCGCGTTTCGGCGCTTTCTCGACGCTGATCCGCTCAACCTTCGATACCGCCCTGCCACATTTCAGCGACGGCAGCATCGATCTCCTGCACCTTGACGGCCTCCACACCTACGACGCCGTGCGCCATGATTTTGAAACATGGCAGCCAAAGCTATCCGACCGCGCGATCGTTCTATTCCACGACACAAATGAGCGCGCCGCGGATTTCGGCGTCTGGCGGTATTGGAACGAGTTGGCCGAGAAACACCCCTCCTTCAATTTTCCTCACTGCCACGGGCTTGGCGTTCTCTGTTATGGAAAGAATGCCCCATCCGCTGCGACCGAGCTGGCCCGCCTGGATGAAAGCGATGCCGAGCGTTTTCGCTACCGGTTTCAAGCGATCGGAGAAAGGTGGATCGCCGAGTACCTGCGCACGGTGAAAATCCAGGAAGTCGAAGAAGCACGTGGACGATTGCAAGCGCTTCAATCCGAGTCGAATTCCATCCGAATTGAATTGACTACCGCAAGGGCGCAGATCGCCAATTTGCAATCCGACGTTTGCGCGCGTGACACAACGATTCAGGCCATCCACGACT
Source organism: Phyllobacteriaceae bacterium (assembly GCA_040255475.1). GTDB lineage: Bacteria > Pseudomonadota > Alphaproteobacteria > Rhizobiales > Rhizobiaceae > Mesorhizobium_L. The sequence goes on along the minus strand of JBDZVC010000010.1, from coordinate 49,607 downwards.
CCACCTCGTGGCGTATCACGGGGCCGATGAGAACCGTTGTCGGCGCGCTTCGCCGTTCAAGGCGGCCTCATTCGATATGACGGCCAAGCTCATCTGCGAGTACTACAGGTGCAATCTCGGGCCTGATACGGTCGTTCGGGTATTCGGGATGACCGAATATACGGAGGGCACGCGCGGTGGGCCGAAGCTATACATGGCGATAGTCCATAAACGGGGCACGCCCCCTCGGCAGTTCGATGCCGATTCGTTCGATGGCGCAGTCACGTTGATCGCCGACGCATTCGGGGAGCCAGGAGATACCTTACGCAGCGCTTTGATCGCGAGTGCACGTGATCACAGTCGGGCAGCAAGGAAAATGCAGGCGGCCGATCCCCGGACAGAGGAAGTCGGGTTACTGATCCCATGGCTCAAGAGATTGCGAAAACTCCTGTCTCTCTTGTAGCCCGCCTCCCATTGTCTTCAGCGTTATTCTCCTGCCCGCTCTGCTTCCATGATCCGGTCGATGCCTCCCGAGAGGTCGCGTTCATGCCCAAGCGGCCTCGGCCGACATGCAGACCGGACCATCCTGCTTGGCCGTCCACAAATTCAGACGGTCGCCACGGTTGGAGGCATTCAGCGTAAACGTTTCCCCTTCGAACAAGGGGGAAAGGCCGCGGAAACCAAAACGCGCCGGCGATTCGCCGCGAAGCTTCGTGGCGTAGTTCAGGAGCATCGCCGCCTGCATGGGCCCATGGACCACCAGTCCCGGATAGCCTTCGACCCCGGTCGCATAGTTGCGGTCATAGTGGATCCTGTGTCCGTTGAATGTCAGCGCCGAGTAACGGAAAAGCAGCGGCGTCTCCGCCTTCATCTCCTGACGGTGCTCACCGGGATCGGCCGGCGGCAGGGTCTTGGCAGCCGCACCGGCCGCATCCATCCCGCGATACACGAGATCCTGCCGCTCCTCTACCATAAGCGTTCCGGCAACCTCGATGCGATGGGACACGGTTACGAAGCACAATGTGCCGGTGCGCCCCTCCTTCAGCACCACGTCGTCGATGCTCGAAACGCGCTCCACCGTGTCGCCGACCCTCAGATCGCCATGGAAGACCAGGCTTCCGCCTGCCCACATGCGACGCTGCAACGGTACCGGCGGAAGGAAGCCGCCGCGCTTGGGATGTCCGTCATCTCCCAGACCAGCCGTCGGCACCGCCGGCTGCCCGAGGCAGAAGTGGATGAGCCTCGGTACGATCTCCCCATGTGCGGGAGCGTTTCCCGGCAGGTCGAAGGTCGCGTGATACTTCCGGGCAAGATCCTCGCTCACCAGGTCGGCTATCGTCTCCCGGCGTCCGCTCCAACCGCGCAGATATTCGATATCGATTGTCTCTGTCATGCCGCAGGAGCCTTCAGATCGCGGGTTCGGGGCTTTTCGCCAAGGGCGGGAACAGCACCATAGGAGCGCGGTTCGCCGACAAAGATCGCGGCCGGCGCCGGATAGGAGACCGGCCCGGCTTCCGTTTGCACGGTGATCCTGCGCAGATGCGGATGTCCTGAAAGGACACTCATGTCGTTCAACGACGCGAAAGCGATGTTGGCCCGGGTAAGCGCCTCCCTGGCCTCAACTTCGTCCACGCGCGAGAATGCCTCAGCGACGATGGCGTCGGTCTCCCCGCGGTTTTCCACGCGTGAGACGTTGCGCGCGAAACGCGGGTCGGAGCCGAGTTCCGGCGCCCGCATGAAGTCCCGGCAGAACTGAACCCATTCACGGTCGCTCTGGATTGCAATGAGAACCTGTTTGCCGTCCCTGACCGTGAACACGCCATAGGGGGCAATGGACGGGTGCGACAGGCCGATGCGTTTCGGAGGCTTTCCGCCTTCATGCTGAAGCAGCGGCACCGTCAGCCAGTCGGCCATGACATCGAACATGGACACCCGGATGTCCGCGCCCTGCCCCGTAATGCCGCGGCCGATAAGCGCCTCGAGGATAGCGGCGTAGGCCGTAGCCCCCGTGGCGATGTCGACCACCGAAATTCCGACCCGTGCCGGCTCGGAGGGACCGCCGGTAATCGAGCAAAGCCCCGATTCCGCCTGGACCAGAAGATCGTACGCCTTGCGGCTGACTAGGGGTCCGGTCTCTCCGTAACCGCTGATCGAACAGACGATCAGCCTCGGATATGCACGACGAAGGAATTCCCGACCGAAGCCGAGACGATCGAGGGCGCCCGGCTTCAGGTTCTGGACCAGCACATCCGCGTTCGCCAGAAGCTCCTTCAGGCGCTTCCGGCCATCCGTGGATGCGATATCGAGAACGTGCGAGTCCTTGCCGCGGTTGAGCCAGACAAAATAGCTCGACTGGCCGGCGGCGACATCGTCATAGCTGCGTGCGAAATCACCTTCCTGCCGTTCGATCTTGATCACGTGGGCGCCCGCGTCGGCGAGGCGTGCCGTACAGTAAGGGGCGGCGACCGCCTGTTCGATCGCGACGACGTTCAGCCCGTCCAACGGGAGGTGCTGGACGGCATTCATCGGCATAGTGGTATCATCGGGAGACTTAATTTCGCTTTGCATGCATGCACCTCTGGATCGTTCAAGAAAACGGCATGCATGGATGAGGATATCCGCTCGGAATGTCGCAGAACATATGCCATTCACAGTTTCCCGGCACCTGCATCCGGTTTGCGCTCACCGGGCAATCGTTCACTGCGCCTCGCATCGAACGACGGCACGCCAGTGATCGCTCACCTGTGTAGCCAGTCCTTCCCGCTCCAGTTTCATGAGGTGCGCGATGACATTTCGCTGAGCTGCCGGTTGAAGACGCACATTCCTGTTCGCGTAGAGCACCTTGGCGATCTCCACCGGCGGCATCGGCTGCTCACGCAGCAAATCCAGTATCGCCTGCTCTCGCTCCACCCGGTAACGGAGGAGGTCGGCGACGAAGCCTCGCGGATCGCGCAGGATCGGCCCGTGCCCGGGCAAAAAGGCGGTGTCGCGCCTCGCCAGGAGCTTACGCAGGCTCTCGCAATATATGGCCATATCGCCATCTGGCGGAGAGACGATGCTGCTCGACCATGACATCACATGATCGCCGCTGAACAGGATACCGCTGGGGTGGGCCAGACAAATATGGTCGCTCGCATGCCCCGGCGTGTGGATTGCGGTGAGTCCCGCTACGGACTCGCCGTCGTCCAGGCGCCGATCCGGGACGATAGCCTGATCGGCGGGCGCGCGAAACGTCCACAGCGGAGCCCCCGTCGCTTGTCTTAGCGCCGGCACGAGTCCGCTGTGATCGTGATGGCTGTGCGTGAGGAGTATCAGGGCCGGTGGGTGATCGAGAGCATCCAGGATCGCCTTCAGATGGGCGGGGTCGTTCGGACCCGGATCGAGCACAACGAGACCCGTCGGCGTGTCTATCAGATAGGTATTGGTTCCATGGTAGGTCATCAGGCTGGGATTGTTGGCGACGATCCGGCGAATCCCTTCTGATACGGTTGTAACCTCGCCATAGCTTGGTGTGGGCTCGGTCAAATAGGGCATTACGGCCGTCATCCTCCAACTTCGGGTGACCGGGTTCGACAGCGGCATCCTGGCGCCACGGTCGAAATTCTGCGCATAAGGACGCCGCGCCGGCGAATCCGGCGCGGCGTCCCTTTTTTACAGGCTACTGCTTGTGCCAGACCGCATCGGCCACTGCCGATTCATGCGGAAACACCGCCTTCGGTTCGCCACCCTGCCATTGCACGACCACCAGCTTGGCGCCTTCGTTGCGGCCATTCTCATCGAACTTCAGTCGCGTACCGCTGTAGTACGAGGCGGGACCGTCGGTCAGGTCCACATTGCGGATCACCTCGGCGACTGCTTCCTTGTCGGCCTTGCCGGCCTTCTCGAGTGCGTAGGCGAAGAGTTGCAGGTCGCCATAGGTGCTGATCGAATCCTGCGTCATCCAGGGTTCACCAGTCTCCTGCTTGAAGCGCGCGACGAGGTCTTCCTGGCCCTTCTTGCCCCAGTTGGCAACGATGGTGAACAGGTTCTCGAGCAAGTCCGCGCCCACGTTCTTGAGCAGCGCCGGCGCACCCATCGCCGCTCCGTTCGACACCACCGGAAGCCTGCCGTTGAGGCCGAACTCGTTGAACTTCTCGAGAAGCAGCTTGGCGTCCGGCACGTTGGAGGCGGCCATCAGCATGAAGTCCGGACGCGTCGAACGTGCCTTCTGGACCATCGAGGTAGCGTCCGCCAGCGGTGGCGTGAAGGTTTCGTCGAACTTGATCTGGATACCGAGCGAAGGCAGCATCTTGTCGCGCATGGCAGCCGCGAAAGGGACGACCGAAGCGGTATTGTCGAAGATCATGCCGGCCGATTTGGGCTGGGCGCCCGTCGCCTTGGTCGCCAGTTCCATCAGCGACGGCATCGCGTCGCTGACCATGCGGGATGCCGTCGGCGACGTCTGGAAGATGTATTTGAACCCGCGCGACGTGATCTGGTCGGCGTAGGACACGGTCAGCATCGGGAGCCCGGCCCGCTCGGTGACTTCCGATATCGACAGGGTGAAGGAGGAGAGCCAGGCACCGGTGGCGCCGACCAGCTTGGGATATTCCGACACCATGCGCTGGGCGGCGTTCTTGGCCTTCTCGGTGCTGTCACCGGCATCGATGATGACCAGTTCGATCGGCGCTCCGCCGAGGCTCTTGATCCCGCCGGCGGCATTGATGTCCTTGACGGCGAGTTCCGCGCCGATCTTCATCAACTCACCCTGGCGTGCCCAGGCGCCGGAAAGCGGCGCGATCAACGCGATCTGCACGGGATCGGCCGCCCTTGCGGTGAAGGAGAAGCCCATGGCGAGCGCCGTGGTCGCCCCTAGCGTGGTGGTAAGCATGCGTCTGCGGTTTATCATCTTGTTCCTCCATTGGTCATGGGTTGCTTCGTTCCGCGATCAAATTCCGAGATAGGCTTGGCGGACCCGGTCTTCCGACAGGAGCTCGGCCTGGCGGCCTTCCAGAACGACCCGGCCGGTCTCGATGACGTAGCCGCGATCGCACGATTCCAGCGCCTCGACGGCTCGTTGCTCGACAAGCAGGACGGTCAGGTTGCGCTGCTTGCGCACCTCGACGATGGCCTCGAAAATCGCGTCCGCGACGGCCGGGGCGAGTCCCATCGAAGGTTCGTCGAGCATCAGGAGCTTGGGAGACGAGGCGAGGCCGCGGGCGATGGCCACCATCTGCTGCTGGCCGCCGGACAGGGTGCCGGCCTGCTGAAGGCGCCGCTCGCCCAGAACCGGAAACAGCCCGAGGATATAGGCAAGATTATCCTTCCAGTCGCGCTGGCCGGCGTCGGTGTAGGCGCCCATCTCGAGGTTCTCCTCGACGGTGAGGTTCGGGAAAACCTGCCGGCCTTCCGGCACGTGGGCGATGCCGAGATGCGGCCGCCGGTGCGGCGGCACCGCCAGCAGGTCCTTGCCCTCGAACAGGATATGGCCCGAGCGGATCGGCACTGTCCCGGAGATTACCTTGAACAGCGTGGTCTTGCCGGCGCCGTTGGGACCGACGATCGATACGAATTCGCCTTCTTCGACCCGCAGTGAAAGACCGTCGAGCGCGATAACGCCGCCGTAGCCGGCCCGCAGATCCTGGATCTCAAGCACGGTCGCGCCACCTCTTGCCCAGATATGCCTCGATTACCGCCGGCTCGCGCATGACGTCCTGCGGCTTGCCCTGCGTCAGCAAAGCTCCGTGGTCGAGCACGATGAAATGGTCGGCAAGCCGCAACATCGCCTGCATGGTGTGCTCGATGATGATGATCGTGACGCCGAACTCCGATATCTTGCGGATGACCGGAATAAGCTCGTTGATCTCGCTGGTTCCAAGTCCAGCCAGAATTTCGTCAAGGAAGAGCATCTTCGGCTTGCCGGCCAGCGCGCGGGCCAGTTCCATCAGCCGTTGCTGTTTGCCGGGCAAGCCACCGGCCAGCCTGTCGGCGTCAGCTTCCAATCCGACGATGGCGATTGCCTCGCGGGCATGCCGCAGCGCAGTCGCGTCGTCGGGAGCGCCGACATACGCACCGACGACGACATTTTGCAGGATGCTGAGGCGGTTGAACGGCCGCGCCACCTGGAAGGTTCGGCCGATCCCGCGCTTGCACACCGCGCTCGGCATCAGGCCCACCAGATTCCTGCCCTCGAAGATCACCTCCCCGCTATCGGGCTTCTGAAAACCGTTCAGCAGGTTGAACAGTGTGGTCTTGCCGGCGCCGTTCGGCCCGATAATGCCGATGACGGCGCCTCTAGGCACGGCGAAGGACACGTCCTGCACGGCCTTGAGACCGCCAAACGACTTCGAGATATTGCGAACTTCGAGCAGGACTGGGCCGGAGAGCGCGTCGGGCCGCTCCGGCAGCGGTCCCGCGTCGGTAGCGAGCGCAGGGGGCACCGCGGTCACGTCGGCCACACCCCTCCCCTGACGCATGTCGCGTATCTTCCAGAAAAGGCCTTCGGGCGCGAAGAGCACGACGAGGACGATGGCGACGCCGAACACCACGCCCTGGATACCGGGCAGTATATTGCCGAGTTCGGCGTGGAGCATCTCGGCGAGCGGGATGAGGATCGCCGCTCCGATCACCGGCCCCCAGACCGTGCCGATACCGCCGAAGAGCGAGACGATCAGCGCCTGCGCCGAGGTGAGGATGCCGAACACGGTGGCCGGCGTGACGACGATCAGGATGACCGCGTAGAAGCCGCCGATGATGCCTGCGATGGCACCGGAGATGGCCATCGCTCTGAGCTTCCACTTGCGTGTCTCGATGCCGGCGGCCTCGGCCGCGAGTTCGTTCTGCTTTATGGCGAGCAGCGACATGCCAAAACGGGAATTCTCGATGAGCTTGGCCACGACGATCGCCGCGACAAGTAGGGCGAGGCCGATCACCGAATACACTCGCGTGTCGGCGAACTGCATGTAGAAGGCCGGAGCTTCGCGTTTCATCGGAAGGGCCACTTCCTGGTAGCCGAGCCATTCGAACACGTAGAGAAGCGCCAGCGGGTATGCGAGCATGGCGAGGCCGAAATAGTGGCCGCGCAGGCGGAAGGTCGGAATGCCGACGAGGATGCCTGCGACCGCTCCGACCACGCCGGCGAGCGGCAGGCCGAGCCAGGGAGTGATGCCGAATTTCACCAGCCCGAGGACCACGGTGTAGGCGCCGAGCCCGAAGAAAGCTCCGTGGCCGAAGGAGATAAGGCCGGAATAGCCCGAAAGGATCGTCCACGAGATGCCCATCACCGCCCAGACGCAGACCAGCGTCAGCACCAGCTGGTAGTATTGGTTCGGCACCAGCAATACGAGTAGCAGATAAGCGGCCGACAACGCCGCAACGATACCGGTCTGGCGAAGCGAAGCCGCGTTGCCCATCACACCCGCTCCACGCTGCGGCCGAAGAAGCCTTGCGGCCGAAGGAACACGACAAGCAGGAAGACGACGAAGATCGCTGTGTTCTGCAATTGCACGGGGATCAGCAGGGTAGACAATTGCTGCACGAGGCCGATGGTCATACCGCCCCAGAAGGCACCCGTGATCGAGCCCAGTCCCCCGAGCACGACGCCCGCATACATGACGATCACGAATTCGAGACCGACATAAGGCTGGAAGGGATAGTACATGGCGACCAGCCCGCCCGCGATCGCGGTGATGCCGGTGCCGATGCCGAAGGCGATGCGATGCGCACGATCGACATTGATGCCCATGTAGATCGCGGCCTCGACGTTGTCCGCCGAGGCGCGAAGCGCCTTGCCAAGCCGGGTGCGGTTTACGAAGAGGTAGAGCGAGACGGCAACACCTATCGCCACGATCGCCCCCACGACGCGCGCCTTGTTTAGGAAAATCGAGACGTAGTCACCGACGAACGGGCCTATCTCCCATGCACTGGACGACAGCGGCGTGCGTATGGAAACGGGCTCCGAGCCGAACACGATCAGGCCGCCGTTCTGGAGGATGAGCGCGACACCGAGCGTCAGGATAAGCTGAGCGTAGTGTCCTTCGCCATCCGCACCCGCGACACGTACCCCACTGATCCGCGATATCAGGAACTGGTGGAGATAGTAGCCGACGACGAAGAGCAGCGGGCCGGCGAGGATCGCCGCCGCGATCGGGCCGGCATAGGGGCCCATGAAGGCAAGGACTCCGAAGCCGACGAACAGGTACCATGCGGCATACATGCCGAGCATCATCAAATCGCCCTGGGCGAAGTTGATGACACGCATGATGCCGAAGATGAGCCCGAGGCCGGCGCACATGAGGCCGTAGAGACAGCCGACGAGGAGGCCGGCTGCGAGCGCCTGCAGGAAGTTCTCTAGCAGGATCATGGAATCCGTCATGAGCGTACCCGTCCGGTACGGTGCCCGCACATTTGTGTTGGAGTCCGCATGTGCGTCCCAAGGCAACAGTGGGGCGTCGCGTGTCTCGGCATTGTTCCTCCCTTACCGCGCGGCTGACTCGTCATCTGAGGGAGTTTCTGACCGCGCCGGGCACCGATCTCTATCTGTCCGTTGCCTTCGCCCAATAGCCCGTTGGAGCGGCTCCACGTCAATTCCGGCGCCAGGCATAGCTGCTATGATACGTGCCGTTCCGAGGGCGAATGGTCGGTCTTGCAGGCGCTCGACGGCCGGTCCCCGGTGATCTGTACTAAAGTCCACTCCCGAGGTGTCGGGAGCAGCACATCCTGTCGGCCGACATGCGCGCCGCTCGGCTGATGCGAGCCACCTCGCCCGTTCACGCAAGTCGGAAGCAAGGCATGGTCAAGGTATCGTCGATGTCCTCGAAGCCGATCTCGACCTTCTGCCCGATGGCGATCGGCCTTCCGTCGAGGTCGATCATCCGGGCCGTGAGACGTGGGCCTTCGTCAAGTTCCACCTGGACCACGTTATAGGGAATGTCCTTGGCGAAGGCCGGGAACCAGGCCTTGTGCACGATGACAAAGGTGGAGACCGTGCCCTTGCCGCTCGCTTCACGCCAGACGATGTCATCCGAGAAGCAATGCGGACACACGGGCCCGGCGGGGAGATGCGCCTTGCCGCATTCCGCGCAGAACGGAAGCAGCAGGCGATGGTGGCGGAAGCCGTCCCACAACGGGCGCGTATCGGGGCCGATGGTCGGACGCGGCTTGCCGTCCGGGGTCAGATAGGCGTTCATCGCATCTTCCCTTTCAGGTCGCGGTCATGATGATGGAATCGCCCCAGACGGTGGCCCATTGGAGCACGTCGGCGCCTGCTATCTGGCGTGGCCCCGCGGTCCCGCGAAGCTGGCGGACCATCTCGCGTATGTGGCTCGTGCCGGCTATGTGAGCTTCCGAAAGCAAGCCGCCATTAGTATTGACGGGAAGTTCGCCGCCGGGACCGATCCTGCCTTCCTGGACGAAGTCGATCGCCTCACCCGGACCACAGAAACCATAGCGTTCGAGCACGAACAGCACGAGCGGAGAGAAGGCATCGTAGGTGTAGACCGCCTTGACGTCGGAGCGCTCCACGCCGGATGCCGCATAGACCTCGAGATCGATGGGTCGAGAGCGGATATCGGTCGTTTTTTGTGGGCCGATGCCGAGGCCGGGCGGCGCGAAGATGAATTCGTCGCGGCCGGAGCGGATACCTTGCATGCCGGCGATGCGAACCGGTTTCTGCCGCATGTCGCGGGCCCGTTCCGCCGTGGTTACCAGCGTGACGACGGCGCCGTCGCTGATCATGCAGCAATCGTAGAGCCGCAGCGGATCGACCACCATGCGCGAGGTCTGGTGCCTTTCCAGCGTCAGTTCTTCCTTCATGATGGCGTCGGGATTGAGGAGCGCATGATTGCGGATCGAAATCGGCACCGCCGCGAGCTTCTCGCTGGTGGCGCCATAGAGCGCCATGTAGCGCTGCATCGACAGCGCCGCCCCGCCCGCCGGCGCCGTCAGTCCGAAGGGCGGGTTTTCGCCATGCGTTCCACCCTCCTCGCGGTTGCCCTCGATATCGCCGGGCCCACCCAGAACGGCGCGTTCGCGCGTCATGTTGATCGAGGTGACGCATGCGACGACATTGGCCATGCCGGCGGATACGGCCAGTGCGGCGTGCTGCAAGGCGTTGGTCACGAAGCGGCCATGCAGCCAGCACTGGTTGACATAACGGATGTCGAGGCCGAGCCCCTCCGCCACGCGATCGTAATCAAGGCCGATAGGAGCGCCCATGTGGATCGACAATCCGTCCACCTCCTTTCGCTCCAGGCCGGCATCCTCAAGCGCCGCCTTAAATGCCTTTGCGGCGAGTTTGAGCTGGCTGTCCGGAAGGCCGCGTCCGAATTCGGAGGCGCCGATCCCTGCTATAACCGCGTCGATCTTCATGGTTCTATGCTGCCGGTTTCAGGACGATGCGCCCGGCTACTGCGCCGGCTTCGACCAGTTCATGCGCGCGCCGCGCTTCCGACAACGGCATGCGTTGCGAGACCATGGGCCGGATCTGGCCGCGCGAGACGAGTTCCAGGCATTGCTCGAGCTGGTTGCGGGTCGTCGAAGTCGCCGACAGCATCTGGATGTTCTTGAAGAATATCTGCGCCGGATTGAACGGGACGAAGTCACCGGTCAGTTGTCCGATCAAGAGCCAGCGCCCGCTGATGGCGAGGGACTTGCGGATCGGAGTGAACAGGAGGTTGCCGACGTTGTCGACCGCCACATCGACGCCGCGTCCGTTCGTCAGCTTCTTCACCTGATCGGAGAAGTCCTCGCCGCGTTGATGTACGACCACCTCGTGGGCGCCGAGTTCGCGCAGGATATCCGCCTTTCCCGGCGATGTCGTCTGGGCTATGACGCGCGCACCCTGGAGCCGCGCCATCTGGATGGCATGCATCCCGAGCCCGCCGCCGGAGCCGGTAACGAGCACCGTCTCGCCCGCCTTGATGTTGCCGACGTCGCGCATCGCGTTGAAGATGGTGCCGACCGTGCACGAGACGATGGATGCCTCCTCGAGAGAGACGTTTTCGGGCACATGCGCGACGTTGTCATCCTCCACGGCGACATATTCGGCATAGCCGCCCACAAGCCCCCAATCGCCGAGGAAGAGCAGTTCCTCGCACAACGGCTCGTGACCGGTACGGCAGTGCGCGCACGCTCCGCAGATGTGATATCGCTGAGTGGTGGCAACCCGATCGCCGGACTTGAATTTCTTCACGTCGCGGCCGACCTCGACAACCGTCCCCGCGATCTCATGACCGAGTATAAGCGGCATCTTGACGCCGCGTTTCAATGTGCCGTTGCGCGTGACGACATCGTGAAAGCAGACACCGCAGCTATCGATCCTTATGACCACGTCCCTGGGACCAGCCACCGGGTCTGGCAGCGTCTGCATATTGAGCACATCGACGCCGCCCGGCGTCTCCACCACCATAGCCTTCATTTCCTGCCTCCACTTCGAACTTGCGCGGGGACAGTGACGACCGATCCGGCTCGACCGCAACAGAGGGCTTTTTGCCTTGCGCTAGACCAATCTCCGGTTAACATACGGAAAAATATGGATAATTCGGGCGATCGCAGGACGAATTGGCAGGATCGGATAACAGATATGCCGCCGCGCGGATGAAGTTCGTCTCGACCGGGCGCGCAGGGGGGCGCTACCAATCGCCTGTCCGTGGATGCATTCGTGAGCAGTTGAACCTCTCGACCCGAAAAGGCCCGGGTAGGACACGTGGCGACGCGGTGTCGGGGCTCGTCGCCTGCCCGGGCGCCATGACGATGAAGGATACCTGCCTGATGACGAAGAGGCAGAAGGAGGACGCGCATGTATCGGCTGCTTGAGGGACTCAGGGTGGTCGAGGCGGCCTCCTTCATCGCCGCCCCGAGCTGCGCCCTGCATCTCGGCCAGATGGGCGCCGAAATCATCCGCATCGATCCGATTGGCGGCGGCCCCGACTTCACGCGCTGGCCGAAGGCCTCGAACGGCGCCAGTCTCTACTGGGAAGGGTTGAACAAGGGCAAGAAGTCGATCGCTCTCAACCTCGCTTCGCCTGCCGGGCGCGAACTTGCACTGGCGATCGCCACCGCGCCCGGACGCGACGCCGGATTGTTCGTGACCAACTATCCGGTCAAGGGCATGTTCGCACACGCGCAACTGGCTGCACGCCGCAAGGATATCATCTCGGTACGCGTCATGGGCTGGTCCGATGGCCGTAACGCACTCGACTATACCGTCAACAGCGCGCTCGGGCTGCCGCTCATTACCGGCCCATCGGACCTTGGAGACGCGCCGGTGAACCACGTATTGCCCGCCTGGGATCTTGCAACCGGCCTCTATGCGGCCTTCGCGCTGGTAGCCGCGGAACGCCGGCGCAGCCGCACCGGCGAAGGCGAGGAAGTACGCGTACCACTCGGAGACGTTGCCATGGCCACCCTCGGTCATCTCGGCCAGATCGCTGAAGTGACGGAGAGCGGCCGGGATCGGGAGCGCGTCGGTAACGACCTCTTCGGCGCCTTCGGGCGCGATTTCCGCACTGCTGATGGACGCCGTATCATAATTGTGGCGCTAACCGCGCGGCAATGGAAAGATCTTCTTTCGACGCTCGGGATTGGCGAGGCGATCGCAAAGCTTGAGCAGGAACTGGGTGTTGATTTCTCGGCCGATGAAGGCGTGCGCTTCGAGCACCGGGAACACCTCAACAGGATCGTGGCCGATGCGATCGGGCGGCGCGACAGGGCTGATCTTGTCGGCTCCTTCGAGGGTACCGGCGTATGCTGGGGCGATTACAACACCCTGCACGAGGCGATCGGCGACCCGCAGCTCGTCGCGGCCGCCAATCCGCTTTTTGCCGAGGTCCGGCATCCAAGCGGACGGACCTATCTCACGCCCGGAGCCGCAGCGACGCTGGTAGGTTCCACGCGGGGTGCGGCGGTGCGTGCTCCGGCGCTTGGCGAGCACACCGACCAAATCCTGGCCTCCGTCCTTGGTCTCTCGGATGGTGCGATCGGCAAGCTGCATGATGAAGGCACGGTTGCCGGTGCCGACAGCCCCGTGCGGGGGACGGTCCAATGAATGTCGCACCGGCGAAAACACAGGGCGCCGCGCATCTTCTTGCCAAAGCCGAGGCGGCCGTGGACGCCGCCCGGCAATATCTGGCTGCCGTCACCCACGCCACGGCAGCGCTCGTATTGGTCGAGGGGCGGGTCGATGCGGCTCTGGGCGACCGTCACCAGCGTCAGGTGCACGGCCTGGCATGGGTGGCGACAACGACGCAGGCGCTTGCGGCAACCCTTGAATGGGCGCGCCGCATGGAGGCCGTCGGACGCTTCGGTCCGGGCGAGCAACTGGTCCTGAAGGCAGGTTTCGCGGAATACCTCGGTCAGTTGGCCGGGGGCATTCCGATGAGCCAGAACGAGTTCGCGCGGCCCACGGATTTCGGCCTTACCCACTCGGCCGAAGCGTTGCTCGATGCGGCCTGGAAATTTACGGACACTGACGACGCGGCGACGGTGCGCGAAGCGCTTGTCCGCCATATTCTGGATGGCGGGACCATTGAAGAAACGCTGGGAGACGAAACGCTCGATCTCGTTCGCGATCAGTTCAGGCGTTTTGCCGAAGCCAGCATCGCGCCCCACGCGCACCGCTGGCACCTGGCCGACAGCCTGATCCCGATGGAGATCGTCGACGAACTTTCCGCGCTCGGTGTCTTCGGCGTGTGCATCGGCGAGGAATATGGTGGCCTCGGCCTCGGTAAGCTGGCCATGTGCATAGTGACCGAGGAGCTGAGCCGCGGCTGGATCGCCGCCGGCTCGCTCGGTACACGCTCCGAGATCGCCGGTGAGTTGATCGCCATAGGCGGTACGCCGGAGCAGAAGGCCTATTGGCTGCCGCGTATCGCGTCTGGTGAGGTCCTGCCGACAGCGGTCTTCACCGAGCCCGACACGGGTTCCGATCTTGGCAGCCTGGCGACGCGGGCCGAACGCACGACCGACGGCACATGGCGGATAAACGGCAGCAAGACATGGATCACCCACGCAGCGCGCAGCGACCTCATGACCGTGCTTGCCCGCACCGGCAAGCCTGGCAGCGGTTATGGAGGGCTGAGCATGTTCCTAGCTCCCAAGCAGCGGGGGACCGAGGAAGACCCCTTCCCTTCGTCAGGGATGCGCGGCAGCGCCATCGACGTGCTCGGTTATCGAGGCATGCGCGAATACGAGATCGCGTTCGAAGATTTCGAAGTCGCGTCCGAAGGCCTGCTGGGAGGCAGGGAAGGACAGGGCTTCAAGCAGCTCATGCGCACTTTCGAGGGTGCCCGCATCCAGACTGCCGCGCGGGCCGTCGGCGTCGCTCGCAGCGCCTTTGAGGTCGGCTTGCGCTATGCAACCGAACGACGCCAGTTCGGTCGTTCGATCGTGGAGTTCCCGCGCGTCTCCGACAAGCTCGCCATGATGCTGGCCGAGATCGTCATGGCACGAGAACTGACCTACGCTGCGGCGCGCGAGAAGGACAAGGGGCGGCGCTGCGACATCGAAGCAGGCATGGCCAAGCTGCTGGCGGCGCGCGTGGCCTGGTCCAACGCCGATACCAGCCTGCAGATCCACGGCGGCAATGGCTATGCGCTTGAGACCGAAATCAGCCGCATCCTGTGCGATGCCCGGATTTTGAACATTTTCGAGGGCGCGGCCGAAATCCAGGCACAGGTGATCGGCCGCGGTCTGCTGGCGAGGCAGAACTGAGGACAGCCGTTCGGTGCGAGGACTGACTGCATGTCCTCACCTGATAACTCGCTGCGCCAGGAACAGGCGCGAGCCGATCGCCCGGCGGAAAGATCAATAAGATCGCGGCATGCCGAGTACGTGCTCGCCCAGATAGGCCAGGATCAGATTGGTTGAGATCGGCGCCACCTGATAGAGCCGCGTCTCCCGGAACTTGCGCTCTACATCGTATTCTTCGGCGAAACCGAAGCCGCCATAGGTCTGCAGGCAGGCTTCCGCGGCGCACCAGGCGGCTTCGGAGGCCAGCAGCTTGGCCATGTTGGCTTCCTTGCCGCACGGTTCGCGCCGATCATAGAGCGACGTGCCGGTATAGACCATGAGCCGCGCGGCCGACGTATCGGCGTAAGCGCGCGCGATCGGGAACTGGACGCCCTGGTTCTGCCCGATCGGGCGATTGAACACGATCCGTTCGCCGGAGTAGCTGGATGCCTTCCGAATGAACCAGGCGGCATCGCCGATGCATTCGGCCGCGATCAGCAGGCGCTCGGCATTCATGCCGTCGAGCACATAGCGGAAGCCCTGCCCCTCTTCGCCGATCAGGTTCTCTGCCGGAACCTCCATGTTGTCGAAAAAGACCTCGGTGGTGGCGTGGTTCATCATCGTGCGGATCGGCCTGATCGTCAGCCCGTTACCCAGCGCCTTGCGCATATTGACGACCAGGATAGACAATCCGTCGGAGCGCTTGGCCACTTGTTGCTGTGGCGTGGTGCGGGCGAGCAGGACCATGAGGTCAGAATGTTCGGCGCGCGAGGTCCAGATCTTCTGTCCGTTGACGATATATTTGTTGCCCTTCAGAACAGCGGTCGTCTTGATGGACGTCGTGTCGGTGCCGGCGGTCGGCTCGGTGACGCCGAAGGCCTGAAGCCGCAGTTCCCCGGTGGCGATCTTGGGCAACCAACGCTGTTTCTGTTCCTCGTTGCCGTGGCGTAGGATGATGCCCATGACGTACATCTGTGCATGGCAGGCGCTGCCGTTGCCGCCGCTGGCATGAACGGTCTCGAGGATCGCCGCGCAGTCGCTGAGGCTCAGGCCGGAACCGCCATATTGCTCGGGTATCAGCGCGCCGAGATAGCCGGCTTCCGTCATCGCCTGGACGAATTCGGACGGGTAGCGGCGTTCGCGGTCGACCTCGCGCCAATACTGGTCGGGATAATGCGCGCACAATGCCCTGACGGCGTTGCGGATCTCGTCGTCTCCGGCCGCGACGTCGGTAAACGCGATCGGTTGGCTGATGTCGCTCACGATTTTCCACCTCTCATTTCGGGTATGATGATAAGGCTCCTCGCCGTCACCGGGCAGCCCACCGGTCGTGCTATCTGATATGTTCGATTTGGCGTACGCGTGCTAGGCTCGCCGGTAGTGTGGATGAAGTACGGGTAAAGCTGCGAAAGGCAGTCGATGGAGATCAAGCAGCTCAAATATTTCCTGTCGGTGACGGAGCTTGGAAGCTTTTCCAAAGCCGCCATCTCCCTTTCGGTTGCACAGCCGGTGCTGTCACGGCAGATCCGCAGCCTCGAGGATGAACTGGGAATTGAACTGCTCTATCGCAATGGCCGCGGCATCGCGGTTACGGAGGCCGGCCAGATACTGGTTGGCCATGCGCGCACCATCGTCGACACTGAGCGTGCCGTCGGCATGGAGATCGATGCCATGCGCGCGGACCCCAGCGGCAAGATGGTGATCGGCATGCCTCCGACCGCAAGCGCGGTACTGACCGTGCCGCTCGTACAACGCTTCCGGGAAGTCTACCCCAAGGTCAAGCTCAAGGTGGATGTCGGCTACAGCGGTCACGTACTCGAATGGTTGTCGACCGGGCGTATCGACGTGGCCGTGCTCTATAATGCGCCCAAGACTTCAACGCTGACCACCGAGCCGCTGCTCGAGGAAGAACTCCTCCTCATCGGCCCGAAAAACACACCCGCCCATCTTTGCCGGTCCCCTTTGCCGGCGAGCGCGATTGCAGGCGTGCCGATGATACTCCCTTCGCATCCGCATGGTCTGCGGGTGCTGATCGAACGCTTGCTCGGATCGATAGGCGTGCAGCCGAACGTCGTTTTCGAGATCGATAATCTCAACGCATGCCTGGAGTTGGTGGAGAAAGGCTTTGGCTACACCATCCTTCCTTTCGCCAGCGTCGCCGAGAAGGTGCGCGCCGGGGAACTGATCGCCAGCGCTCTCGTGGAACCGCGCATGACACGTCAACTCGTCCTGGCGACATCTACCCAACGGCCTACCACCAACGTGACCCGGGCGCTTGCAAAGACGGTCACCCGGCTGGTCCGGGACCTGATTCAGGATGGCGTCTGGGTTCCCAGAGCCGACATTCCCTGAGCGACCCTTCCGCCGCTTCCACGGTATCGATCGGACGCGGCGAAGTATCCGATGTCTATACCTGCTATGCGGAGCTGCATGGTTGTCCGCATGGTTGGCCTGCAGGAAAGTGCGCATTCTTGAACACTGAGGCAGGCTGGCGTGACAATTGTCGATTCGCATGCCCACATCTGGGGTGAAGGATTCCTTCCGGCGGCGTTCTTCCGCCGGTCGGCTGAGCTTTGGGCGCAGAAATCGGCGGACCGCAGTCCGGACATGATCATGCCCAAGCTGCTGAGCGGCAACGTCGACACGGATGGCGACGACTACGTCGCCAACATGGACCGCGCCGGCGTAGATGTAAGCCTCATGATGATGATCGACGTGGGCGGACCAGTGTTCGGAGAGGAGCCGCCGACGCCGGTCGAGGCGCAGATCGATTTCTACGGCATGGTCCAGAAGCGGCATCCTGGCCGACTCTACTGTCATGTAGCGATCGACTATCGTCGTGAAGGTCATCTGGCGTTGATCAGGCGCGGCATGGTCGAACAGGGTCTAGTGGGCATAGGCGAGATAACGCCGGACCGCTTCTCTGCCGAGGACGATGCCGTGCGGCCGATGATGAAACTTGCCGCGGACCTCGGTGTTCCCGTGCAGATCCATACGCGCAGCGGGATATGGACGGACATAGAAGGCAGGGATTCGTCCGAGGCGAACCCCGCCCACCCGATCCACGTGGCGCGGCTCGCCCGGGAACTGCCCGACC
Organism: Phyllobacteriaceae bacterium; assembly: GCA_040255475.1. GTDB lineage: Bacteria > Pseudomonadota > Alphaproteobacteria > Rhizobiales > Rhizobiaceae > Mesorhizobium_L. Next base: position 31,825 of record JBDZVC010000010.1, on the reverse strand, counting down.
TGAAGATCGTGCTTTGTCACGCAGGCTATCCCGTCTGGTGGCAGCGCGCGGCCGAACTGATCGCCGATCTACCTAACTGCGTGCTCGATATCTCCAACTGGAACGAGCATTTCGCCGAGGACGAGGGGAACCTGGTGGCGCGGCTTGCCACATGGCGATCGCTCGTCGGCGCGGAGCGAATCCTTTTTGCCTCGGATCATGCTTCAGGCCGCCGCTTCACCGGCGAGCGCTCGCACCTGCCGGCCTGGGTCGAGTTCGTACGCAACCTGCCGAGCAATGCCGCACGCTGGGGTTACCACTTCACGCCGCAGGAGGCTGCGGCGATCATGGGCGCCAACGCGCTTCGTTTTTACGGTCTTGAAGGAGTCTGATGTAATGGCCATGCCCGCGGACCAGAAGCCGGTCAGCAAGACGGTACCGGCGCTTCTGAACGAACAGGCGGAGCGCTATGGCGATCTGGAAGCGCTGGTCGGCGGCGGCAAACGCTACACCTACCGGTCGCTGCGTGAAGAAGTGCGCGCCTTTGCCCGGGGCCTTTCGGCAATGGGCATCGGGACCGGCAGCCGTGTCGCGATCCTGATGGGCAACAAGCCGGAGTGGCTTATCGCCGACCTGGCCATATGCAGCCTCGGCGGCGTGATGATTTCGGTCAACACCTGGGTGACGGCGCGCGAACTGGCCTACATCCTGGAGCATTCCGACGCCGACACGCTGATCTTCGACGACAAGTTCCTGAAGTACGACTACGTCGCCATGTTGGGTGAATTGGAGCCGCATGGTCGCACCATGCCCAAAATGAAGACCCTGATCCACGTCGGCGAGCGCGGTTACAAGGAAAGCATCCCGTTTGCCGAGGTCTACGATCGCGGCAAGGGCGTCTCAGATCGGGCATTGGACGAAGCAGCGGCGGCGATCGATCCGGCGGATGTCTGCTACCAACTCTATACGTCCGGATCGACCTCGACGCCCAAAGGCGTGCAACTGCAACATGGACTTCTCATCGAGAACATGTGGCATCTCGGCAACCGCATGCATGTGGTTCCCGGTGACCGCATGTGGCTGGCGGTGTCGCTCTACTGGGGTCTAGGGTGCGAGAATGCGCTGTTCAACATGCTGACCCATGCGGGCTGTGTGGTGCTTCAGGAGCATTTTGAAGCCGGAGAGGCATTGCGGCTGATCGAAGAGGAGAAGTGCACGATCTTCTACGGCATGTCGAACATGGTGCAGGCCATGGACGAGCATCCCGACAGGAAGACGCGCGATCTCTCCTCACTGCGTTCGGGCGGCTCCGCGGGCACGCCGGAGCAATTCCAGCGTGTCATCGCTTTCGGCCCGACGGAAATCTGCCACATCTACGGGCTGACCGAGAGCTACGGCAATTGTAATGTGAGCGACGGTCGCCTCGATCCACGCGACAAGGTCTACGCATCCGTGGGCAGGCCCCTGGAGGGAGTCGTCCAACGCATCGTCGATCCGGAAACCATGGCGCCATGCAAACCGGGAGAGACCGGTGAAATCCAGATCAAGGAGCCCGTAACCGTCGGTTACTACAAGGACGAGGACAAGAACCGCGAAGCCTTCACCGCCGATGGCTGGTTCAGGACCGGCGATCTCGGCTTCTTCGACGAGGACGGCTACCTCTATTTTCGGGGGCGCATCAAGGAGATGATCAAGACAGGCGGCATCAATGTCGCGCCTGCCGAAGTCGAAGGCATCCTCATGAGCCAGAAAGGCGTGGATGTCGCCTATGTCGTTTCCGTGCCCGACGAGGCGCGCGGCGAGATCGTCGGCGCCGTCATTGTCACCGGAGAGAAGGATCACGAGGCGCTTGAGAAGCGTCTACGGGCCGAGCTGAAGAAGGCGCTTGCCGCTTACAAGCTGCCGCGCGCCTATCAATTCGTAAGCGAGCGCGAACTACCGCTGACCACCACGGGCAAGGTGCAGAAGAACCGTATGGCCGATTTCTTCAAGGACGGTCGCAGCCAGGCAAGCTGAACCTCGTTACCCGCCATACGGAGCATCGTCTTGACCCGCATCATCCGCATCCACGAACTCGGCGGCCCCGAAGTATTGCGCTACGAGGACGTCGAGCTGCCTCAGCCCGGCCCGAAGGAGGTCTCCATCGCGGTCCGGGCGATCGGCCTCAACCGCTCCGAATCGATGTTCCGAACCGGCAATCACATCGAGAGGCCGCGCTTTCCGGCACGCCTGGGCTTCGAGGCTGCCGGGATCGTCAGTGCGATGGGAAGCGAGGTCTCGGGCCTCGCCGTGGACGATCGCGTCGCGGTCGTGCCGCCGCCCTCGGTATCCAAATGGGGCACCTATGGCGAGATCGCGACGGTGCCCGGCCACTATGTCACGAAGATACCGGACAATGTTTCGTGGACCGAGGCGGCGGCGACATGGATGGCCAACATCACCGCCTATGGCGGCCTGATCGATCTAGCCGGGCTGCACCGCGACGACCATGTGCTGATCCTCGCCGCGTCGAGCAGTGTCGGCCTGGCGGCGATACAGGTGGCAAAGGCCATAGGTGCGACAGCGATCGCGGTGACGCGTACGGATGCCAAGAAAGAGGCGCTGTTAAACGCCGGCGCCGACCATGTCGTCGCCAGCACGACGGAGGACCTTGCCGGGCGCGTGCGGGAAATCACCGGCGACAAGGGCGTGCGCGTGGCGTTCGACCCGGTTGCCGGACCCGGCCTCGAAAAGGTGTGCGAGGCGATGGCGCGGTATGGGATAATCGTCGCCTACGGGCATCTCGATCCGGCTCCGAGCCCTCTGCCGCTGTTTGCGCTGATCGGCAAGGGCCTCACGATCCGCGGCTTCACCTTCCGCGAGATCGCCATCGATCCAGCCAGGCTGGAAGCGGCCAAGGCATTCATTGTCGACGGACTTGCCGGCGGCACGCTGCGCCCGGTGATCGACCGCGTCTTCGACTTCGAGGACATGGTCGAGGCGCATCGCTATCTCGAATCGAACGTTCAGTTCGGCAAGATCGTCGCAACGGTTTGAAAAGGCCGCATCGCGGCGAAGAGGCTCCCATGAAAGCTCGCGCATCCATCCTCGGCATCGGTTGCAGCGCATTTTCAACGAAGCTGGAAGCTTCGCAGACCTCGCTCGGCGCCGACGCGTTTCTCGCGGCGCTCGACGATTCGGGGCTGTCGCGTGACCAGATCGATGGTGTCTCGATCCACTATGGCGGACCCCTCGGCATCGATTACGATCGCTTCGTATCGGCCTTCGGGCTGGATATCCGGTATGTCAACCAGCACTGGCGAAATGGGCGCTTCATCTCGACCGCGATGCAGAACGCGGCGTTGGCCGTGGATGCCGGCCTTGCCGACGTAGTCGCCTGCGTAACGGCAATCAGCTTCACGCGCGTCCGCGACCAACTCAACGCCGCCGGCAATGCCGAAGCGGTGCGCGAGGAAGGCGGAACGCATGGCGAGGCGCCGCCTTACGGCTTCACCTTCCCTGCAGGTGGCCCGGCGCTCGCCATGCAACTCTATATGTCGCGCTTCGGGGTAACGTCGGAAGACCTCGCGGCGGTGCCGATGGCCATACGTGCGCACGCCCTGCGCAATCCGGGCGCAATCATGCGGAAACCGATGAGCCTCGATGACTATCTCGCTTCCCCCATGCTCAGCGACCCGCTGCGTGTGGTCGACTGCTGCCTGGTATCCGACGGCGCGGTCGTCGTCCTGATAGGCCGCCCCGACATGGCGCGCGACCTGAAACACAAGCCGGTCGACATCGTCGGCATGCAGGGTCTGCGCGCCAGCCGCGAGGAATTCATCTTCGCGCCACGAGCACTGGGCATCCAGCAGCAGAGCGGCAATTATCAGGCCGGACGTGAACGTGACATGGAGGTATACAGGTCCGCGGGAGTGACACGTGATGATGTGCGGGGGTTCTACACCTACGATGCCTTCTCGCCGCTGGTGCTGTTCGCCCTGGAGCGCTTCGGCTTCTGTGGCGCCGGCGAAGCGGCGTCGTTCGTCAAGGACGGCAGGATCGGCCCCGACGGCTCCCTTCCGGTGAACACATCGGGAGGCCTGCTGTCGGAGGCACATGTCGCCGGATGGAACTCCGTGGTGGAGATGGTGCGGCAGTTGCGCGGCGATGCCGGACAGCGTCAGATCCCCGATGCGGACCTTCTCCAATGGGGAACCTCCTGGGGCGATTCCATCCTGCTGGCCAACCGCTGACGCCGCGGCCAGCGACAAGGGAGAATGCGATGAAAGTTTCCAGCAAGCCCCGGCCGACCATCGGACCGGATAGCCGCCCTTTCTGGGAAGCCTGTGCCGCGCACCGCATCGACCTGCCGGTCTGCGAAGATTGCGGCAAGGCGCACCTGCCAGCCGGCCCGGTGTGCCCCTTCTGTCTCTCACAGAAGCTGAAATGGTGCACGGCCTCGGGCAAGGGAAAGGTAGCCACCTGGACGATCGTCCGTCGCGGCCTTCATCCCGCCTTCCGTGACGAAGTGCCTTACAACGTAGTACAGGTCGAACTGGACGAGGGACCGCGCCTCACCGCCAACGTGGTCGGCCTCGATGGCGCACAACCGGTCATTGGCATGCGCGTCGAAGCTGTCTTCGATGATATCGATGACACGCTGACCATGCCGCGTTTCAAGCCCGTCTAGCTTGATCCTGCTTCCCGAAGCGGCATGCCAATCTCCGCCTGCCGCATCTCAACATTCCTGAATTCAATTGATGGTGAACTCAGCGGCAAGCCCGGGTCAGGCGGTTGCCAATTCCGGTGTTGCAACCTTCTCCGCCAAACGTGGCAGCAGGACCACGCTCTCGGGGTCGATCTGGATCCACAGGTCCGACCCGGGTCCGTAGAGCTTGGCCGGGCTGAGCTGGGCTCGGATATCCATGCCCGCAGCCGTGAGGACGAGGTCGGTGGTGTTGCCCAGGAAATAGGATTCCTTCACGCGTGCCTTCACGACGTTCACGCCGTCCGGCTTCTTTTCCAGAACCCGGACATGCTCGGGCCGGAAGATCACATCGACATTGCCGGCCTGCTTGCCGTCGACCTTGAGCTTCAATCCGCCTTCAAGCCGGGCCTCGTCGCCGACGGCAACGCCCGGGTAGATATTGGCAAGCCCTACGAATTCGGCCGCGAAACGCGTGCGAGGCCGATGATAGAGATCGACCGGAGATCCGATCTGCTCGATGACGCCATTGCGCATCAGCACGATCCGGTCGGCTATGACCATCGCCTCCTGCTGATCGTGGGTGACGTAAACCGATGTAATGCCGAGGCGCTGCTGTATCTGGCGCAGTTCGAAGCGCATCTTCTCGCGCAGCTTGGCATCGAGGTTCGACAGGGGCTCGTCGAACAGGAGTATGCGCGGCTCAAGCGCCATGGCGCGGGCGAGCGCCACGCGCTGCTGCTGGCCGCCCGAGAGTTGACTTACGTGGCGGGTCGAATATCCGGTCAGCCCCACGAGCTCGAGCGCTGCCTTCACCTTGCTGTCGATCTCGGCCTTCGGGAGCTTCTTGAGCTTCAGGCCGAATGCGACGTTCTCCGTCACCGTCATATGCGGCCAGATCGCGTATGACTGGAACACCATGCCGACCTCACGCCGCTCAGGTGGAAGGGAGCGGCCCTTTTCGGACACGACCTTGTCCCCGATGAGGATGCTGCCGTCGCTCAGGTCCTCAAGGCCGGCGATGCAGCGCAGCGTGGTGGTCTTGCCGCATCCGCTCGGACCGAGGAGCACGACGAGTTCGCCCTCCGCGATCTCGAGGTCGATGCCGTCCACAGCCACCACTGAGCCGTAGGCCTTGAACAGTTTGCGTATCGAAAGGCCAGACATAGGTCTATTCTCCACTAGGTAGCCCGGTAAGGGCAAATCGCGGCAGGATGAGACCGCCGCCGGTTTCTTCGTATCTCATCGCAACCCTCTGCCCACGCCACGATCCGGATGGCATCGCGCCGGCCAGATTGGACATCATCACCGGGCCTTCGTCGAGCCGCACCGCCACGACGTTATAGGGCGGCGGATAGGCGGCCAGGTAATGCTTGTGAAAAATGATCCAGCTCAGGATCGTCCCCTTTCCCGAAAGCGGGGTCCATTCCGCCTCTTCGGAGAGGCAGCGTGCACAGACAGGGCCTGGTGGATAGCGGACAAGGCCACAATGGCTGCATTTCTGCAAGGCCATCCGGCGGGACGCGATCGAATCCCACATCGGGCCGTCATAGAGCCCCGTGACGGGGTTCGGAACCGGAACGGTTTCGGTCATCGCCATCACCGCGCGTAAAGGATGGATGTCGCCTTGCCGGCGACGTCGGAGGAATAGTGAACGAAGCGGCACTCTTCGACCTGGCGCTCTCCGCATGTGCCGCGCAACTGACGCACGCACTCGATCTGGTGATTCCAGCCCTGCATATAGCTTTCGGAAAGGTGCCCACCGGATGTGTTCAGCGGCAGCCTGCCGCCCGGCCCGATTCCCTGCTCCCGGAGAAATTTGCCGGCATCGCCGACGGCGCAGTAGCCATATCCTTCCAGCGCCAGCGGCACGTGGACGGAGAAGCTGTCATAGACCTGCGCCATGTCGACATCCTCGGGGCCGATACCGGCCATGTCGAACAGCCGCTTCCCCGACGCCTGCTGGGCCGGCAGGTAGAAATCCGTTAGCCGCGGCTCGAGGCTGGTAGCGTTGCGGTTCACGTCCTGGCGTGCCACCGCATGGATGTAGACAGGTTTGTCGAAGCGCCTGGCACGGTCTGCGTCGGTAATTATCAGCGCCACGCCACCATCGTTGATGAGGCAGTAGTCGAACAGCCGCAATGGCTCGCAGATAAAAGGCGCAGCCATGTAGTCGTCCATGGAGATCAGCTTTCGCTGGATCGCCTCTGGATTGAGTGACGCCCAATGCCGCTGTGCCACGGCGACATGGCCGAGATCGGCTTCTTCAAAACCGCGCGCCTCGCGATAGGCTTGCAGCATCATGGCGTAGAGCGCGCCCTGCGAAGTCATCCCCCACGGCGCGTGATAGACATAGGAAAGGAAATTGGCTCCGCCCATCGCCTGCGGCCCGCCATACTGCGTCCCCGCTGTACGCTGGTCGTTGCCGTAGACCAATGCAACGACGCTCGCCAAGCCGGCATGAATGGCGGCGGCGGCCTGGATCACTGCGTTTACCGCATCCGCCTGGGCACCCCAACGCGGCTCCACGCCAAGCACTTCGCCCATTCGCTCATAGGCTGTCGTCGGCCCGACGATCAGACCGTCGATTTCGTCGCGCGCGATACCGGCATCGTCGATGGCACTCAGAAAGGCCCGCGCCGCATAGCCGACGCTGTCGGCCGGCTTCCCGCCGGCGCGGCTCGCCGCCCAGTCGCCACGCCAATCCGTGTGGCCGACACCGACCACCGCGGCTGCCCGACTGAGCGTCATGACATTGCTCGCTTCATGGTCGATCTCCTCCTTACGCTATCGCCAGCGGCGTCAGCGGACTGCCGAGCCCGCCGACAATGCCGAGCGGCGCAGCCACGAACAGGAATTCATGCACGCCGGCCTCGGCAAGCTCATCGAGGTCGAACAGCTCCATCAGGTACATGCCGCAGTCGCGGATCAGGAACCGATGCACCGGGGCTGGTATGCCGCTCTCGGTCGGAATGACCTCGACCGCAAAATTATCGACGCCTATGGCCACGGCATCCCTGTCTGCCAGCCAGCGCGCGGCATTCATGCCGATACCGGGTTCCTCTTTGAAGAACGGGCCGCTGCCCTGTCCGCGATAGACCGACAGCCAGCCCGTGCGCACGAGAACGATGGTGCCTGGCTCGACGGGCGTTCCCTGGGCGGCGGCGCAATCCGCCAGCATGGCCCCGGTGATCGCCTCGCCGCCCGGAAGGCAATCTATGCCACGATGGCTGCAAAGATCGAGGAGGACGCCACGGCCGACCAGTGAAGGACATTTGTCTATGCCGAGCCTTGCCGCGCCGTTGCCACGTACACTGGCCAACGGCACGTCATTGTAGAGCTTGCCCTCGTCGCCGACATGGGCAAGCGCATCGATGTGCGTCGCCCCATGCGTCGAAAGCATGATGACGTCGTCCATGGATTCGAACCCGCCGCGCCGCTTTACCCCCGCAGCATAATCCGTGCCTGTGCGACGCAGATAATGCTGCGGGGATGGGCGTCCTGGGAGGACGGGTATGCTCTTGTCTTGCAGGGGAAGCGCAAGGCTGAAAACACGCCCGCTTCTTACAAGGCCCGCTGCGGCGGCGATACGCGCGGGTGTCAGGAGGTTGGCGGCTCCGCGCTCGTCGTCAGTTCCCCATCGCCGCCAATTGCGCTCGCGATCAGGGGCTGCGGCAGTTCCCGTCATCCGTCGGCCTCCCACTTGGAAAAAGCTGCCGCCATCGCCGGCGGCCTGCTCTTGCGCCTCCATCATGGCCGTTCGTCAGATGCGCCCGGCTCATTCTTCATGGTTACGCTATAGGGAGCGCGGCTGACGGTCCAAGACATAAAGATGATACTAGCTATGCCATACCGGTATGACTGGCGGCATATATCGCCGGATACCGTGTCATCTCTAATCGAGCAAATGGGGCGACCCCGTCCAGATCCTTGCCCGCACCAGCGAATGGACTTCCTCGCCGATGATGCGCATGAGTTCGACCGCCGCTTCGGAAGGTTGCCTGTCGCGCCGGCAGGCGATGTCGAGGTCCCATCGGATGGCCGGCGAACGGATGGGTATGGCGCGCAAAGTTCCGTTGGCCACTTCGCGTGTCACCGCTGCCTGGGTAAGCGTGGTAAAGCCCAGCCCACGCTCCACCATGGCCTTGATGATAGGCAACCCATCGGCTTCGAGTGTCGGCTCCAATGTGTGTCCCACCTTGGCAACGGCGAGTTCGATTAGCATGCGCAGGCTATGCGGCCGGCTGGGCAGGACGAGAGGCAGTCTGGACAAGTCGCGCACGCGGTAACTTTCGGCAGTTGCAAGCTTGTTCGGCGCTTTATCGCCCGGGGCGATGACGAACATCTGCTCGGTGAGCAGAGGTCGAATGCTCAGATTGCGGATCGGGCTCGGGTTGTGGAGCACGGCGACGTCGATGCGGCCGGTATTGAGCCATTCATGTATGTAGCCGCTGAAACCTTCGAGGATATGGAGCGAGACACGCGGATAGAGTTTGCGATAGCGCTCGACGACTGGCGGCGCCAGTATCTGTCCGGTGGCTGGAGGCATCGCAAGATAGAGATGACCGGATGGAGTGCCTGAAGCTGCTGCTACGTCGTCCTGTGCCAAGCGCATCTCGCGTATAAGGCGCTGTGCGTGATGATAGAGCTTGTCGCCGGCGGCTGTCGGCGTGACGCCGCGGCCATGCCGGGCGAGAAGCTCGACGCCGAGCGTGTCCTCCAGTTGCTTGACGCAACGGCTGAGCGCCGGCTGCGCGATACGCAATTGCGAGGCCGCGGCCGAAAAGCTCTTCAGTTCGACGACGCGGGAAAAATAGCGAAGCTGGCGAAGTTCGAGCATGCTCTCCCATACCTGTACGGCATAACAAATATACGGGTTATGTCTTGGTAATATTCCAGTCAATCCCTTAGGGTCTGAATTCTGGGACGAGCTGAGACGCCGGGCCAGGGAGGAAGCCTGATCGACCCGCACCGCCGGGGTGGTGTCCATGTCGCAGCGTGGAACCCTCGGCGTCTCGGAGAAATTCCGGCGCAATAAGAACCTTCGTGGGAGGAAAAGCATGCACTCGAATTCGAATAGCCTGACGACCGTGGCACGCTTTGCAGGCGCGGCCATCACGTCCTTGCTGCTGACGGCGGCCGCCGTGGCGCAGAACCAGTTTCCGACCGACGAGGCGGCTCTTTACGATGCCGCCAAGAAGGAAGGCACGCTCGTCTGGTACGAAAGCGGCCCACTCGAACCGATGAAAGCCATCGCCCTCGCTTTCGAGAAGAAATATCCGGGCGTCAAGGTCGAGGTGCTGCGCATCGTCGGAACCCAGCAGTATCAGCGCTTCATGGAGGAAGTGCAGTCCGGCAAGAACAATGTCGACATCCTGCACATCTCGGACCAGCCGAGCATGAAGGCGTTGATCGCCGACGGACATGTCGCCGAGTGGAAGGTGCCGACCTACGATCAGTTCCCCGAGGATTTCCGCCTCGGCGACTATGCCTACGCGAACTACACGACCGATAACGCCATCGTCTACAACGTCAACAAGCTCACGCCCGAAGAGGTCGCCATTCTCCAGGACTGGAAAGGCGTTCTCGATCCGCGTTTCAAGGGCCGCTTTGCCGTGACCTCGATGAAGTGCGGCGCCTGCTATGCCGGCATCCACATGTTCCTCGATCCGAAATTGAAGGATCAGTACGGCGAAGAGTTCTTGAAGAAGGTGGCCGCGCAGGAGCCGGCCGTCTATTCGGAGGTCCTGGTCGGCCTGGATCGCGTTATCGCAGGCGAACACGACTTCACGTACTGGACGTGGGAAAGTATCGCGCTGACGAACTGGCAGAAGGGGGCTCCGATCCGCTGGATCCATCCGAAGCCGACGCCGGTCTTTGGCAATTCCTGGCAGGCGGTCTCCAAATACGCCCCGCATCCAAACGCCGCGCGCCTCTTCCAGGATTGGTCGATGAGTGAGGACGGCGCCCACGCGCTGCAGCAGCTCTATGGCGCGGCAACTGTCATGGAGGGCATCGAAGACACCCGTTCCGTGACCAAGGAAGACTGGTACCAGCCGATCACCGAACCATACCGGGTCGACTTCGACCGCTGGGAAAAGAATTACCAGAAGGACATGGACCTCTGGATCAAAATTCTCAAGCAGGCGAACCGTTAACCATGTCGGTCGCGCAGCACGCATCGATGGCGTCGGATGGTGCGGGGGTTTCCCTCGACGCCATTGGCCCGACCCGGCTGCAAACCCTGCTCTGGCGATGGGGCGGGGAGCGCCTGGTCTGGGCCCTCCTCGCAGTCGCGGTCTTCGTCATTGCGATCGTGCCGCTGCTTTATACGGTGAATGCCGCATTATACGGGGAGACCCGCACGGGTCTCTCCAATGTCCGCGACCTGACGGCTATTCTGGATGTCTATACCGGCACGGAATATCTGGGCTATCTGGCCAACGCCCTGATACTGGCCGTTGTTGTGACGGTCCTGTCGCTGGCCGCGGGCGTGGCGATGGCGGTGCTGATGGCACGCGCCGACCTGCCGTTCAAGAATACCTTCGACCTGCTCATCATCATGCCACTGTTCCTTTCGCCGTTCACGGGCCTTATCGCCTGGATCACGCTGGGATCGCAGAAGACCGGTTTCGTGAACGTCGCCATTTCGGCGGTGCTCAGGACAGTTGGCATCGACCCCGGCCCCATCATCAACATCTGGTCTTATGCCGGCGTGATCTGGGTGATGTTCCTGTTCTTCTGTCCGTTCGCCTATCTGTTCACGGTGGGCAGCCTGCGGGCGATGGATTCCTCGCTAGAGGAATCGGCGCGCACGAGCGGCGCAACGCCGCTGCAGACCCTGATGCGCATCACCATTCCGATGGCGCTGCCTTCGATCCTCGCCTCCGGCCTGCTGATCTTCATCCTCGCCGCGGAGATGTACACGCTCCCCGGCATCATCGGAACCTCGGTCGGCTTCACCACGCTCCCGTGGCAAATCTATCAGGATTCAACTGTGTTCCCGGTGCATAGAGCCCATGCCGCCGCCGCCGGAACCATGCTTCTGTGGGTAACCGTTCTGGGTGTCTGGCTGCAGCGCCGTATCACGCGCCGCTCCGAACGCTTCGTCACCGTTTCCGGAAAAGGCTTTCGTGGCCGGCCGCTGTCGCTGGGCAGGGCCCGCTGGATCGCGCTGGCCGGCCTGGGCTTCTACGTCCTGTCGGCCGACATCCTGCCGTTCGGTGCCCTGATCCTGTCGTCCTTCATGAAATACAGCGCCCCGATGATCACGGCGGACATCTTCACGCTGGATCATTACCGGCAGATCCTCACCTTGCAGGACATGCGTCTGGCGCTCTGGAACACGACGTGGCTGGCGGTGCTGTCCGGCGGCATCTGCGTGCTGGTCGGCCTGCTGATTTCCTTCATGGAGGTGCGGCGGCCCGGACCGGCAACGCGTACCCTTGCCTTCCTCGGCGTACTTCCCGTCGCGGTTCCCGGGCTCGTCTACGGTATCGGCCTTCTGTGGACCTATATCCAGACGCCGATCTACGGCACGCCATGGATCCTGCTCATGGCCTATGTGGCGAAATTCCTGCCCTACGGCATTGTCGTCAGCCGCTCGGCCGTCATCCAACTTCATCCGGAACTGGAACAAAGCGCGCGCATGTCGGGCGCCACCGGACTGATGGCGATGCGCAAGATCACCATGCCCCTGCTGAAGCCGACGCTCATCGCGATCCTGTTCTTTGTCATGCTGATGAGCATCAAGGAACTGTCGGCGTCGATCCTGCTCTACAACCAGAAGAGCCAGGTGCTCTCCGTCCTGACCTGGCACTACATGGACGCCGGCGACTACCAGTTCGCCGCCGCCATCGGCGTGGTCCAGACCGTGATGATGATCGCCCTTGTTATCTTCACTCGCGCGATCTTCCGCGTGCAGATGGAAAAGGCGCTGTCGAAATGAGCAAATTGAAATCCTTCGAGGAATTACGCGTCATTGAGATCGCCGAAGGCGTGGCCGGTCCCTGCTGCGGTCTTCTCCTCGCCGATCTCGGCGCCGAGGTCATCAAGGTGGAGCCGCGCGACGGCGACCGCTCGCGCGAATGGGGCCTGCCGACGGAAAGCGGCGACGCCGCCATATTCGAGCATTTGAATCGGGGCAAACGGAGCATCGTTCTCGACCTCGGCGAGAACGAGGGGCGCAATCGCCTTGAAAGCCTCCTTGCCACCGCCGACGTGCTGCTGGTGCATGCCGATCCAGCCGAAGCCGATGCCATAAGCATCGACTGGAAAGCGGCAGGCGACCGGCATCCGCGCCTTGTCGTGTGCGAGATCAACGACATGGGCGAGACCGGCCGCTTCGCAGGATTACCGGGGTCCGAACTGACGCTCCAGGCGATGTCAGGCTTCACGCGGTATATCGGCGATCGCGGCGGGGAGCCCTGCCGGGTTGGGTTCGAGATCGTCGGCCAGGCGACCGCCATGCACGCCTTTCAAGGCATCGCCGCCGCTCTGTATCACCGTCAGGCAAGCGGGCGCGGCCAATATCTGTCGGTCAGTGGGCTGGGCGCCATACTGTCGATGAAGACGATCCTTTTTGCTGCGCAGAGCGGCGACACCGACGACTGGACCGGCTTCCACCTGAACGGCCCGCGCTGGCCGGCCGATACCGGCTGGGATACCAAGGATGGCCAGGTCACCTTCGATTTCCGCCACAACCAGCGCGATGCCTGGGTGAAGCTGTGCGAGGCTCTCGGCCTCGGCCACTTGCCGGACGATCCGGAATACGAGGACTGGCGCTCGACCATTTACCTGGGCGATCGCCGTTTCACCCACGGCCACCCTTATCGCGAGAAGTTCGCCGCCATGACGTCGGCCGAGGTTAGCGCGCTGATCAACAGCCTGGGCGGCATCTCAGTCAAGTTCCACGACTATGGCGAGGTACTCTCCCACCCGCAGGTGCAACTGCTCGACCTGCTGGTCGATGCCGCCGACGCGCCCGTGGAAGCGCGCACCCAACTCGGGCTGCCGTTCCATTTCGCCGGCGAGGAGCGGTCAAAGACATTCGGCCGTGCGCCACGTCTGGATGAACATGGTGCGGCGATCCTCGCCGAACTTGCCGGCGGCACCGGCCGTCCTTGTCGCCAAGCACGTGCAGAATTGAGGGGGCGGATATGACAAAGCCGAAGGGACCGCTTTCCGGCATCCGCGTGCTCGATGCCAGCATGGGTGCCGTGGGCCCGTGGGCAGGCGTGCTGCTCGGCCAGCTCGGCGCCGACGTGGTGAAACTGGAATCGCCCCAGGGCGACTTCATCCGCCAGATCACGCCGCGCAAGAAAGGTCTGAGCACCACCTATATCTCGATGAACTTCAACAAGCGCCCGGTCGTGTTCGACCTCAAATTGACGGAGGAACGCGCCACCGTCCACAAGCTCGCCGCGCAGGCCGATATATTCATCGAGAATTTCCGGCCAGGCGTGGCCGATCGCATCGGTGTGGGTTATCCTGAACTCTCCGCGCTCAATCCGAAACTGATCTACGCTTCCGCCTCCGGCTTCGGCCGCAGCGGGCCGATGGTCGGCGTGGGCGCGACCGACCCGCACCTCCAGCCTTTCACCGGCTCCTGCTCCGTCAACGGCAAGCCTGGAGGCAAGCTGCAGCGGTGGCGCTGGTATGGGCATTTCGACTGCACCACCGCGATGTGTATCGTTGAAGGTGTCGTCGCCGCCTTGCTCGAGCGCGACAGGACCGGCAAGGGCAAGCTCCTGGAACTGACCATGGTCGAGGCGGCACTGACGCTGCAGCGCGTGCGCGTTTCGGAGCACCTCTCCGGGCAGACGCCAGGCCCGATGGGCAGCGCCACCACCTACATCGTTCCGGACCAGGCCTTCGGCACGCAGGACAACCCGATCGCGATCACGGCTAGCTCGCGCCGTGAATGGCGCGATTTCTGCACGGCGATCGGGCGCCCCGGTCTCGCCGACGATGCGCGTTTCGCCCGCAATCCGGATCGTATCCGCAACCGGGCAGCCCTAATCGCCATCCTCGACGAAATCTTCGCCAAGCGGCCGGCACAGTACTGGCTGGATGTCATGCGCCGCGCGAAGGTCCCGGCGGCACTGTTCACCAGCTACGACGAATTCCGCCATAACGTACATTATCTGGAAAGCAAGATGCTGACCTCCTTCCAGACAAAGGATTGGGGCACCATCGACATGGCCGGGGTGCCATGGCGCTTCTCGGAGACGCCCGGTTCACTGTTCCCGGGCGACCAGCCTGGGGCCTATACGGCGCAGTTCGCGGACGGCAATTGGCCGGCTCCAGCCGATGCGTAGATATCGATATCCGATGGCGACGCGGGATGGGGCGCGGACATGAGCTACCTGCCCGACGACATGCCGTTGCCGCTGGCAACGCCCGACGATGCGCCTTACTGGCAATATTGCCGGGAGAGGAAGCTGCACATCCAGTGCTGCGGTTCCTGCCGCACCTTCCGACATCCGCCCATGCCGCTTTGCGCGGAATGCGGCAGCGCGGCGATCGAATGGACGCCCGTCTCGGGCGACGGCACGATCTTCAGCTATACGGTTGCCTACCACCCGACCCATCCTGCGCTTAAGTCGGCCGTTCCCTACAATATCGCCGTGGTCATGCTCGACGACGCCGGTGACGTGCGGCTCGTCTCCAATGTCGTGGATGCCGCTCCGGAAGAGATGCGGATCGGATTGCCGGTCACGCTCACATGGGAGCCGACACCGGACGGCGGCTACCTCGCGCGCTTCAGAAAGCGCGACGGAGACGGCCGATGAGCGCCCTGCCCGACAATGTTCGCGCTGCCGTAGCCGACAAGACGGCGATCGTCGGCATCGGCGCTACCGACTATGCCAAGCATGGCGGCATCATGGATCGTACCGAGTTCGCGCTCTGCTGCGACGCGATCCGACTGGCCGCCGAGGACGCGGGCATCGACGTCAGGGAGATCGACGGATTCGCTTCCTATGCTAGCGAGCGGCACGAACCGGTGATGCTGCAGGCAGCGCTCGGCATTCCCGAGTTGCGCTATTCCAACATGGTCTGGGGCGCAGGCGGTGGCGGATGCTCGGGAGCCGTGATGAACGCGGCGCTCGCGGTGCATGCCGGCATCTGCAGGCATGTCGTGGTTTACCGTTCGCTGTGCCAGGGGCAGTACGAGCGCTTCGGTCAGTTCCGCCCGCGTCCGATCGGCGGCTCCTACATGGCGCCGTTCGGCCTGATGACGCCGGCCCAGATGGTGGCTCTCACCTTCCGCCGTCATATGCATCTTTATGGGACGCCCGCGGAGGCGCTGGGACATGTCGCGGTAACGTTCCGCGAGCATGCCCAACGAAACCCCGCCGCCATCTTCCACGGCAAGCCGCTCGATCTCGAAACCCACGCCAACGCGCGCCGCATCGCCGATCCGTTCCGGCTCTACGATTGTTGCCTGGAAACCGATGGCGCCGGCGCGCTGATCGTGACCTCCCGCGAACGCGCCCGCGACCTGAAGCAGCGCCCCGTGCGCATACTCGCGGCAGCGCAGGCCAGTGGCCCGCGCTGGGGTCTCGGTCCGACCGGTTCGCACAACATGCCCGTCGACGACTATCACACGACCAATTCGCGGGCGCTCGGCAAGGTTCTGTTCGGCATGGCCGGGATAAGTCCCGCCGACCTCGATTGCGCGCAAATCTACGACGCTTTCAGCGGCCTGCTCGTCATGGCGCTGGAGGATTTCGGCATCTGTGCGCCCGGCGAGGCGGCGGGCTTCATCATGGAGGGCAATCTGAGCTGGGCCGGAAAGGGCAAGCTGCCCGCCAATACCGCCGGCGGGCTCCTGTCGGAAGCCTATCTGCAAGGCCTCAATCTCGTGCTGGAGGGCGTGCGGCAGGTACGAGGCACGTCCACCGCGCAGGTAGACGGCGCCGAGACGTGTCTCGTCACGAGCGGCGGCGCGCTGGCGCACAAGAGCGCGCTCATTCTGGCGAACTGAGGAAGCGGGATGGCTGCCGATATCCAACGACTGAGACAAATGAAGGATCGCGCGGCGATCGTCGGCGTCGGTGCCTCGCCGCAGGGCACGTTTCCCGACCAGGACGCCTATATGCTGTCCCTCCAGGCGTTCCGGAATGCGCTGGACGATTGCGGCCTCACCCGGCACGACATCGACGGCCTGATCGTGCAGGGACCCGGCAATATCAGCTTCGTGCGCGTCGGCGAGATGCTTGGCATAAACCCAGTGGTCGGGGCTAATTTCGACATTGGCGGACTGGCGACCGGTCCGCTCATCCAGTACGCCGCGATGCTGATCGCCACCGGCATGTGCCAGACGGTCGCGCTGCTCTATGGCAACGCCTCGCGCACAGAGGGCCGCAAGTTCGGCGGCGATACGACAGTCTCTCCCGGCCGTGAATACTCGACCGCCTTCTACTATACCGGCCTGACCTCGCCGGGCGCTGCCAGCGCCTTCCAGGCGCGCCAGCATTTCAGCACCTATGGAAGCACGAGCGCGCAACTGGCGGCGGTGCCGATAGCCCAGCGCAAGCACGCCATCCTCAATCCACAAGCGATCAAGAAGGAGCCCTTGACGGTAGAAAAGCATCAGGCGTCGCGCTTCGTCTGCGAGCCGCTGCACCTTTACGACTACTGCCTGATCAACGATGGCGGCGTCGCCCTGATCGTCACCAGCGCCGAACGCGCCCGCGATCTCAAAAAGAAGCCGGTCTACATATCGGGCATCGGCCGGCAGGATACCTATCGCGGCTCGTCGGTACCCAACACCTCCTTCTGGCGCGAGACGATGCCGAAGGCGGCCGAGATGGCTTATGGCATGGCGGGTGTCGGCCGCGATGCGATGGACGCACTGATGATCTATGACAGTTTCTCCATCAACATATGGATATCGCTGGAGAATTTCGGCTTCTGCAAGCCGGGGGAAGCCGGCGACTTCACGCAGAACGGCCGCATCGAGCTCGGCGGCGAAATCCCCGTCAACACGCATGGCGGCCATCTGTCGGAAAGCTACATGCAGGGCTGGCTGCACCAGGTCGAGGCCGTCCGCCAGCTGCGCCGCGAATGCGGTCCGCGGCAGGTCAGGGACGCCGAAATGATCCAGTACATCTGCCGCGGCAACGTCGCCACCTCGATCATTTACCGGAACTGATCAGCATGAAGCCCGCCAAGCCCTTGCCGCAGATCACCGCGCTCGACCGTCCATTCTGGGAACACGCGCGCGACCACAAACTCTACCTGCAGCGTTGCTCCGACTGCGCCAGCTATCGCTATCCGGCATCGCCGGTGTGTGCCGAGTGCGGTAGTTCAGGCTACGATTGGAGCCCGGTTACAGGGCGTGGCGAAATCGTGTCCTGGGTCGTGTTCCATCGCTGCTACTTCCCTTCTTTCGAGGCGGACATGCCCTACAACGTCGCCGGTGTCAGGCTCGATGAGGGCGCGGTCATGATGGCCAACATCCTCGCTCCCAACGACGCTCTCCATCACGGCATGCCTGTGGAGGTCGTGTTCGAGGACGCCGGGCCAGACATCTCCATCCCGAAATTCAAGCCTCTTTCAGGAACTGCCGCATGACCGAACTCTTCACCTTTCCGCTCGAGAAGCGCGTACTCGGCCCGATCCTGGCAGAAAAAGCCAGGACCGAGGGCGATCGACCCTACATGACGGTCGGCGGCCGCACTTGGTCGTTTCGCGAGATCGACCGGGACGCCCGCGCCATCGGCCGCGGCTTGCGCGGCCTCGGCGTCGCCAGGCAGGAGACGGTTGCGCTTCTGCTGCCCAACAGCCCGGAATTTGTGCTGTCCTGGTATGCGTGCTGCGTGATCGGGGCGATCTTCGTGCCCGTCAACCCGTCTTATACAGGGCCGCTGCTCGACTACATCGTCAAGGACAGCGCCACCCGCGCCATGGTCGTCCACCGGAGCCTGTTCGACCAACTGGCTTCGGTCCCGGCCGAGACATTGGCGCAACTGGATTGGGTCGCGGTCGTGGGCGGCATTCACGGGCTCAACCTCCCGAAGGGCCCTGGCCGCTATATCGACTTCGCCGACATCCCTATCGCGGAAGGTGACGACCCCGAGACGCCCTGTACGTTCCGCGACGTGCAGAGCATCATGTACACGTCGGGCACGACGGGGCCGTCCAAGGGTGTCGTCATACCGAACGGCCATTTCTTCGCGTCTTCCATCACCTTCCTTCGGGCGCTGGGCCTCGGGCGCGACGATGTCCTCTTCACTCCATTGCCCTTGTTCCATGGGCTTGCCAGCCGCCTCGGCGTGCTGCCGGCGCTGATGGTCGGCGCGCACGTGGTCATTGCCGAGAAATTCAGTGCCGGCCAGTTCTGGCGTCAGGCGGCGGAATGCGGAGCCACCGTCGGGCACACGATCTTCACCATCCCCACGATCCTCAAGGCGCAACCGCCGTCGGAATGGGACCGGGCCCACAAGATGCGGGCCATGTACAACGCCAATTACGATGCCGAATTCGAGGAGCGCTTCAACGTCAGGCTGGTCGAGGCCTACGGGCTGACCGAAACGGGCTTGACGATCTACACGCCGTGGCCGCAGCGACGCGACGGCTCCTGCGGCCGTGCCCATGAAGACTTCGAGGTTTCACTCGTCGGCGACGACGAGATGCCGGTAGCCGATGGCGAGACGGGCGAACTCGTAGTGCGGCCGAAGCTGCCGTCGATCATGATGGACGGCTATATCAACAAGCCCGAAGAGACGATGAAAACGATGCGGAACCTCTGGTTCCACACCGGCGATTACGCCCGGCGCGACGCCGACGGCTTCTTCTACTTCACCGGCCGCAAGAAGGAGCGCATCCGGCGGCGCGGCGAAAACATCTCCGGCTTCGAGGTTGAGCGCATCGTCGGCATGCACCCCGACGTGTCGGAAGTCGCGGCCGTTGCGCATCCGGCGTCCGTCGGAGAGGACGACGTGCGCTGTGTCATCATTCGCCGCGATGGTTCGGAACTGGCTCCCGAAGCGCTGATGGACTGGCTGCAGCCGCGCATGCCGCATTTCATGATGCCGCGCTACATCGAATTCGTCGCCGACATGCCACGCACTCCGAGCGCGAAGATCGAGAAATACAAGCTCGTCGAGGCGGGCCTCGGCCCCGATGCCTGGGACCGCGAGAAGGCTGGTTACCGGTTGGAGCGCAAGGCAGCCCCCTTGTCGCTCGTCAAGGCGAGTTGAGGAGAAGGCCATGCCGACCGAACTCTGTCGTCGCTTGGGCATAGAGGCTCCGATAATCCAGGCACCGATGAATTGGGCGACCGATGCGCGCCTCGTGGCGGCGGTATCGCAGGCAGGGGGCCTGGGCACCCTTGGTCCCAATGCCGGTCGCGACGTCGCTGTACCTTCGACCGACCCCGCCGTCACCGGCGAGAGGCTGCGGCATGAAATCCAGGAAGTGCGCCGGCTGACATCGAAGCCGTTCGCCGTCAATTTCCCCATTGGCCATGGCGCCAACCGCGTCTTCTCGGATCGCGCGATCGAAGTGGCGATCGAGGAGAAGATCGCGATCGCCATTGTCGTCATGGGCAGCCCCGAGATCTACACCGCACGGCTGAAGAAGGCTGGCGTATTTGTCATCCATGCGGTCGGATCGGCCAAGCATGCAAGGAAGGCGGAAAGCCATGGCTGCGATGCGGTCGTGGCCGAAGGTTTCGAAGCCGGCGGCCATAGCGGCTTCGACGAATTGCCGATGAGCGTACTGGTGCCGCAGGTGGTCGATGCGGTCGGGATACCGGTGATCGCGGCCGGCGGCGTCACCGATGGGCGCGGGCTGGTCATGGCGCTCGCAACGGGCGCCGGCGCCGCCTACATGGGCACGCGCTTCCTGGCGACAACGGAATCGCCGGTCCATCAATCGGTCAAGGAAGCGCTCGTCGCGGCGGACGACTGCGCGACGGTTTCATGGGGCCGCCGGACCGGCGTGGCGCGTACCCTGCGTAACGCCTTCACCGACCGCTTTCGCGAGATGGAGCTTTCCGGCGCAACCGCAGCCGAACTCAACGGCCTGATCGCCGACTATTCGAAGGTCCAGGGCGGCCGCCGTGTAGGCGGTCTGCGTATCGGCGACCTGGAACAGGGCGAGGTTTACGCCGGCGCCGGCGCCGGAATGATCAGGGAAATCCTGACCTGCGCCGACGTGATCGAACAGACGCTCGCGCAAGCGCGCGCCGTGCACGCCGGCATTGGTCCAATCCTCTCGGCCTCGGTTTCACACCGGTCGAAAGTCATCGAGAACGTCGCCTGAGGGCAGCCGGGAGAAACGAAGGAGGTCGCATGAAAGAGCTTCGCAACAAGGTAGCGGTCGTCGGAGTGGGCACTACGCTCTTCGGACGATTGCCGGGCAACGATCCCTACGACCTCGGCATAATGGCGCTGAAGTCCGCGCTCGAGGATTCCGCGCTGAAGATGTCGGACATCGACGGCCTGATCGTCAGCCGCATACCGGATTACCAGCGCTTTGCCGAGATTACCGGCATCGATCCGCGCTTCGCCATGGTCACACCCGGCCAGGGGCGTATGTCGGGTGCGTCGATCGCCATGGGTGTCAACGCCATTATCTCCGGCCAGGCCAAGGTCGTCGCGCTCGTCTACGGCAACAACGGCCGCTCGGCGGGTGCCCAGTACGGCGGTGAGGGAGACAGTTACGGCGGCGGTGGCGTCGGGCCGTGGTTCCCTTATGGCATGACCACCCCCGGGGCGGCGCACGCCATCATGTTCCAGCGCCACATGCACCAGTTCGGCACGACCAGCGAACAACTCGCTGCCGTTTCGGTGGCGTTCCGCAAGCACGCGTTGCTTAATCCGAACGCGGTGATGAAGACGCCGGTGACGGTAGAAGATCATCAGGCTTCGCGCTTCATCGCCGAGCCGCTGCACATCCTGGACTATTGCCTCATCAACGACGGTGGCGTGGCGATCATACTGACCGCGGCCGACCGCGCGAAGGATTTCCCCAAGCCCCCGGTCTATATCCGGGCTCACGGCCAGGCGACCCAGCTCAAGGATTCTTCGCTGCCTCCGGAAAACTACTGGTTCGAGCCGATGCAGAAGATCGCGGCCGATATCTACCGGATGGCGGACGTCACCCGGGAAGATCTCGATGCGCTGATGATCTACGACAATTTCTCGCCCACCGTCCTGTTCTCGCTGGAAGGGTTCGGCTTCTGCAAGCAGGGCGAAAGCGGCGACTTCGTCCAGGGCGGCCGGCTCGAACTCGGCGGGCAATACCCGTCGAACACGGACGGGGGGCACCTCTCCAATTCGTACATGCAGGGCTGGGCGCTGAACGTCGAGGCGGTGCGCCAACTGCGCGGAGAGAACGGTCCACGGCAGGTGAAGGGCGCGCGCCTGATCCAGTACATGTGCGCGGCGCCGCTCACCTCGTCGATCATCTATGGGAGCGACCCGCAATGACTACGCCAGACACCTATCTGAAACCGGTCCCGAAGATCGACGACACCAACCGCCCGCACTGGGAAGGCGCGCAGAAGGGCGAACTGCGGGTGCAGCACTGCAAGTCCTGCGGTACCTACCGCTATCCGCCGGCCCGCTGGTGCTCCGAGTGCCTGAGCGAGGATATCGAGTGGGTCAAGGTCAGCGGCAAGGGCGCCGTCTGGTCATGGTGTGTCTTCCATCGCCAGTATTTCAAAGGGTTCGACGAGGAAATGCCCTATGCGGTTGTTCTCGTCGAACTCGACGAGGGACCGAAGCTCTACTCCAATCTCGTCGGCGTGTCGAAGGACGATATCCGCATCGGCATGCGGGTACGCGCGGCTTTCGAGCAGGCGACGCCGGAACTGACCCTGGTCAAGTTCGAGGAAGACAATTGATGCGCGCGATGGTCGTTTCCGCTCCCGGCGCCCCCGAAGCGCTGGTGCTGACTGAATTGCCCATGCCGGAAATGCGGCCCAACGACATACGCATCAAGGTCGAGGCATGCGGCGTCTGTTTCCATGACGTCGTCACTCGCAACGGCGTGCTGAGGCGCGGCATCCTGATGCCGGTGATCCCGGGCCACGAGATTTCCGGCATCGTCGATGCCGTTGGGCCGCTGGTGCGCGATTTCAGGCCGGGCGACCGCGTGTGCTGTGTCCAGCGGCGCCATATATGCGGCCACTGCAAATATTGCCGTTCCGGCCGCGAGACGTCCTGCGACGAGCGCGAATTCCTCGGCGACTGGGGACTGAACGGCGGCTATGCCGAATATGTCTGTGTCGAGGAAGACAATGTCGCCCACGTGCCGGACGAGATATCCCTCGAGGAGGCTTCGGTCATAGCCTGCGTCATAGGCACGGAGCTTAACGCGGTGCGCGACGTGGCCCACGTAAAGCCGGGCGACAGCGTTCTGGTCACCGGCGCGGGTGGCGGCCTCGGCATCCACGGTATCCAGGTGGCGCGAGCCGCCGGCGGCTACACGATCGGATTGACAACCACCGAGAGCAAGGCCCAGCAGATCCTCGATGCCGGGGCGCACGAGGTGATCGTCGCCAAACGGGACGAGGACTTCTCCGGCGCCGTCAAGAAGGTGACCGGAGGCGACGGTGCCGACGTGGTGATCGACAATGTCGGCAGTCCGCTGTTCCAGCCAACGCGCAAGAGCCTCGCCATGGGCGGCCGCTGGATATTCGTCGGCCAGTTGACCGGTGAGTTCGTACAACTCAACCCGGCGCAACTGTTCATGCGGGACATCTCCATCCGCAGCGTCAAGAGCACGTCCCTGGCGCAGTTGAAGGACTGCCTGCAGATGGTGAAGCTCGGCCAGGTCAGGCCCGTCATCACCGACCGTCTGCCGCTGGAAGGAGCCGTGGAGGCGCATCGGGCCGTGGAAAGCGGCCGTTCGATGGGCCGTATTCTTCTGAAGCCCAACCTGTGACGATCGCTCCCGACACGGATTCCTCCCGCTCGCGCATGGCGATCGCGATCCGTGTCGGCGTGATGGGCACGCTCATTACCATGGCGAGCCAATTCTACCGCAACGCCCATGTCGTCGTGGCGCCCGATATCATGCGCGACGTGGGCGTCTCCGCGCAGTTGCTCGGCATGCTGAGCGCGGGCCTGTTTCTGACCGCGGCGCTCACACAGCTTCCAGCCGGCGTCCTGATCGATGTCCACGGACCGCGACGCACCATCCCTGTCATGCTTGCGCTCGTCGTTGCAGGATCGCTTGTCTTTGCCACGGCGACCAGCGGCGCCGGTCTGGTAGCGGGACGTCTGTTGATGGGCGTAGGCGTCGCGGCAATCGGCATGGCGTCGCTGGTCGCCTCCGCGCGCTGGTTCGAGCCGCGGCATTTCGGTGCCGTCGTCGGCATCATCATCGGATTCAGCCAATTCGGCAACGTGATCGCCACCTATCCGATGGCGATCGTCTCGGACTCGATCGGATGGCGCAATTCGTACCTTATCATGACCGCCATAACCGCATTCCTTGGCATTGCCTGCCATCTGCTGATCCGCGATGCGCCACCCGACCATCCGTACCACCAGCGCAGCCCGGAAACCTTCCGCAACGCGATACGGGGTGTCGGCGAGATCCTGGCGACGCCTGGCGTGCCCAGGCTGCTCGCCATGGCCTTCACCGCCTATGCCGTGGTCAGTTGTATCCTTGGCCTCTGGATCGGCCCATTCCTGCACGATGTCCACGGCCTCGACACCGTCGCGCGCGGCAATGTGCTCTTCTTCTTCACGATGGCGATGATCGTAGGCAACCTGTCGATCGGATCGCTCGATCGCATCTTCGACAGCCGCAAGCGCATCATCATGAGCGGCGCGATCCTCACCACGGCGATACTCGTCGCACTGGCAATCTACCCGACGGCGCCGCTGCCGGTGGTTGCAACGTTGCTCACAGGAATAGGCTATCTGGCCGGTTATACGATCGTCATCATCGTGCATGGCCGCGGTTTCTACCCGGATCACCTGATGGGGCGCGGCGTGACAGTGGTCAACACTGCCGTTCTCGGCGGCGCTGCTGTCATGCAAGGGATAACGGGCCTGATCGCGGGCATACTTGCCCCGGGTGCGCTGGAACTTCCCACCGATGTCTACCGTGCCATTTTCGCGACGCTTGCGATCGTGCTGACCTCGGCAATCGCTGTTTACAGTACCTGTCCCGACAAGCTGCGCAGCTGCAGCAATTCCTGAACCGGAGGATCGAAACGATGGATTACAAGGCAGAACTGGTTTCCGAGGAAGAAGCGGACCTCGGTGAAGGCCCGCTTTGGTCGGTGCGCGAGCAGGCGCTCTACTGGATCGACGTAACCCAGCGCAAGGTCTGGCGCCACGACCCCGCCACAGGCGAGACGAAGACGTTCAATGTCTCCGGCATGCCCGGCTCGATTTCGACCCGCAAGGACGGCGGCATTATCGTCGCCTATCGCAACGGTCTGGCGCTCGTGGATCTCGACAAGGGCACGGAAACGAAGCTCGCTACGCCGATCGACTTCGGCAAGGAGCGCTTCAACGACGGCAAGTGCGACCGGCGCGGCCGGTTCTTCGCGGGTACCATGGACAAGGTGATCAAGGAACCGATCGGCGGACTTTACAGAGTCGACCCCGACCATACCGTGACAAGGGTGGCGGACGGCATCCTGCTCTCCAACGGCCTGGGCTGGAGCCCGGATAACAAGACCATGTATCATAACGATTCCAGGCCGGGATACGTCTACGCCTATGACTACGATATCGAGACCGGAACGGTAGAGAACCGCCGCATCCATATCGACTTCACCGGCGGGCAAGCCCACCCGGACGGGGGCACCGTCGACGCGGACGGTTGCCTGTGGGTCGCCGAGGTAGGCATGTCGACGATCGGTCGCTACGACCCCAAGGGCAAGCGAATGGGCGGCGTGACGCTACCGGCAACGCGTGTGACCAGCGTGATGTTCGGGGGGGCCGACCTCGATACCCTCTATGTGACCACGATGCGTTACAACCTGACCCCGGAGCAGTCGGCGGCACAGCCGCTCGCCGGACGGACGTTTGCCGTCCAGCCCGGTGTCAAGGGATTGCCCGAGGTGGATTTTGCGGGCTGAAGGCTGTGAGTCCCTGGCCCATGCGGCACGCATACGGCCGTAGAGAATGGATCGGCTTTGACCGCACCTTCGTCCGGGTGGGGCTAAGGGGATGTCGCCGCTGAGGTAAGCGGAACGCGCGACATCCTCATCGGCCTCTATTCCTCCCATAGTGAGTATTCGAGTTGCTACGCCAGGAATCCATAAACTAGGCCCTGCGTCTCCAAATCATCGATACCCCAAGTTGATTGCTTGACAACTTATTTATGTACGGCTGATGTCTTCCAAAATCCTCTTGGATGGGGAAGAAACATGCGAAAATATGTTTTAGCCGGTTTGTTGGGTATCACTATCGGTCTTGGCATGCCGATTGCCGCGGTTACTCCCGCCGGTGCGGTAACCGTCAATATAAACATCGGCTCCACCCTCAACCACGGTCGGGCGATTACTTGCACGCAAGGCCAAAGACTGATTCAGAACCGCGGCTTTCGCGATGTTCGCCGCGTGGACTGTCGTGGGCGTTTCTTCGTTTATCGCGCGCGCCGTGGCGGCCACCGTTTTGAAATAACACTTAGTGCGCATACGGGCCGCGTTACAGATTTCCGTCGCATTCGCAGGTAACTGCAACGCGGTCTACAAATCGAGGAAACGCACATGACGGAACTTTCCGAGGCCGAGCAGCCGAAACGATCCGCCTGGGCGAACTCGGCTATCGGAATAGTGTTCATTCTCGCCGGCGTTTTCGTATTGGGGGACCTGGCTCTCGCCACCGCCATCAGCGCGCTCGTGCTGGGAGTGGCGATCATATGCGCTGGATTTGTTGAGATCGCGTTCGCAGTCTGGGCCGGAGGATGGCGCGGTTTTCTGTGGCAGACCGCGCTTGGGGTCCTGTACATTATCTTCGGCTTCCTGCTGGTGAGCATGCCGATGCTCGGATCCGTGATCCTCACCTGGTTTCTTGGGACTGTCCTCGTGATCTCGGGATTGGGCAGGATGTTCTTGAGCTTGCGCCTTTTGCATAGCGACAGGTCGGTGATGTTTATTTCCGGCCTTTTTGGATTGGTAGCCGGCCTTTTGATACTTATCGGCTGGCCGTCCACCGGGATTTGGGTCATCGGGGCGTTCTTGGGTATCGATCTTGTTCTTCACGGGCTGGGCTGGCTTGTTACCGCCTGGCGCCCGGCAAGTTCGGTACGATAATTTCCCGATAGCCGGCTGCCAGCTATTTAAGCGTAACCTTTTGCGGCTATAGCTTTCGGCGTTCGGGCTGGGCACGGCTGCGAGATGGGGACGGCTGCATCGGCGTAATGATCTCGACCGCTGGAAGAATGTCTGTCAGCATGGCGACGCAGTTCCTGCGTTCGCTTTCCGCTGGCGGGCTCGTTCTTGGCACCCTGTTCTTCGTTGCGTCGCTAACGCCGACGCTTATCCCTCGCACCTTTGTAGTTCAGGGCTTCCTTTCAGGCGCCTGTTTCGCGGCGGGCTATGGGATAGGCGTCGCATGGCGATGGTTGTGGCGCTACATGGAGCTTCCGGAACCTGGCGAACGGCTGCAGAAGGCGCTGAAGATCTGCGCCGCTGCAATCTGCATCGCCATCGCGGCGGCGTTCCTCTGGCATACAGCGGAATGGCAGAACTCGATCCGGCGACTGATGGAACTCGAGCCTGTTTCGAGCGCCCATCCGTTTGAAGTCTGTCTGGTGTCGATTGGCACCTTCCTGGTGCTCCTCGCCCTGGCGCGGCTCTTCACTGCGGTCGTATCCTGGGCCTCGAAGGTCAGTGCCCGCTTCCTGCCGCCGCGGATCTCGCGAGTAATCGGTTTCGCTGTGGGCTTCGTCCTGTTCTGGACCATCGCGAACGGGCTGCTGATCCGTGCAACGCTGCATGTGCTCGATTCGTCCTTTGCCGAGTTTGACGCGCTCATCGAATCGAACCGTGACCGTCCGACATCGCCATTCAAGACGGGCAGCGCGGCATCGCTGATCGCATGGGAAAAGCTCGGGCGAGCGGGACGCGAATTCGTCGCGACCGGACCCGATGCGGCTGAGATCGGGGCCTTCACTGGAAAACCCGCGCTTGAGCCGATCAGGGTCTATGTTGGGCTCCGGGCGGCCGATACCGCCGAACGGCGGGCTAAACTCGCTTTGGATGAACTGATCCGTGTCGGAGGTTTCGACAGGAAAGTGCTGATAATAATCACGCCGACCGGAACCGGCTGGGTCGATCCCTCGGCGATGGATACGGTTGAGTTTCTCCACAATGGCGACGTGGCAAGTGTGGCTCTGCAGTACTCTTACCTGTCGAGCCCATTGTCGCTCATGGTCGAGCCGAATTATGGCGCTGAAGCGTCGCGAGCATTGTTCGCGGCCATCTATGGCTACTGGACGACTTTACCAAGAGACCACCGTCCGAAGCTCTACCTTCACGGCTTGAGCCTGGGTGCATTGAATTCCGAGCGATCGGCACAGCTTTTCGAAATGCTCGGCGATCCAATTCAGGGCGCCGTGTGGAGCGGACCGCCTTTCGAAAGCAGGATATGGCGTCAGGTGACCGAAGCGCGAAACGCCGGGTCACCCGCCTGGCTGCCACAATTCCGGGACGGTTCGATTGTCCGCTTCATGAATCAGCACGGCGCCGCGGTCCAGAAGGGAAATCGGTGGGGACCGATGCGTATCGTCTATTTGCAGTATGCGAGCGACGCAATCACCTTCTTCGACTACAGGGATCTCTATCGCCGCCCTGATTGGATGAACGCACCGCGTGGTCCCGACGTGTCGCCTGAACTGCGGTGGTATCCCGTAGTGACAATGCTGCAACTGGCATTCGATATGGCCGTCGCGACCTCCACACCCATGGGCTACGGACATGTCTATGCACCGGAGCACTATGTTGACGCCTGGATGGCCGTCACCGACCCGCCGGGCTGGTCACCCGAACGGATACAACAGTTGAAGGAGTACCTTATCCGTCGAAGCGGGCGATGACCCGCTTTAGGGCGATTATAAGCTCCGCTCCATCACGAGAGGCGCGACGCACCTTGATCTCTGTCTCGATCGACATCGATCGGCGAGCCGAGCAGTTGAGCGATCCACAATGTCGATGGCGATTGGGCGCAATAGGTGAGCAATGCGATGGTGATGGGGACGCCTATGAACGCGCCGAATATCCCCCACAGAAACGACCAGAAAAACACTGAGAATAGCACCACGAAAGGCGACATGGCCAATACACGGCCTGCCACCCGCGGCTCGATGTAGCTGCCGATAATGAACTGGATGACATTGAGGCCGCCGAAGAGAGTTATCGCTGCCTGCGGCGATCCGAATTGTGCCAGCGCATACAGCGTCGGCAAAAGTGTCGCGACGAATGGCCCAATGAATGGAACGTAGTTCAACGTGAAAGCGATGACGCCCCATTCAACCGCAAATCTCAGACCGAAAGCCGCTGACAGGATCCAGACCATCAAGCCCGTCGCAAGGCTCATCAGCGTACGAACCAGCATGTAACGGCGCCATTTCGACGCCGTCTGCCTGCTGCCGTTGATGAACGCATCTGCCGTCTCGGAACGCAAGGCGATGCCGGCGTTGCGCGCCAGCGTTTCAGCGTCGAGAAGGCCCAGAAGCACATAGACGACGACAACGACCCAAAACGAGATCGTGGTGTTCAGCCGTGCGGTCACACCCTGCGCTATGCGCATGAACCAGCCGACATTGAAATGTTCCGCCCACGCCCCGGCCACCACGATGCCGTGACCTTCCAGCCATTCGGCAAGCTGGCCATAAAGTGCCTGGAACCGTGCGCTCTCGGCGACAATCGACCGGCCGATACGGCCAAAGCCCCAGGTGGCGATCGACGCAAAAACGAAAAACACCAGCACGATCAGGCAGACCACGAACGCCAATGCGAGCAGTTTGGGGAGAACTCGTTGAAGACTGCGCTGCAGCGGCCATACGAGCGCTATGACGAAGAATGCACATGCGACGGGTGCAAAAATTGCCGCCGCAATTTGCAGCACGAAGAGAACGGCGACAATCGCCAGGATACAGATAGGCGCGAAAAACGCTCGTTCTGTCATGATATGGTTTTGACCCTCGCCGACTCCCTTCGATGACATTCGCCTAAATCGGTGCCTATCAAGACAGGCCCCGCGATACCGCAGTCAATAGTCGACCGCGTCACGGATGATTGGGCAAGTCATGCAATGGCCGCCGCCGCGGCCACGGCCGAGTTCCGCGCCCGAGATGGTAATGACCTCGATCCCTTCCTTGCGCAGAAGCGTATTGGCATAGGTGTTGCGGTCGTAAGCGAAGACGACGCCGGGCGAAGCGCAAACGAGGTTGGCACCGCTGTCCCATTGGGTACGCTCACGCATGTAGTCGGTGCCGCCAGTTTCCACGACGCGCATCTTCTTGAGCCCAAGCGCGTCGCGCACGGTCTCGACGAAGCTGCCCCTGTCCTTGTGCAGTTCGACACCCCCTTTCCCATCGGGACGATAGGAGAACGCGTCAATGCCGTTCACGATATCCGGATAGATCAGCACGCAATCGCGGTCGGCAAAGGTGAATACCGTGTCGAGATGCATTGCCGCGCGCAGTTTCGGCATCGCCGCAACGATCACGCGCTCCGCTGCGCCTTTTTCGAACAGGGAAGCCGCGACCTGGCTGATGGCTTGCCGCGAGGTGCGTTCGCTCATGCCGATAAGTACGTTGCCCTTGCCGATTGGCATGACGTCGCCGCCTTCCAGCGTAGCGAGGCCCCAATCCTTTGTCGGATCGCCCCACCAGACATTGACCTTGCCGGCGAAGTCGGGATGGAATTTATAGATCGACGTAGTGAGGATGGTCTCCTCGTGACGCGCTGGCCAGTAGAGCGAGTTGAGCGTCACGCCGCCATAGATCCAGCAGGTGGTGTCGCGAGTGTAGAGCGTGTTTGGGAGTGGCGGCAGCAGGTACTCATTCACGCCGGCAGCATCGCGGATCAGAATCAGTTGTTCACCGCCAACGGCCTCGGGAAACTCGTAGGTGGAGAGCCCACCGATCAGCGTCTCGGCGAGATCGCGATTGGAAAGCCCATCGAGATAGGAGCGGACTTCATCGAGCAGGCCCAAGCCGATCTGGTTTGGGACTACCTGATGGTCGAGTATCCATTTCTTTGCTTCGGGGTTGGCCACGGTTTCGGCGAGCAGATTGTGCATTTCGACCACGTCGACGCCCCGGTCGCGCATCTTGGTCATGAAGTCGAAATGGTCCCGCTTGGCGGTGTCGACCCACAGCACGTCGTCGAACAGCAGCGCATCGCAATTGCTGGGTGTCAGCCGCTGGTGCGCGCGCCCCGGCGCGCAGACCATAACCTTGCGTAATTGGCCAACCTCCGAGTGGACGCCCAAAGAGATATCTTGCGTCATGGTTTGCCTGCCTTTCTGTTCAAGGTGTGATGATCCCGGTCGCCAGACCGTAGAGCCCGACCAGACCCGCGATCAGCGTGACGGCGAATATTACGATTTCGATGCGGGTAAAGAGTTGCAATTTCTGTTCCCGCCGGGCCCAGACGTAGAGAATGGTTCCCGGTACGAAGAGAACGGCGACCAGCAGCACGTATTTGAGCCCGGCGGCTACGAACATGAAGATCGTATAGATGCACGCTATCCATGCGAAGACCTGGTCGCGGGAGCGTTCTCCGGGCGTCTCCTCATAGCCCTCGCCACGGCGTGCGAGCAGGACGCCGTAACCGGCAACCAGCAGATAGGGCATCAGCGCCGTGACGCTCGTCATATCGAGCATGAAGTTGAAGGCGTCGCGCGACCAGTAGGTCGAGATGATGAACAGCGATACCACGATGTTGGTGAGCCACAAGGCGTTGGCAGGCACCCGGTTGCCATTCTGCGCGGCGAAGAGCTTCGGCATGTCGTCTGACTTCGCGGCCGCGAAGAGCACCTCGGCACAGATCAGCGACCAGGCAAGATAGGCGCCCAGCACCGAGACCAGCACGCCGATCGAAATGAAAACGGCCCCCCAGTGCCCGACGACCAGTTCGAGAACGCCAGCGAGCGAAGGTTGCTGGACGGCCGCGATCGTCGATTGCGGCATCGCCGCATAGGGCAGCAGCGTGACCGCGACCATCAG
>JBDZVC010000582.1:0-2216 GCA_040255475.1 Phyllobacteriaceae bacterium | reverse complement strand
AAACCATCGTGTCAAAGTCGATCATGCCGGAGCATCGCCGCCTCGGCGATTTCACTACGGACGCCCGCGTCCTTTTCATTGCCGCCGTGGCGGTCGTCGTCGCGACGGCAGGCGTCGCGGTCGGCTTCGTGCTGCTGAAGCTGATCTATCTGTGTACCAACATCGCCTATTTTGGCGAGTTCAGCATCGCCAATCTTCATATCGAGGATCACAAGCTCGGCCTGTGGGCGGTGCTGGTTCCGGTCGCCGGCTCGCTCGTCGTCGGACTGATGGCGCGTTTCGGCAGCGAGAAGATACGCGGGCACGGAATTCCGGAAGCCATCGAGGCGATCCTCCTCGGCCGCTCCCGCCTCAGCCCCAAGGTCGCGATCCTGAAGCCGCTTTCCTCCGCGATCGCCATCGGCACCGGCGGTCCGTTCGGCGCCGAAGGGCCGATCATCATGACGGGTGGCGCGGTGGGCTCGCTCTTCGCGCAGGCCCTGCCGGTCAGCGACAACGAGCGCAAGACGCTTCTCGTGGCGGGCGCCGCCGCCGGCATGACGACAGTCTTCGGCACGCCGATCGCCGCCATCATGCTCGCCGTCGAGTTGCTCCTGTTCGAATGGTCGCCGCGAAGCTTCATTCCCGTTGCCGTCGCCGCGATCGTCGCCGATGTCGAGCGCACCGCGCTCGGCATGCCATTGCCGCTTTTCCCATTTGACGGCTCGGTCGACATAACCCTGACCGGCCTCGGTTGCTGGATATTGATCGGCTTGGCCGGCGGCCTCTTGTCGGGGCTACTCACCCTTTTCGTCTATGCTTGCGAGGACGGCTTCGAGAAGCTCCCGATCCACTGGATGTGGTGGCCGATGCTGGGCGGTCTCGTGGTCGGGCTCGGCGGGCTGGTCGATCCCCGCGCGCTCGGCGTCGGCTACGACAACATCGCCAATCTGCTGAACGGCAGCATGGTCGCGAAGGCGGCCCTCCTGCTCCTCGCCGTAAAAGCGGTGGTCTGGGCGGTGGCGCTCGGCTCCGGGACGTCGGGCGGCGTGCTCGCGCCGCTGCTCATCATGGGCGGGTCGATGGGCGCGGCAGTCGCCGGCTACCTGCCGGCCGCGGATGCCGGCTTCTGGCCGCTGCTCGCCATGGCCGCGACCATGGGCGGCACCATGCGCTCGCCGCTGACGGCGACCTTCTTCGCGGTGGAACTGACCGGCAACACACATGTTCTGGTGCCGCTCATCACCGCCTGCTCGGCCGCGCACCTGATAACGGTGCTCCTGATGAAGCGCTCCGTCCTGACGGAAAAGCTCGCCCGCCGCGGTCACCACATCACACGCGAATATCGCGTCGACCCGTTCCAGTTGACGCGCGTCGGCGAGGTGATGACGCGCGAAGTGCAGTCCGTGCCGGCCTCGATGACGCTGCATTCGGCGGCTGCCTTCCTCACCTCGCCGGAGACGCGTCATCCGAGCTTCCCGGTCGTGGACGAAGCGGGCCACGTGCTCGGCATCATCGACCCGCCTTCCGTCATCGCATGGCGCCGCGCCGGCCGGCACAGGAACGCCACGCTCGGCGAATTGCTCGCCGGCTCGAAGATCACTCTCGCCTATCCGGACGAATATCTGGAGATCCTGGCCGAGAAACTGATGAAGGCGAATGTCGCCCATCTCCCGGTCGTCTCGCGCGACGAGGAGAAGCTGACCGGCTATGTCGGCTGGAAGGACCTGATGCGGGTCAGGCTGAAGCTCCGCTCCGAGGAACGCGACCGCTCCTCCTTCATCGAACGCCCCTTCCGCAAGAAGGCGAAGACGGAGACGAAGGCCTGATCCCGTCGCCCTCAAGGTTCTGCCGACAAAACAAAAAAGAAACACGAAAAAGGGCGCGTCCGGGAAAGCCGGACGCGCCCTTTTTCGCTACCGATCCGCCGCAGCTTTACTGCGCGTTGTCCATCGTATCGACTTCCTTCTTGAGGTCCGGATCGCTGATATCGACCTTGGCTGCGGCGCGCGTTTCCTTGACCATCGCGAAATACTTGTCGCGCAGCACGACCTGGCGAAGCTGGTCCTTCACCTGATCGAAGGAAGGCGGCTGCTTGATGCGCTTGTCCTCGACCTTGATGACGTGCCAGCCGAACTGCGTCTGGACCGGCTGTTCGGTATATTTGCCGACGGGAAGCGCAAACGCGGCCTTGGCGAATTCCGGCACCATCTGGCCCTCGGTGAAATAGCCGAGGT
>JBDZVC010000581.1:0-2219 GCA_040255475.1 Phyllobacteriaceae bacterium | reverse complement strand
AAGGTGCAGATGGGCATGGGCACCTACGGCTCGCGCTCCGGCGCGGTCGGCATGAGCGCCATCTCCAAGGCGCTCGACAAGGTCGAGGCCAAGGCCAAGAAGATCGCCGCACACCTGATGGAAGCCGACGAGGCCGACATCGTCATCGAGAACGGCGAGCTGAAGGTGGCCGGCACCGACAAGAGCCTGCCCTGGTTCCAGGTGGCGCTGGCCTCCTACACCGCGCACAACCTTCCGGACGGCATGGAGCCCGGCCTGAAGGAGACAGCCTTCTACGATCCGTCGAACTTCACCTTCCCGGCCGGCTGCTACATCTGCGAGGTCGAGATCGATCCCGCCACGGGCGTGACCGAGATCGTCCAGTTCGTCGCCGCCGACGATTTCGGCAATATCATCAATCCGATGATCGTCGAGGGCCAGGTCCATGGCGGCATCGCGCAGGGCATCGGCCAGGCGCTGCTCGAAGGCTGCCGCTATGACGCGGGGTCCGGCCAGCTCGTCACCGCGAGCTACATGGACTACACCATGCCGCGCGCGGACGACCTGCCCTCCTTCAAGGTGTCGACATCGAACACGCCCTGCCCCGGCAATCCGCTCGGCATGAAGGGCTGCGGCGAGGCCGGCGCCATCGGCTCGCCGCCGGCGGTGATGAACGCCATCACCGACGCCATCGGCGACAACGACCTGACCATGCCGGCGACGCCGCTGAAGGTGTGGACGGCGCTGAAGGCAGCGACAAGGCATTAGGATCAACCATGCGGGTGCCACGCCAATCCGAGCGAAGCGAGGCAAGGCCGACCGGCCGTCGGGCAGGATTGCCCGCCCCCGCGGAGGGCCAGCGAGCGCAAAGCGCGAGCGCGCGGCCCGTGAGCGAAAGGACATAAGATGTATTCCGTCAACTATCACCGCGCCTCTTCCGTCGCCGATGCCGTCAAGCTCGCCAAGAAGGGCGAGGACGCGAAATTCCTCTCCGGCGGCATGACGCTGCTTCCGGCCATGAAGACGCGGCTCGCCGCGCCGAGCGATCTCGTCGATCTCAGCCGCATCGCCGACCTGAAGGGCATCAAGGTGTCCGGCAAGAACGTCACTATAGGCGCCGGCACCACCCATGCCGAAGTGGCCTCGAACGAGAAACTCAGGGCCGTCTGCCCGGCGGTTTCGGACCTCGCCGCCCATATCGGCGACCCGGCCGTGCGCCACAGGGGCACGATCGGCGGCTCGATCGCCAACAACGATCCGGCGGCGGACTATCCGGCGGCACTTCTGGCGCTCGATGCGACCGTCCTCACCAACAAGCGCGAGATCGCAGCCGCGAAATTCTTCACCGGCCTGTTCGAGACAGTGCTGAAGGACGGCGAGATCGTCACGGCGGTGAAGTTCACGGCGCCGGCCAAGGCCGGCTACGAGAAATTCCGCAACCCGGCCTCGCGCTACGCAATGACTGGCGTCTTCGTCGCCAAGGGCAAGGCCAAAGGCAAGGACGATGTGCGCGTCGCGGTGACCGGCGCGGGCGAAGACGGCGTCTATCGCTCGAGGGAGATCGAGGCGGCGCTGTCGAAGAAGTTCGACGCCTCCGCGCTTGAAGGCGTGACGGTTCCCTCGAAGAAGCTGATGTCCGACATCCACGCCTCCTCCGACTACCGCGCCGCGCTCGTCGTGGTGATGGCGAAACGCGCGGTGGCGACGGCGAACGGGTAGAGGACGCCCCGCCCTCTCCGGAGACACTGGCGCGTACGTAAATACCCCCACCCCTAACCCCTCCCCACAAGGGGAGGGAGACTTTGTTGCGGCGCTGTACGCGCAGACTCCGACAATTTTGGCCGCCAAAGCGGCGATGGCGCTTCCCTCCTCCTTGTGGGGAGGGATTAAGGGTGGGGGTAACTGCCTCGCAAATCCACCGGCCTCCAAAGGGAAGGCGGCCGGCTGCCCGACAGCACCCTACGAAAGGTTTAGGCGGCACGTCGGCTCCCGCCCTCATTGCATGCCTGCCTTGCGATTGCGCCGGTTGACGGCGGGGCTTGAGGGTGTCCATCATCGCCCACCCAGGTGGCTGTCGAGGGATGGCGGCGGCGCCGAGACAATTTTTGGGATGGGAATATGGCGCAAGCGGAAATCGGCCTGATCGGCCTTGGGGTCATGGGCTCGAACCTCGCCCTCAACATCGCCGAAAAGGGCTACGCGATCGCCGTCTACAACCGCACAACCTCCAAGACAGGCGC
>JBDZVC010000580.1:0-2228 GCA_040255475.1 Phyllobacteriaceae bacterium | reverse complement strand
CGCCCGTAAAAGACGAGCGCGCCGCTTCCTGCGCCGGGCCGAAGCGGAACCCGGCTGTGGAGAATTGAAGCTTCGCACGCTTCAGCGTGGAATGCCCCTCTTAGCTCGCGGGGGTTCCAATGGTCAGTGCAGTCACGTCCAAGCCCAACCATTACGAGAGGCTGGGCCTCTCGCCGGACGCCAGCATGGAAGAAGTCGCCCGGGCCTTCGCCACGGCGATGAGCCCGCTGATGCCCCGAACGGTCAGCGACATGGTGGAGATCGCTTTGGCGTTCGACACTTTGCGGGATCCGGTGAAACGGAAGGCCTACGATGCGTCCATAGCGCCGCCGCCCGAGCCGGAACCAACGCCCGAGGCTGAGCCCAAGTCCGAACCGAAGCTGATGTTTCCAAGGGAAGGATGGCCGGTCACTCCCTCCGTTCGCATCCGCTCGCCGGAGCTGCCCGCGATCGATGCCCTGGCGGGTCCGGCTCCAAAGCCGGAGCCTGGACCTGCCACGGACTCGTCCCTTCCCGAAAGACCGCACGCGTCGGAGCCGCAATCGGCGTTTCCACCCGCAACCCAAGAGCGCTTCAGATACGCCGAGCAGGCGTCCGTCGAATGGCGGCGGCCTGCGGCGATCTTGGCGGCGCTGTTCGCTGGCGTGGCAGTCATCGGCGCCGGGCTCGGCTGGTACGCATCGCGCGGGATCGCGCCGGCGCAAGCTGAGCAGCCCATTGCCTTCCCGGCCCCGAAGGCCGAGGAGCCTGTGGCGGAGTCTCCGGTCGCGGTTCCGCTGAAGAAAGTGAAGCCGGCTCCGGAGCGGCGGCCCGAGCCCGCACCGGCACGGACGCGGAAGGCGCGGGTTACGCCACCGCTCGACCCCGTGGTCTCGGAGCCGAAGAGAGCGGAAGAGGTACCGGACCTCCCGAGCGAGCAGGTCGCCGCCACCGTGGCGTCGCAGGACCAGGCGATTCCGGCAACGATGCCGCTACCGGACGCAGTGGTGGCGCGGACCATCCGGCGCATAGGCTTCGCCTGCGGCGAGGTCGCCTCCACCAGCGCGGTGGACGGCGCGCCGGGCGTGTTCAAGGTGACCTGCTCCTCGGGAGAGTCGTACAAAGCCTCGCCCGTCCACGGCCGCTACCACTTCCGGCGCTGGGCCGGTAACTAGAGGGGATGGACAAACCAACGACCCCTGAAATCCGCGACGATGTCGAGCGGCACCGGTTCGAGATCGACCTTGGCGACGGGAGCTTCGCCTTTGCCGAGTACAACCTCATTCCAGGCAAGATCATGTTCACCCACACCGAGGTGCCGGAGGCCCATGAAGGGCAGGGGCTTGGGTCGGCGCTGATCCGGTTCGGACTGGCGGAAGCACGGGCGCGGGGGCTGCAGGTGATCCCGATCTGCCCCTTCTTCGCGGCTTACATGCAGCGACATCCGGAGACTCAGGACCTGCTCGACGAGACCTGGCGGCGGAAGTTCGGGTTGGAGGCGCTTTAGGCTGGCGCGGATAAGGAAAAGGCCCCGCATTGCTGCGGGGCCTTTCTTGTTTTGACGGCCAGAACAGACCCTCACCCTGGCCCTCCCCCGCGAGCGGGAGAGGGGATTAGAGGTCAGTCGTTGTCGTCGCCGGTGAGGAAGGCAGGAGCGAATTTGGGCTCTCCGCCCTCGTCGTTTCCGCCTTCGCGGTCACGGCGCGGACCACGGTCTCCGCGATCTCCACGCGGGCCGCGGTCGCGTCCGCCGCCGCGTCCACCGCGATCGTCGCGGCCCCCGCGGTCGCGGCCTCCGCCACGGTGGCGGTCCCCGCGAGGCCCGCGATCACCACCCTCACGCGGCTCGCGCGGGGGACGGGTATCGGGAAGCTCTTCGCCGGTTTCCTGATCGACGAGGCGCATCGACAGGCGAACCTTGCCGCGCTGGTCGACCTCGAGCAGCTTGACCTTCACCTCCTGGCCTTCGGACAGGACGTCGCGGACATTCTCGACCCGCTCGTTCTTGATCTCCGAGACGTGCACGAGGCCATCCTTGCCGGGCATGAACGTCACGAACGCGCCGAAATCGACGATGTTGGCGACCTTGCCGGTGTAGATGGTGCCGACTTCCGGTTCGGCGACGATGCCGTGGATCCAGTTGCGGGCGGCCTCGATTTGGCTGAGGTCGCTGGACGCGATCTTGATCGTTCCGTCGTCGTCGATGTCGACCTTGGCGCCGGTCTCCGCGACGATCTCGCGGATGACCT
>JBDZVC010000113.1:0-11851 GCA_040255475.1 Phyllobacteriaceae bacterium | reverse complement strand
CGTGCTCGCGCGCTCGGCTTCGACCATATGGTCTTCAAGAACTCGACGGGGCTGCCGGCGGACGGCGAGGTCGTGACTGTCAAGGAACTTGCACTTCTTGCCCTGCACATCTGGCGGGATTATCCGGACCTCTACCATTACTTCTCGCTGCCCGATTTCACTTGGAACAAGATAAAGCAGCGCAATCGCAACCCGCTTCTGGGGATGGATATCGGCGCAGATGGTCTGAAGACCGGCCATACCGACGCGGCCGGCTACGGGATCGTGGGTTCGGCCGAGAGGAACGGGCGGCGCCTCTTCGTCGCCATGGGCGGCATGTCGAGCAGTGGCGAGCGTGCCGAAGAGGCGCGCAAGATGCTGGATTGGGGGATGCGGGCATTCGAAAAGTCGGAACTCTTCGCAAAAGGCGAAACGGT
This sequence comes from Phyllobacteriaceae bacterium, assembly GCA_040255475.1. Taxonomy (GTDB): domain Bacteria; phylum Pseudomonadota; class Alphaproteobacteria; order Rhizobiales; family Rhizobiaceae; genus Mesorhizobium_L. The sequence continues at coordinate 11,435 of JBDZVC010000113.1, read as the reverse complement.
TGCCGAGGCGTCCGTTTTCGGCGGCGCGCAATCGAGTGTGGCGCTGAAGGCGAAGGGTCCGGTTTCGATCTTCGTGCCGCTTACCAATCGCGACCAGATCAAGGCGCGCGTTGTCTATACGGGACCGTTGGTGGCGCCGATTGAAGAGGGAATGCCGGTCGGAAAGCTGAAGGTCTGGATCGGCGATACGCTCAGCCAGGAAACGCCGCTCTATACGGCGGAGGCGATCGACAAGGGCACGATCTACCAGCGCGCGACCAGCGCGCTAGAGGAACTGGCGATCGGCTGGCTACGCTGAGAAGCGCATGCCCGCATGGATTTTCCGTACCGCTCCGCTTAATTACGGGATGCGGGCTTCGGCCTGCTTCGAGGTCGGATGGCTGAATTGACGCGCGGATTGTTCATAACGTTCGAAGGCGGTGAAGGGGCCGGCAAGTCGACCCAGATCCGTATGTTGGCGGCAACGCTTGGCGCCTCCGGGCGCGAGGTGGTTGTAACGCGCGAACCCGGCGGCTCGCCAGGCGCAGAGGCGATTCGCCATGTGGTGCTCTCCGGTGCGGCGGAGCCTTTTGGCCCCGAGATGGAGGCCGTATTGTTCGCAGCGGCGCGTGCCGACCATATCGACCGGACGATCCGACCCGCGTTTGAGCGGGGCGCGGTCGTGCTTTCGGATCGTTTCGTGGATTCCTCGCGGGTCTATCAAGGCGTCACAGGGGGGCTCGATCGCTCCTTCATGGAAGAGCTGGAGCGAGCTACCGTGGAAGACATGATGCCGGATCTGACGCTCATCCTCGATATCGACCCGGAGGAAGGGATGCGCCGGGCCGGCGCGCGCAGGGGCGCCTCCGAAGCGGATCGGTTCGAGAAGGAGGGGCTGTCTCTTCACAGACGGCGGCGGAAGGCCTTCCTCGAGATCGCGAAGGCGGAGCCGAAACGGTGCAAGGTGATCGATGCCTCAAGACCGGTCGAAAAGATAGCCGCCGAGATCGCCGGCGTCGTCGGAGAGGTGGTCGAGCGGAAAGGTCTTCGCGCGAGCGAGAAGGTTTGAGCGATGTTCGAGCGTCTGGCCGCGGAGCAGTATGACAGCATCCCTGGTGTGCCGGAGCCGTCGGAGAATCCGCGGCTGATCGGCCATCAGGAGGAATCAGGGCTTCTGGCGAGCGCCTACCGCGCCGGCCGGCTTCACCACGCTATCCTCCTTGCGGGAGCGCTCGGCATCGGCAAGGCGACGCTCGCCTTCCGGCTCGCTCGCCACCTGCTGAAACATCCGGACGCGACGGAAGCTCCTGAAACGCTCTGCGACGCCGACATTTCCTCGTCGCTCTTCCGCCAGGTCGCCAACGGCTCACATCCGTCGATCCTGCATCTTACCCGGCCTTTCGACGATAAGCGCAAGGTTTTCAGGACCATGGTAACGGTTGAGGAAATCCGGCGTGTGAATCGATTCCTCTCGATGACTTCGCATGACGGCAGCTATCGCGTGGTCATTGTCGATTCGGCGGATGATATGAACACCAACGCTGCCAACGCGCTTCTGAAGAGCCTGGAGGAACCACCGGCCCGCACGATCTTTCTCCTGATCTCGCATTCGCCCGGGCGGCTCCTGCCGACCATCCGCTCGCGCTGCCAGACCGTGCGGCTGAAGCCGCTCGACGGGCAATCGTTACGCGCCGTACTCCAGACGCTTGAAACCGACTTGCCGTCCGATCCGGCGGCGCTCGACGCGCTCGCCGCGCGCGCGGAAGGCAGCGCCCGCACCGCGATCCTGCTTACTCAGTTCGGGGGGCTGGAAATCGGTGGGACGCTGGACCGGGTGCTCTCGGCCGGCCGATTCGACCTCATGGAGGCGAACAGGCTGGCGGACGCTGTGAGCGGGCGTGACCAGACGATCCAGTTCGGCATCTTCAACCGAATGGCACTCGACGCGGTAGCGGACGCAGCCGACAGCGCCGCCGAGGTAGGAGAGATCGAGCGGGCAGGGCGGCTCTCCGATCTCTGGAGTGAAGCGAACCAGCGGATCGCCGAAACGGCCATCTACAACCTCGACCGTAAACAGCATGCGGTCGGACTGCTCGGCCGAATGCACGAAGTCATGCGCGGCTGACCTGCAAGCGGGATTGGCAATCGCCTTCCCGATGCGCTATCTGACCGCCACCTTCTCTTTCCGGAACCATTTCATGCCCGCCGAAAAATTCTACATCACCACGGCGATCTCTTATCCCAACGGCAAGCCGCATATCGGCCATGCCTATGAGCTGATTGCTACGGATGCGCTGGCGCGTTTCCAGCGTCATGACGGGAAGGACGTCTTCTTCCTCACCGGCACGGATGAGCATGGGATCAAGATGCTGCAGACCGCCCGCAAGGAAGGCATCACCGCGCGCGAGTTGGCGGACCGGAACGCCGAGCTTTTTCGCCAGATGGGTAAATTGCTCAACGCGTCGAACGACGATTTCATCCGCACGACCGAGAAGAGGCACTATGAAGCCTCGCAGGCCATCTGGAAGGCGATGGCTGCGAACGGAGACATTTACAAGGGCGGCTACGCCGGCTGGTACTCCGTCCGCGACGAAGCCTATTACGGCGAGGAAGAGACAGAGCTTCGCGACGACGGGATACGCTACGGGCCGCAGGGCACGCCGGTCGAATGGGTCGAGGAGGAAAGCTATTTCTTCCGGCTGTCCGCCTATCAAGACAGGCTGCTTGATCTTTACGAGCGTGAGCCGGGCTTCATCGGGCCGGTTGAGCGACGCAACGAGGTGATGAGCTTTGTCCGCTCGGGGCTCAAGGATCTGTCGATCTCGCGCACCACTTTCGACTGGGGCGTGCCGGTGCCGGGCGACGAAAAGCATGTCATGTATGTGTGGGTAGACGCGCTCACGAATTACATTACGGCTGCCGGTTATCCTGATGAAAGATCAGAGAAATGGCGCTATTGGCCGGCGGACGCCCACATCATCGGAAAGGACATCGTGCGCTTCCATTCGGTCTATTGGCCGGCCTTTCTGATGTCGGCAGGAATCGAGCTGCCGAAGCGGGTCTTCGGCCATGGCTTCCTGTTCAATCGCGGGGAGAAGATGTCGAAGTCGGTCGGCAATGTAGTCGACCCGTTTGCGCTGGTCGAGCACTACGGACTCGATCAGGTGCGCTACTTCCTGCTGCGCGAAGTGCCGTTCGGGCAGGACGGCAGTTACAGCCACGAGGCGATCGTCAACCGCACCAATGCCGACCTCGCGAACGATCTCGGCAATCTGGCACAACGTTCGCTTTCGATGATCGCCAAGAATTGCGGCGGCAAGGTCCCGGAAAAAGGCAAGCTGGCAGAGGCGGACCGGGCGATCCTGGCGATGGCAGACGCTGCGCTCGACACGGCGCGCAAGGCCATGGCCGAACAGGCTATCCACGTGGCGCTCGGCGCGATCTTCGGCGTGGTATCCGAAGCCAACCGCTATTTCGCCGGGCAGGAGCCCTGGGCGCTGCGCAAGACGGACCCGGCCCGCATGGAGACCGTGCTCTACACGACCGCGGAGACGATCCGCCGCGTGGCTATCCTCTGCCAGCCTTTCATGCCGGGTTCGGCGGCGAAACTGCTCGACCTGCTCTCGGTTGCGCCTGACCGGCGGCAATTTTCCGCTCTCGGCGAGAAAGACGCACTCGCCTCCGGAACGGCATTGCCTGTGCCACAGGGCATCTTCCCGCGTTACGTCGAGGCCGAACCGGCGTGACGATGCTTGTAGACAGCCATTGCCATCTCGACTTCCCGGATTTTGCCGAGGAGCGCGACGCGGTAATCGCACGCGCCGAGGCGGCCGGCGTTGGCATGATGGTGACAATCTCGACGCGCGTCAGGCGTTTCGAGAACGTGCTTGCCGTAGCGGAAGCATACGGCAATGTTTTCTGCTCCGTCGGCACTCATCCGCACAACGCGGGCGAAGAGAAGGATGTAACGACCGAAGAACTAGTCCGGCTTTCGGCCCATCCGAAGGTCGTGGCGGTCGGCGAAGCTGGCCTCGACTATTTCTACGATCGTTCACCGCGCGACGTACAGGCCTCCGTTTTCCGCCGCCACATAGCGGCAGCGCGTGAGACCGGGCTGCCGCTGGTGATCCATTCGCGCGACGCCGATACCGACATGGAAATGATCTTGCGCGATGAGAAAGGGAAGGGGGCTTTCCCCTTCATTCTACATTGTTTTTCGTCAGGAAAAGCGCTCGCTAGAGCGGGCGTCGAACTCGGCGGCTACGTATCCTTCTCCGGCATCCTGACCTTCAAGAAATCGGACGGACTTCGCGAAATCGCCGAATCGATCCCGCACGACCGCCTGCTTGTCGAAACCGACGCGCCTTATCTGGCACCCGTGCCGTTTCGTGGGAAACGCAACGAGCCTGCCTATGTCGCCCATACGGCAGCGGTACTGGCGGAGACTATCGGCATGAACGCCGAAGACATCTCGGAGCTGACGACCGCAAATTTCTTCCGCTGTTTCTCCAAAGTGCCGCACCGACCTGCCGCGAGTGCCTGATCGTGGCAGATACACTCCGCCTGACCATTCTGGGTTGCGGCTCGTCGCCAGGGGTGCCTCGTATTACGGGCGACTGGGGCAATTGCGACCCCGCGAATCCGAAGAACCGACGGCGCCGCGCGGCGGCGATGGTGGAGCGTATCTCCGACACCGGCACCACGACCGTCATCATCGACACCGGGCCGGATTTTCGGGAGCAGATGATAGACGCCGAGGTAAGGCAGATCGACGCGGTGCTCTACACGCACCCTCACGCCGATCACATCCATGGCATTGATGATCTTCGCGGCTTCGTGCTCGCGCAGCGCAGGCTGGTGGATATCTACGCGGACAAACCCACTCTTGAACGGCTCTCGGAAGCCTTCGGCTACTGCTTTGTGACTCCTCCAGGGAGTTCGTATCCGCCGATCCTCAAGGCACATGCGATCGCGCACGACGACAACGTGACGATAGAAGGAGAGGGGGGTAGTCTCACCTTCACTCCTCTGCCGCAAATCCATGGCGACATCATCTCCCTCGGATTTCGTATCGGCGGGTTGGCCTACTGCCCCGATGTCAGCGATTTTCCTTCCGAGACCGTGCCGGCGCTCGAAAGCCTCGACGTGCTGGTGGTCGACGCCTTGCAGTACAAGCGCCATCCGAGCCATCTTTCCCTCGAGGAGGCATTGGAGTGGATCAAGCGGTTACGGCCGAAGCAAGCTGTCCTGACGCATATGCACATCCCGCTGGACTACGAGACCGTGCGGGCGGAAACGCCAGATAACGTCGTTCCGGCGTTTGATGGAATGATCATAGAATTGGAATATAATTCAATTATTTGACGGGTGGGGTTTATCCATGGCTGGAAGCATCGATCGTGTTGACCAGGCGGCGCGGAACGCCGGGTTGGAGATCGAAATCCGCCGCATGGGCGAATCGACACGCACTGCGCAGGATGCGGCAAACCAGTGCGGCTGTGGGGTTGGCCAGATCGTCAAGTCGCTGATCTTCGAGGGCGAAGATAGCGGCCGGCTGATACTCTTCCTTGTTTCCGGTAATCGGCAACTCGACCTGACCAAGGCCGCTGCTTTGGCAGGCGAGAATCTGAAACGTGCAGACCCGCGTCGTATCCGTGAAGAGACGGGTTTCGCGATCGGCGGCGTATCGCCGATCGGCCACAAGGTGGCGATCACGGCCTACGCCGACCGGACGCTTCTTGACCATGGCGTCGTGTGGGCGGCGGCAGGAGCGCATGACGCAGTGTTTTCGGTCGAGCCGAATGCACTTGTCGTGGCAGCCGGGGCCAAGGCGGCGGACATCGCGGCGTGATTTTCCACGATCGACGCAACGGATCGCCGATATGAGCGTTCGCGTCTTCAGCTCGGATCGATATCGGCGCATGCCGTGGAAGAACGGCTGCGGTGAAACCATTGAGATCGCAATATTTCCCCCGGATGCCGATCTCGAAACTTTTGGCTGGCGGATCAGCTCGGCGACCGTTGCTTCAGATGGTCCGTTCTCGATCTTTGCCGGCATCGACCGGACGCTTTGCGTCCTGTCCGGAAACGGGATTTCTCTGAGCGTTGGCACCGGGGAGCCGCAGGCTCTCGGCCCGGATAGCGCGCCGTTTTCCTTTCCGGCCGACACCGCCGCCACCGCTCGGTTGATCGGCGGGCCGATCACCGACCTCAATGTCATGACACGACGCGCGGTTTGGCGTCACGACGTCTGCCGGCACGAGCTGCTACCGGATGATGTACTGACCCTTGAAGCCAGCGCCGCGCAGACGATCGTCTTCTGCCAAATCGGCAACATGATCGCCAAGGATCGAGCCGGCGTATCGCTCGTACCGGCAGGGGTGACGCTGACGATGGAAAGCGATACCGATCAGTGCGAGCTTCGGGCGACAGAATTGACGACCGCTTTCGTCATTCGGCTCGAACAGAAAGACGGATGAGCCCAGCGGCCGAATTCCGGAAAGCCGGCATTCCTATTTCTGTCCGGACGATTGGGCGCTCCCGCCGTCAGGCAGCGCGAAAGCCATGACATAGTCGCCAACCTTGGCGGAGTAGGGCGCTCCGCCTACCGAAAGGACGACATACTGCTTTCCGGTCGCCGGCGAAATATAGGTCATCGGAGTGGCACTCGCGCCGATCGGCAAGCGGTATTTCCACAATTCCTTCCCGTTTTGCGCATCGTATGCGCGGATGTAAAAGTCTTGAAAACCCGCGAAGAATACCAATCCGCCGGCCGTGATCGACGTCCCGGCATAGGTGGGCATTCCGATCGGCATCGGCATGCCGAGCTTGATACCCAGCGGCCCCAGTTCCTCGGCCGTGCCGGCCGGCACCTGCCAGGCGATCTTGCGTGTATTCAGGTCGACGGCCACCACCGTGCCGAACGGAGGCTGCACGCAAGGCACGCCGAGCGCCGACATCCATACCTGAGTGCCCATGCCATAAGGCGTGTCGTTCTGAACGGATGGGCCGTGCCCGGTACCGTCGGAATGAACAGTCTTAGCGTAGGCCGGATAATCGGCGCGCTTGACGAGCCGGAAGATGCTCGGGACGCGGATGTCGTTCATGAACACCAGATTGTTCTGAATATCGACGGAATTGCTTCCCCAATTCATGCCGCCGGTGTTCCCGGGTTGCTGGATAGCCGGCGTCAGGCCGATCGGGGTGAAATCCCCGTCGTAGCGCAGCTTGTGGAAGGCGATACGACAAGCAAGCTGGTCGAACATCGTCATGCCCCACATCGTCCGCTCCGTGATGTGCTGGGCACCGACTGTAGGCATTCCGACCGAATAGGGCTGGGTCGGTGAAAGCTTTTCTTCGGGCACCGCACCGTTCTGCGGAACGGGTTTTTCGGCAACCTCCGCCAATGGCTTGCCGGTTTCACGATTGAGCAGGAAGATCTGGCCGCGTTTCGTCGTCTGCAACACGGCTGGGATGGCCCCGCCCTTGCCATCGGGCAGGTCCATCAGAGCTGGCTGGGAGGGCAGGTCATAATCCCAGATGTCGTGATGAACCGTCTGGAACTTCCATTTCTCCTGTCCGGTGGTCACATCCAGGGCCACCAAGGAAGAATTGTATTCCTCGGAATTTGGCGGCCTGCCTTGGCCGAAATAGTCCGGCGTGGCATTGCCGAGAGGTGCGTAGATCAAGCCGAGCTTGTCGTCATAAGCCGCGGTCGTCCACATATTCGGGGTTCCGCGCGTATAGGTCTGGCCTTCGGGCGGCAGGCCGGTGATGGACGGATTGCCGAGATCCCAGGCCCAGGCCAATGCACCGGTGCGCGCATCGAACGCGCGTATGACGCCAGAGGGCTCGCCACGCTTCTGGTTGTCGACCACCCAGCCGCCGATGACGATGTAGTCCCGGGCCACCAAAGGCGCCGAAGTCTGAAAATAGAAACCCGGAGTGATTTCACCCATGCCCTCGGAAAGCTGCACCACGCCATTGTTGCCGAAACCGGCGCAGGGTTGGCCCGTTTTGGCGTCCAGTTCGATCAGCCGCGCATCGATGGTGGTCTGGACGATCCTTTCCCGGCAGGCATTGTCGGCCGTGGTGACCTCGTCGGCCACCTTGTAATAGCCTAGCCCACGACAGCGCTGCCAGAATGGTGACTTTGCCTTGGGATCGAAGGTCCAGCGTGGCTTGCCTGTATCGGCATCCAGCGCCGCAATATGATCGTTCCGGGAGCACGTAAAGACCGTATCGCCGACCTGAAGCGGCGTATTCTGGTCGATACCCGGTCCACTGTCGCCGGTATGGTAGGTCCAAGCGAGTGTCAGCTTGGAGACGTTGTCCCGGTTGATCTGGTTGAACGGGCTGTAGCGAAGGCCGTGGTTCGTACGGCCATAGGCCGTCCAGTCTTCCGGCTCGTTGCTGCCTTGGGCCGCCTTGAACGTCATATCCGCGCCCGGCCGAACGATGCCGTGCGGCACGAAGGCGAAAGTCAGGCCCAAGGCGAACAGCACTGCGAAAAAACCGCCGCCGACATATTCGGCGGCACGTTTACCTGAACCGGCAGTCAGAGACGGCACGAAAAGCAGCGCCAACGCGGCAAGGGCAAAGGGCACCATCAACCGAGGAAACAGAGCCCAGAAATCGAAACCCGATTCCCAAATGGCCCACGGCGCGGTCAGAATGGCGATCGCGGCAACGAGCGCGGGGCCCGAGCGCTGGCCACGCCATGCGAGATACGCCACCACGATATAGGCGACGCCGACGACAAAATAATAGAAAGAACCTCCAAGGACGATAAGCCATACACCTGCGGCAGCAAGCGCCAGGCCGACAAGCGCCAGGACAACCAGAAACAATCTTGCGAGGATCTTCATATGTTGCTGCTTTCCGTCACAGAAACGCCCGTCCCATGGTCGTCATCAAACGCCGATTCGTTTATCAAGGCCAGCATGTGCGGATTTGCGTCTGCTGTCGGCGCTGACATCGTCAGGCCAAACAAAGGCGCTGGAGTGCCGGAGAAAGCTGGCTTCCCGCCTTCCGGCAATAGTAGGATAGTTCCATAATCTATCTTATGCGACTTATAGGTTGATCCGACCCTGCTTGCTTGTGGAGAAGCATCGAGGCGCGCGCGTCGGTCGTAGGCCTCTCATCGCTGTGCGGGTAAGATCGATAGATGCACCCTTCCAAGGATATTTCCCGCCTGCTTAAGATCATGGTCGCGCTGAGAACGCCCGGCACCGGCTGCCCGTGGGACCTCGAGCAGGATTTCGCATCGATCGCGCCCTATACGATCGAGGAAGCTTACGAGGTTGCCGACGCGATCGAACGCAAAGACATGGACGATCTGCGCGATGAGCTGGGCGATCTGTTGTTGCAGGTGGTTTTCCATGCGCGCATGGCCGAAGAGCTTGGAGAATTCGCTTTCGGCGATGTCGTCGAAGCGATCACGAAAAAGATGATCCGCCGCCACCCGCATGTCTTCGGGCCGGAAGCCGTGCGCGGCGCCAAGCTCGCCAAGGGCATGTGGGACCGGATAAAGACCGAGGAGAAAGCCGAACGGCGGCAGGCCCGTATCGCGCGAGGCCTCGAGCCGGAGGATCATGGGGCGGGCTTCCTCGACGGCATTCCACCAGCCCTGCCCGCGCTTGTACGCGCCTTGAAATTACAACAGAAGGCAGCGCAGGTCGGGTTCGACTGGAAGGAAGCGGAGCCGGTTCTCGCGAAGATCGACGAGGAATTCAGCGAATTGCGTGAAGCCGTCGAGAGCGGCGACCGACACGCCATGACGGACGAATTTGGCGATGTCCTGTTCGCGCTCGTCAACTACGGCAGGCATCTCGGCATCGATCCGGAAGCAGCGCTCAGGCAGACCAATGACAAATTCCGCAGCCGCTTCCACTCGGTCGAACAGCGACTGGGCGCGGCTGGAAATAGCCTCAATGCCGCCACGCTGGAGGAAATGGAAACGCTCTGGCAGCAGGTAAAGAAAGTGAGCTGAGGCCCACTACTCTTTGATTTTATGGCTTAATCGACCTTCGATCTCACTTCTGGCCGCCGCCGTGGCCAGGACCTGCATGGATACGCTGCCGTCATCATTGTCATGACGTTCGAGGACGGTTCCCCTTCGATAGACCAGATCCGTCAGGCCGAGCTTATCGGGAGGAAAAGTGAGCTCGATGCGCTCCAGCTCGCCGGCGATACGCGCCTCAATATGATCGAGCAGGATCGGTATGCCCTCGCCTGTGACCGCGGATATCGCGAGTGGCGGAACACGATTCACGCCCACCGCGTCCTGCAAAAGCTCCCCATTGTCGCCGTTCAGCCGATCGATTTTGTTCCACACTTCGATAACATGCAGCGGGTCGGTCGCATCGACGCCGAGATCGGCCAGGATGCGTTCCACGTCTGCAGCCTGCGCAGCGGTATCCGGATCCGAGATATCCCGCAGATGAAGCACCAGATCGGCCTCGACGACTTCTTCCAGCGTCGCGCGGAACGCGGCGACCAGATGGGTCGGCAGGTCGGAGATGAAACCGACCGTGTCGGAAAGGATCACGACCGTGCCATGCGGCAACCGTAAACGGCGGAGCGTCGGGTCGAGCGTTGCGAACAGCATGTCCTCGGCGGTCACATCGGCGCCCGTCAGCCGATTGAACAGGGTCGACTTGCCGGCGTTCGTATAGCCGACGATCGCGACGATCGGGTAAGGTACCTTCCGGCGTTTGGCGCGGTGCAGTTCGCGCGTGCGGCGGACCGTTTCAAGCTCCTTCCTGAGCTTGACGATCTTCTCCTGCAAAATACGGCGGTCGGCCTCGATCTGCGTCTCACCCGGTCCGCCCAAGAACCCTGCGCCGCCGCGCTGGCGTTCAAGGTGGGTCCAGCTTCTGACCAGCCTTCCTTTCTGGTAGTTGAGATGCGCCAGTTCGACCTGAAGCGTCCCTTCCCGCGTGCGCGCCCTCTCCCCGAAGATTTCGAGAATGATGCCGGTGCGGTCCACGACCTTGGTGTTCAGCGCCCTTTCAAGGTTCCGCTGCTGAACCGGCGTCAGCGGGTGGTCGAAAATGGCGACGTCGGTCTTCCGGTCGGCGGCAATGGCAGCCAGTTCATCGATTTTTCCGGGTCCTATCAGCGTAGCGGGCCGGGCCGTTGCTACGTTCACTATTTCGTGATGAACTGGTTCCAAATCGATCGCGCGCGCCAACCCCAGCGCTTCCTCAAGCCGCGCTGTCGGCGATCGGATTTGCGATTCGTCGCCTTCGCGCTGACCACGCACGAGTACCGGCACGACGACAAGCGCCCTACCCGTCCCGGAACGCCGTTCGGCCGGAGCGCGCGGGTTCTCGCCGTGATATCTAGCCCCTTGTGCCTTGTCTCTGGACAATCAGGATTCCCGGACATTCTCCTCGCCGTCGAACATCTGGACCGGCTGGCTGGGCATGATCGTCGAGATGGCGTGCTTGTAG
>JBDZVC010000579.1:0-2237 GCA_040255475.1 Phyllobacteriaceae bacterium | reverse complement strand
AACCCTCGTATTCAGCTTGGGAAGCTGCTGCTCTACCATTGAGCTACACCCGCGAAGGCCGCATTAATCCACGAGGCCATGCCGGCCTGTCAAGCGGCTTGTCGGGGTCATTTCCTCAATCGGCGGCTTCCGCCGGCGATGGCCCGGCTGCTATGTCTCGGCCTCGAACGCATCATGGAGGGGACCGATGCATTGGAGAGAGCATGTCGCGACGGCGCTCGACGGGCGGCATCCGGGGCTCGGTCACTACATCGAACTTTTCCTGGATGCCGTCATCATACTCTCGACCATTGCCATGGGCGTCGAGACCGTGCCCGACCTGCCCGCATGGGCGATCGAAGCGCTCTACGCGTTCGAGCTCTTCGTTATCGCCGTCTTCACGACCGAGTATGTATTGAGGCTGCTGACCACGCCCCGCCCTCTCGGCTATGCGCGCAGCTTTTTCGGGATTGTGGACCTTTTGGCGATCGCGCCCTTCTATATCGCGCTCCTCGCCACTGGCAGCGGCATCGACCTCCGCGCCATCCGGGCGCTAAGGCTGCTACGGCTGGCCCGGCTTTTCAAGCTGGCGCGCTATACGGCGGCGCTCGATCGGTTCGGCATCGCGTGGCGCGCGGTCAAGGACGAGGTCATCGTCTTCGGCATCACGGCGCTGGTCGTGCTTTATGTCTGCGCGCTCGTCATCTTCCAGTGCGAGCATGACGCCCAGCCGGACAAGTTCCGCTCCATCTTCGACGCCATGTGGTGGGCTGCAGTGACGCTGACCACCGTCGGCTATGGCGATATCTATCCGATCACCTTCATGGGGCGCCTGTTCACGGTGTTCATGCTGTTTGTCGCGCTCGGCATCATCGCCGTGCCGACGGGCCTCGTCGCCTCGGCTCTGGTCGCGATCCGTCACCGGGAAGACGAACAGGAGAAGAGGGAAAAGGCCGAAGAGGCAGCCGCTAAAAAGGCTGCCCGCAAGAAGGCCGCACGGCGTCGGACTACTCGAAAGGCCCCTTCCTGAACGCGTCCGTCAACGAAAGTGCTTCGACAACTTGAGGCCTTGCGCCTGGTAGTTCGATTTGAGGTCGGCGCCATAAAGCGCGTCCGGCCGCGACAGGAGATGCTCGTAGACCAGCCTGCCGACGATCTGGCCGTGCTCGAGGATGAACGGCACTTCGTGGCTTCTTACTTCCAGCACGGCGCGGCTGCCCGTGCCTCCGGCCGCCGAATGGCCGAAGCCGGGATCGAAGAAGCCGGCATAGTGGACTCGGAACTCGCCGACCAGCGGGTCGAAGGGCGTCATCTCGGCGGCGTAGTCGGGCGGCACATGCACTGCCTCCTGACTGACGAGGATGTAGAATTCGTCCGGATCGAGGATCAGTTCGCCCTTGCCCCGGCTGTAAAGCGGCTCCCAGAAATCGTGCCGATCCTGCTCGGCGCGCTTGTCGACGTCGATCAGCCCGGTATGGTGCTTGCCGCGATAGCCGACCAGTCCGTCCCTGTCTCCCGTCAGGTCGATGGAGAGCGCGATGCCGCCGCCGGTGATGTTGGGTTTGTCGGCCGCGACCAGCCGCTCGTGGCTATGCAGCGCTTCCAGTTCGTTCTCGCCAAGTACCGCATGGCCCTTGCGGAAGCGGATCTGCGACAGGCGAGAGCCGGTGCGGGCCACGATCGGGAAGGTGCGTGGGCTGACCTCCATATAGAGCGGTCCGGCGTAGCCGGCCGGTATCTTGTCGAATTCCGGGCCATGGTCGGTCATGACACGGGTGAAGATGTCGAGGCGTCCGGTCGAGCTTTTCGGATTGGCGGAAGCGGCGACGTCCGCCGGCAGCTTCAGTTCCTCCATCAGCGGCACGATATAGACGCAACCCGTTTCCAGCACGGCGCCGGGCCCGAGATCGATCTCATGCAGCTTGAGATGATCGAGTTTTTCGGCGACGCTGTGCGTGGGGCCGGGCAGGAAGCTGGCGCGCACGCGGTAGGCCTTTGCGCCGAGCCGGAGGTCCAGGCTCGCTGGCTGGATCTGGTCTTCGTCAAGCGTGCGCGCCGAGGAAAGCGCGCCGCTCTCGAACAGCGCCGCGATATCGCGGTCGGGCAGGATGCCGATTGTCCGCACGATTACTCCCACAATTTTGCGTCTGACCGTTTAATTCACTTGCCGATTGACGCAAGCAGGGCAACGGCATAAAGCATCTTATCCCGTGGTGATTTGGCCGGTCGGCTTGCAGCCACGTTAAACAAGTCGCTAA
>JBDZVC010000578.1:0-2237 GCA_040255475.1 Phyllobacteriaceae bacterium | reverse complement strand
TGGTTGAAGCTGTCGGGCACGACATAGCCCTGCGTTTCCTTCTGCAGCGTGTCGTCTCCGATCTGCGAGGCGGCGTTCAGCGCCTCGTCGACATCGCCCTTTTCGAGGATGCCCTTCTGTTCGGTGAAGTGCGCCCAGATGCCGGCGAAGCAATCGGCCTGAAGTTCCACCCTCACCGACAGCTTGTTGGCGGTGACCTCGTCCACCTGCTGCCGCTTCTCGTTGAACTTGCCGAGGATGCCGGTCAGGTTCTGCACGTGATGGCCGATCTCGTGCGCGATCACATAGGCCTGCGCGAAATCGCCGGAAGCATGGAACTGCTGCGCGAGCTGGCGGAAGAAATCGGTGTCGAGATAGACTTTCTGGTCATTGGGGCAGTAGAACGGCCCCATCGCCTTCTGGGCCATGCCGCAGCCGCCGGGATAGGCGCCGGAGAACAGCACCAGCTTCGGATCCTTGTAGGTCAGGCCCTGCGACTGGAAGATGCCGGTCCAGGTGTCTTCGGTTTCGGCCAGCACGGTCGCGACGAACTGCTTCATCTCGTCATTGGCCTGGGGGCCGTTTTGCACGCTGCTTTCCTGGGTCACGCCACCGTTAGACATCGGGCCGCCGTCGCCCAGGATCTGCATCGGATCGATGCCGAGGAAGCGCAGCACGAAAAACAGGATGACCAGGATGATGATGCCCTTGATGCCACCGCCGCCGGCGGCGCGGCCGATCGGTATGCGGAACCCGCCGCCCTGACCGAAGGGATCGCCGCCGCCGAACCCGCCGCCACTATCGCTGCGCCGGTCTTCAATATTGTCGCTTTGGCGTCGACCCTTCCAGAGCATCGCGCTTCCTCTCTTCGACCGGCCTTCCCACCCGCTTCACAATTATCCGAATGCGGCAGCCGAGTCATAGTGATTTTTTGCATGGGCCGGGTATACCGAACGACGCTGGCCGCCGGAGGCATTCCGTGCCCGGCAGATAGCGAACAGCAAAAACAGCGCCTTAACCGGTAAAGGCGAATCGATTTCTGAAGAAATCAGTCAGCGCTGCTTGGCGCCGGCCCCTTTGCCGTCGGAACTTCTGGAGCGTTCCTCCACGCGCGCCGCGCCCTTCTTAAGTGGACTGCCCTTTTCCGCCTCTACCTTCCGCTCTTCCTTCTTCGTCGCCCGCTTCAGGCCGCTAGCGGCCTTCCTACCCTTGGCCGTAGGCGCCTGATCGACATTCATCTCTGTTCCTCCACCGGCGCCGCAACCATTGCGGCGCCTGGAGAAACGCGCTGGATGCGGCGGCGTTCCCTACTCCGCCGGCGCGATGGCCGCGGAACGCTTTCCGCGCATGGCCGTCGCGAGCACGACGGCAAGGCCGATCAGCGGGAACAGCGCCGACACCCAGCCGAGATCGGACGGCGACCCGACGCGCAGAACCTCCGCCCCGACCACCGAGCCGAGCGCCACGCCGAGATAGAGCGCCGATCCGTTGAGCGAGAGCACGACCGGCGCGTCGTCGGGCGCGATGGCAAGAATGCGGCTTGCCTGCGCCGGCGGGAAGGCCCAACCGACCACGCCCCACGGAACCATAGCGAGGATCAACGCCAGACCGGCAAAGGCATGCGGCAGGGCGGGGATTGCCGAAAAGGCAAACAGCACCGCCGCCGAAAGAGCCAGCGACCAGCATACGGTGCGCGCCGCGCCGAAGCGGTCGGCGGCTTGTCCACCGGCGATGTTGCCGATCACGGCACCTATGCCGAAGGCCAGCAGGACGGCCGGCAGGGCAAGTTCGGAAAGCCCCGTGCCCTGCATGGCGAGCGGCGCAATATAGGAAAACACGGCAAAAGCGCCCGTCAGCGTCATGAGCGTCGTGAACAGCATCGGCAGCACGCCCGGCCGCATGGCGCCGGCAACGCGCTCACCGAGGGAAAGCGGCGTGCCGGTCAGGCCGTGCGGAAGACGCCACCAGAGGACGAACCCTGCCAACGTGCCGACCGCCGCGATCGCCATGAAGGTGCCGCGCCAGCCGATCGCCGTGCCGATCAGTGCCCCGAGTGGAGCGCCGAGCGCAACCGCGACCGTGGTGCCGCCGACGACGACCGCGATGGCGCGCGCCCGGTGATGGTCGTCCACCATGGCGACGGCGGTCGCCTGCGCGGTCGCGGCAAAAAGGCCGGCCGCCAGCGCCATGACGATCCGGGCGGCGAGCAGCGTCTCGAAGGAGGAGCCGAGCGCCGCCATCAGATTGCCGAAGACGAA
>JBDZVC010000577.1:0-2246 GCA_040255475.1 Phyllobacteriaceae bacterium | reverse complement strand
TGCTGGAAGAACGGGCGGCAGGGTCCAAGTTCGTCCTGGCGCATCATAAGGACACGAAGCACGTCCATATCCATGCCATGGTGCAGGCGCGTTCCACCGACGGCGAGCGCTTAAAATTCTATAAGCCGGATCTGGTCGCCTGGCGCGAGGCATTCGCCGAAAAGGCGCGTGAGAACGGCATCGCCATGGTGGCGACGCGGCGCATGGACCACGCGATGACGCGGCCATTCACGAAGGAACATGCGGGTGCCTATGACCGGGCGCAACGCGATCCACGCTATTCTGTCAGCGCCAGGACGGTCGAGCGGGTCGAGGCCAAGCGGCAACGCCGGCTCGACGGACAGACGCTCGTGGCGAACGGCGATGCGATCGCCGCAGCGTGGCAAACGACCGCCGCGACAATGCGAGATGTTGGCGTCACAGGGCTGGCGCTCACGGCTGCCGAGGCAATCGGCAAGAACCTTCTGCGGTTCCGCGATGGTCAGGAAGGGAAGGGGGCTTCGGATGCCGTCACGCTTCGTGCGGCAGGTGAGCGGGGCCAAAAATCTTTCCTTACCCATCCCGGCATGAAAGAATTGATTGCACTGATAGGAGATCTCGACATGGCCCAGACACCGTTGGAGATGCGGCAGAAGATGGACCGCGTGAACAAGGCGCTCGACGCTATGAGCGCGACGCTGCCCGAGGCGGAACAGAGCCGGTTCGAGCAGTATCGCGAGGACGTCAACGACAAGATGCACGACCGGCTTGCGCGCCTGCAGTTCGAGGCCGGGCAGCGGCGGAAGACGGGAGCGTCTGGCGGCGGCGAACCCGTTCCCGAACGCGAAGCGCGCGGGCGTGATCTTCCGGCGCGCGACGATGCCCGCCAGCCGGAGACGCCACGCCGGGAAGCTGAGGCGGCCCGAAGCCGTCGGGATCAGGAGCAGGAGCGGAACAAAAAGAAGGTCCGGCAAGCGGAGGAGCAGGACCGCCGCACACAAAGATCCAACGAGAATGATTACGAGCGGTAACGGTTCGGATATTAGGCCGGATTCCCGCTGCCGGTGTCGGAGGTCCGGACAGCTCCGTCTTTGGACAGGTCGTTCGCCTCGCAGGTCACGCACAGATAGACGTACGGCTTGCCAGGATCGAGAACGAGGACATTCGACGGTTTGCCGCAACGGCCGCATACCTGCTGCGATTGCCCAACCCGCGTCGACGGATCGTTGTGGACAGGCGTCATCGTACCCCTTGAGATGCCTCAAATCGCTCTTTCCGTGCCGCCACCTCTATTCGTCTATGACGTCGGGCAAGGTTTCCTCGACAACGCTCATTCCGTTGTCGAAGGCTGCAGTATCCTGCGCTCTAGGCCGGAAGGATTTGCCCTGGCTCAACAAAGCGGAAATGAGTGCTTCCTTTTGCGGTGAAACGCGGCTGGCGGCGGCCTTGGCGGCGAGCGCTCCGAAATCAACCGTCGTCGCAGAGATCGTGCCGGAAACGTCCGAGGGCGGCAATGATTGCGAAACGGAATCCCCGTTGGTTCTCGCCCTGATCTGCCGTCGGATTGGTGGCGGTGGCGTGCGACCGGCTTTAGCGGCGAATGTCGCGCCCCGGATCAATCGCGATTGTGCGATGCCGGAATGATATGGTCGAACAGGGTAGGGGTCTTTGCGCTCAGCAGACTTCGCCGGAATCTCGCCGACGAGTGCCGCCTTAGGCACCGGCTCGAAAGCCTTCTCCCTGAGCTTGTCATCAGCGAAATAGAAATTGCGGGTTCCGAGAATGGGCAACTCGCCACGCGGCAGGATGATGACCTTGCTCTTGTCCAGCGTGCGGATTTCGTCGGGCCGCATGAGCGCGCGACGGACTTCCTTGCGATGCACCGAGCGCGTGTAATAGGTGTCGAACAGCGTAGCCTTTGTACGTGTCACGTCCTTTTGTTCGGCCGAGGTCTCGCCGAGCTGTTCGGACACATAGCGCAGGTCGTCTGCGTCCTGAGCTCCAAAGAATACCTGCACGCGGGCCGCGTTGATGAGACTCTTTCGGCCTTCCTGGCGATAAATTTCGTCGACGGCCTTGAGCGACTGAACGAAAAACCACATCGAAATGCCGTTACCTCCGAGCGTGGACGCCATTTCGGTGACGTTCTCCAGCTTCCCCAGGTTCTGAAATTCGTCGAGCAGAACCAGGACCTGGTGTTCATCCGGGCGGGGTAAGGATTCCGACATGAAATTCATCATCTGCGTGATGAGGACGTTGAACAGCGG
>JBDZVC010000576.1:0-2249 GCA_040255475.1 Phyllobacteriaceae bacterium | reverse complement strand
TGTCGCGATTGTCGGCGAGCGCGACGAAGGCGGCGGCGAGGTCGGGCAGATAGGCCCATTCATGGACGAGATCGACCTTGCCGGGCGCCGTGTACACGCCCTTGTCGAATTTCGATGCCACGATGAGGTCGAACCATGCGCCGGTCCCCTTGCCACCGAAGAAATCGCCGGCGCGTAGGATGGCGGTGCGGACGCGGCCGGCCTCGGCCTCGCGGCGGAACAGATCTTCCATCGCGACGCGGATGCGGCCTTTCTCGGTTGTCGGAGCCTGCGGTGTATCCTCCGTGATGATCGCGGGGATCGGAGAGCCGAAATTATAGACCGTGCCGGGGAAGAAATGCCGCGCACCGTTCTCCGCGCAGGCGGCCATGACGTTTTCCGCCATCGGAATGCAGGTGCTCCAGTCCGAATAGATCGGAGACAGGCTGTTGAAGACGATCTCGGCGTCCCTGGTCGCCTCGATAAGCGAGCGGCGGTCGAGCGCGTCGGCGGCGACCCCCGTGGCGCCGGCGAGTTCCTCCGGCAGCTTCCCGTCGCGGGTGACGCCGCGAACTTCATAGCCGGCATCGATGAAGGCCTTGGCGACGGCCCGGCCGATCCGGCCACGGGCACCGAGAACAACGATCCTGATCATTGGATATCTCCATGCTTGCGTTGATGCATGGAATATCGTTTCTTCTGGCCTGAATGGAAACTGACGAAATACGAGCCAAAGATATTCAATTATGAATATTCAGGAACTCGACTGGAATCTGATCCGCAGCTTCGTCGCGGTCGCGCAGACCGGCAGCCTTTCGGCTGCGGCGCGGCAATTGGGTGGAAGCCAGCCGACGCTTGGACGCCACATAGCGGAGTTGGAGCGGGCGACCGGGTTGAAGCTCTTCCGGCGCGGCCGCGCCGGCTTTGAGTTGACCGATGACGGGCTGGCGCTTCTGGCGCGGGCTGAGGAAGTCTCGGATCGGGCGAATGCCTTCATGCGGGCCGCGCTCGGCGCCTCGACCGAAACGATATCCGGCACGGTGCGGATCGCGGCGAGCGAGGTGGTCTCCGCCTATGTGCTGCCGCCGATGATCGCGCGGCTCGGCGAAGCGGAGCCGTCGATCGAAATCGAGATCGTCGCCAGCAACCAGGTCGAGAACCTTCTGAGGCGCGACGCCGATATCGCCATCCGCATGGTCGAGCCGACACAGCAGGACCTTATCGCGCGCAGGGTGACGGACATCCCGCTTTGCGCCTGCGCGGCGGTTTCCTATCTCGACCGGCGCGGGAGGCCGAAATCCGTCGAGGAACTGCCCTCGCACGATCTGATCGGCTTCGACCGCAGTTCCACGATCATCGACGCTTTCGGCGCCCTCGGCATCAAACTCGACCGGCACGCCTTCCGTTTCCGCGCCGACAACCAGATCGTCGGCTGGGAGGCCGTGCGCGCCGGCAACGGCATCGGCTTCGGCCAGCTTCCGCTTGCCGTAAGGGATTCGTCGGTGGAAGTGATCCTGCCCGGCATGCCCTTGCCGGCCTTGCCGGTCTGGCTCGCCATGCATCGGGACGTGCGAACATCCGCGCGCATAAGGCGTGTCGCGGATTTCCTGTTCGCCGAGTTGAAACGTTACGTGGATGTCTGATGCCGCTGTACGGCCGTGCGTCCTTCGAGGCTCGCTACGCTCGCACCTCAGGATGAGGAGGTTTGTGGTCGTCACGCCAAATCCTGATAATCTTTTGGAATTTAGCATCGCGAAGTTAGCACCCACCTCCCTCATCCTGAGGTGCTCCGCGAAGTGGAGCCTCGAAGGACGCACCACAATCATGGAAACCGCTCAAGCTGACGTGGCAGGCATATCGGCGGCGCGGGCGAGACCGGCCATGAGGAAGACGACGACCAGCAGCACGGAAACGCCGATGAAGGCCGGCGAGAAGCCGACATGCTGGCCGATGAAGCCGATGACCGACGGCGCGAGCAGGATGCCGGAGTAGCCCATCACTGTCACGGTGCTGAGTCCCACGCCAGGCGAAAGGCCGGGCTGGTTGCCGGCTGCCGAAAAGGCGATCGGCACCATATTGGCGATGCCGAAGCCCGAGAAGGCGAAGGCCAGCACCGCAACCCATGCGTTGGGCGCGAAGCCGCCGACCAGCATGCCGGTCGCGGCGATCAGCGCCGAGACGCGCAATGTCGCCACCGCGCCGAAGCGGTTGCGCACGGCGTCGCCCGCGAAACGCATCAGCGCCATCGTGCCGGAGAAGGCGGCGAAGGC
>JBDZVC010000009.1:0-53881 GCA_040255475.1 Phyllobacteriaceae bacterium | reverse complement strand
CAAAGCGCTCATCCGTGGGAAGATCGGGACGGCCAATGACCTTGGAGAAGCGTATGAAGGACGCATCGCCGCGCACGCTGAGCGCAATCCAGCGATCTTCTCCCCGACAGGGAAACAGGCCATGCGGTGCAGCCTGCGGATCGGCATGGGGGCCTTGCGCCGCGCTCCCGTTCGCGCCCCACTCCAGGATGTCGTCGGCGAAAGGCGCGAGTGTGCTGTTGATCTGGGAAAGCACGATTTCCTGGCCCAGTCCTGTCCGCCGCCGATCCGCCAAAGCTGCAAGAACCGCGAAGGCGGCATGCAACGGATTGGGCAGATGGTCGGGGAAATTCGTTCCCGTGCCGACTGGCCATCGCCCCGGCAGGCCCCCCATCGCCATCAATCCCACCAGGGCGGCTATGTTCATGCCGTATCCGACGAAATCGCGGTAAGGTCCGTCCTTTCCGGCCAGCGGCATGGACAGGTAGATGATGTTGGGCTTGACGGCCTTGATATCCTCATAGCCGAGGCCGAGTCGTTCCATTACGCCGAGCGAGAACGAGTTGGTGACGATGTCGCTGCGCGCGGCCATGGCCAGCACGATCTCCCGGGCGTCGGGATGCTTGAGATCCACGGAGACGCTCAGCTTCCCCGCGTTGCGATTGGCGAAATAGCCGCTCTCCTCGATACCTCGGCCGCCGACGAGCGGTTCCGCTTTCCGAAGTTGGTCGGGCCGCCGCGCCGATTCCACTTTCACGACCTCGGCACCGAAATCCGCCAGTATCTTCGTGCAGAAAGGTCCCGCGCCGACCCAGGTGAGGTCGAGGACCCTGATTCCTTCGAGTGGGCGATCGCCGGTCACTGTCCTGCCCCGTCCAAAGCCGGCGCGCTTCGGCCCGCCTCCGCCGGCGTACGCGACATGTAAAAGGGCGCGCCGGGCACGCGAATGCGCCTGCCATCGGGAAGATCGAGATCACGAAAGAAGCCGATTTCCCTCAGATGCGGGTCGGAGAGGATTTCTTCCGGACCGTTGACAGGGGCGACCGCGATACGACGACGCTGTCCTTCGACGAAAATCTCTTGCTTGTTTTTGTGTGACGCGAAGCGGGTAAAAACCTCCGCGAACGCCTTGCGCGCTTCCGGCGACTGCTTGCGTTCGTTCGTCGCCCATTCCTTCGACAGCATCGGCCGGGCCTCCTCGATCCCTTCCAACACCATCCATTCGATCAGCCGGGTCCATCCCGTTCCCACGCCGGCCTCGGCGGCATAGACCATTACCCAGCCGTCACGGCAGGGATAAACCCCGATGCCCGCCTGCTTCTGGAAGTCCGGATTGCGACGGCGCAAGACACCCTGAAGGTCATGGAACTGGGGGCCAGTTTCGGTGCCGAGCGCCACGACCTCCTGCATGGAAACGTCGATATACCGTCCGCGGCCGGGTTCCGGTCCAAGCGCGGCCGCCAACGACGCGACCGCTGCATAGAGCGCCGCGCTGCGTTCGGCAATCCCGCCTCTGCTGGTGACGGGTGTATCGGCATACCCGCTCAGCCAGGTCATGCCCCCGGTCGCCATGGCAACCAGTTCGCAGCCCGCCTCGCCGGCACGGGGGCCGGTCTGTCCGAAAGGCGTGACGGAGCACCAGACCAATCGGGAATTGACCGCCTTCAGGTTTTCGTAGGCGAGGTCGCGGGCGCTCCACCAATGGCGCGGCCTGTCATCCAACACGACGTCCGCCCACGCTGCGAGATCGCGAAAGCGTTCACGTCCCGCCGCATCATCGAGATCGATCACGACGCTCTTCTTGCCCGCCGCGAGATACATGAAGGAAAGGCTGCGTTCCTCGACATTCGCACCCTCGATGAAAGGCGGGTGGAAACGCAGCGCCGAGCCGCCGGGCGGTTCGACGAGGACAACCTCGGCGCCATGGTCATGGAAGAGCTTGCCGGCATAGGCGGAGACAACGCCTACTTCCAGAACCTTCAAACCGGCCAAGGCACCTTTACCGGTCATGGCGCCAGCGACCTCGACGCTTCCATGCTCCCGAGACGGCTGGATATTTCCGCAGCGGCGTCGAGCATGATTTCAGCAAATCGCTCGCGGTTCCTGTCGACGCGGATGCTCGGGCCGGTAAGCGCCAGCGAGTGCACGACTTCCTCGCGCATGTCGCGCAGCGGCACCGCGATGGCGGTGACGCCGGGAACACGCTGACCGCTGGTGAGCGCATAGCCCAGCCTGCGAACCTCCTCGAGTTCGGCGTCCAGCTCCGCCCTGTCGATCTCGTCCCCGCCGGGTGTCGCGGCGATGATCTCGGTGATCTCGTCGACGGTACGATAGGCAAGCAACGCCTTTCCTGTCGCGCCATGCAGCAATGGAAGCTGTTCTCCCGGCCCGACGATCGTCATCAGCGGCGACGGCGTATTGATGACATCGATGCAGAGTCGCTGATGTCCGCTGAGCGCATTGATGGTGACTGTCTCGCCGGTCTCCCGCGCCACTTCGATCATGACGGGGCGCGCGATCTCGCGGATGCCGATAGTACCCTTTACCATCCCGGCCAGCCGCACGAGCTTCAGCGAGAGACAATATTGCTGGTTGTCGAGCCTTACCAGGAAGCCTGCTCGTTCCAGCGTATGCACAAGCCGAAAGGTGGTCGCCTTCGGCATGTTGATTCGAGAGCCTATCTCCTGAAGAGACAGGCTCAAATGGGCCTCGTCGAATGCGTCGAAGATTGCTAGCGCACGTCCGACGGCTCTGATCATGATGTCGCCTCCCAGGGGCTCTATGGTAACGGCGCTTGCCCGACCCACCGCGCGGCGGGCCTTCGATGCCCTTGCGCGACGGCCGCAGCCAGCGTTTCCACTTCGCCATAGTGGGTTGGATGCAACAATGCCAATAGCCTCCTTGCTGCCGACCGGCAGATGCCGGGGCGAAAACCTATTTCCTGATCGCATCGAGACCGGTAAGCTCCCGCCCGGCAATCAGCGTTAAAATCTCGTTGGTTCCGTCCGGGATCGGCAGCATCCTAACGTCCCGATACAGTTGCTCGATCCCGGCTTCGCGGCTGATGCCCATCGCGCCGTGGACATGCATCGCCATCGAGACGGCGCGCTCACAGGCATTCGTAGCGAACCGCTTCGCCATCGCCGACGATCCGTTGGCACGGCCGCCCCTGTCGATGACGTCGAGCGCCTGATAGCAGAGCAGCCGGCTCGCCATGACATCGGCGGCAATGTCGACCAAACGTTCCTGGATAAGCTGGTGCTGGCCGATTGTCCGGCCGAACTGGCGGCGCACGCCGGCGTATTCTATGGCCGCATCGAGCGCCTTCTGGGCAAGGTGGACAGCCGCCAGGCCGACGAGCGGCCGGTTGCCGTTCCACGTCAGCGTCAGGATACGCGCCGCGTCGCCACCCTCGCCGAGCGCATTTCCAGCAGGCACGCGGCAGTCTTCGAACAGGATTTCGGAGAGATGGCCCTGGCGCAAGCCAAGGCTACGGATTTCGATTGCCTCATAGGGGGATTGCCCTCGGTCGACAACCACCCTGCGCATGATCGCGCCACGCTCTTCCTGGCCGGCCGAACAGGTAGCAACCATCATGTCGCTGGCCGTGCCGTTCGTGATCCACATCTTGCGGCCGTTGATGACGAGCTCGTCCCCTTCCCGTACGACACGTGTACGGACGCCGCGCGGGTCGGAACCCGTGTCAGGCTCGGTCGTGCCCGTGCAGCAGATCTTCCGTCCGGCCAGAAGGTCGGGAAGGAAACGCTGCCGCTGCTCCGGATCGCTGTCGGCATGGATGCGCGCCACGGTGCATTCGTGGGAGAGCAGCGATATGGCCAGGGCAGGGGGAAGCTGCTCGAACACCAGCCCGTAATCGAGCATTCTCATGCCGCTCCCGCCGTCATCGACAGGAAGGCGCGGCGCCGTCAGCCCTTCCCGGCCAAAGACCGAGTAAACGGCAAGCATCTCTTCCTTGGGCAGCGGGCGATCCGGATCGTTGCGGTCGAGGATCGGCCGCAACTCCTTGGCGACCATGCTGCGCGCGGAATCCTGAAGGATGCGCTGCTCTTCGGAGAGGGTAAAGTCCATGCGGCCGGCTCCTCAGGGCATCGCGAAACCGCCATTGACGCTAAGCACCTGGCCGGTAATCCAGGATGCACGGTCGCTGGCGAGGAAAAGAATGGCGGAACCGATATCGTCCGGTTCGCCGATGCGGCCGGCCGGATACATCTTGAGGACCGATTTCTGGCGCCGGGCGTATTTCTCCTCGCCCATCTGGGCAAGGAGGCTCTTTTCGCGCTCGATCCGAAGCGGTGTGTTGGTTGCTCCGGGAGAAACCACATTGAGCGTCACGCCGGCGGTTCCCACTTCCTGGGCGACGGATTTGACCAGCGCGATCACGCCGGCCTTGGCCGCGGCGTAATAGGAAAGCCGCGCCTGCCCTATACGCGCCGAATCCGACGCAAGACAGACAACCCGCCCGTAGCCTCGCTCGACCATGCCAGGCAGCAATGCCTTCAGACAGATCATCGGCCCGTACAGGCAGACATTGAGCATCCTGCTCCAGTCCTCGAAGGACGAATCGAGAAATTGTTTGTCGTCGAGGACAGCGGCGCTATTGACGAAGATGTCAATCTTCCCGAATTTGTCGGCTGCGGTCGCGGCCATTCGGGTGACCTCATCCGGGCTCGAAATATCGGCAGCCAGCCCCAGCGTCTCGGTCTGGCCGGAAAGGGCCTCCGCGGCCTTGCGGGCCGAGTCGCCATTGATATCCACAAGGACCAGTTTTGCGCCTTCCCCGGCCATCATCGTGGCGGCGGCGAAGCCGATGCCGCGAGCCCCTCCGGTAACCAATGCGACCTTGCCTTCCAATCCCATCTGCATCTGGATCTCCGGCCTAGCGGCGGAACTTGCGGAAATCGGTCGGGCGCTTGCCCAGGAAGGCGTTGATCCCTTCCATGTTTTCGTCGTTGCCGTAGATCGAGGCGAGAAGCTCCGATGTCGGGAAATAGGAACTGTAGAATTCCTGATCGGAACCGGCGTTGAGCGCGATCTTGGCGATGCGGATGCTTTGCGGGCTCTTGTCGAGTATCGTCTGGCAGAGCTCGTTCACCTTGGCGTCCAGTTCCCCGGCCGGGTAAGCCGCATTGATGAGGCCCATTTCAACGGCCTCCTGCGCCGTATAGAGCCGGCACGTGTAGAGTATTTCGCGCGCCTTGCGTTCACCGACATAGCGGGCCAGCAACTGGCATGCGCCCCAGATGGGGATGCTGCCAACACGAGGGCCGACCTGGCCGAATTTGGCATCCTCGCTGGCGACCGTGAGGTCGCAAAAGAGATTGATTTCATTGCCGCCGCCGACACAGAAGCCGCGGACTTTGGCAATGATGGGCTTATCCATCATGCGCATGATCGACGACAGATTGTAGAGCCGGCGCATGTGCGCGCGGCCGACATGCGGCGTCCGTTTCGACTGGTCGCGGACGTCGCCGCCGGAACAGAAGGCCTTGTCGCCCGCGCCCGTCAGCACCACGACGCCGACCGTGGCGTCGTTCGCCGCCCGATGCATCGCGTCGGTAAGTTCCTCGTAGGTCTTGGGTCGAACGGCATTGCGGACCTCCGGACGGTTAATGGTGATGGTCACGATCCCATCGCCCGCTTCGTACAGAATGTCTTCATACGCCATCTGACCAATCCTCCTGCAATCTGTCGGCCCGCAATCTGTCAGCCGGTTCCAAAAGGCTAGGGCCGTGATTGCCGGCTTGTCAAACAAAAATTTCACTAGACGGATACAGTTTCATTTTATACGCTTCCTTCAACGCGGGCTTGCTCGGCGTTCGTCGCGGGGATTTCACGCCTCGCGAGTGCAGTGCATCCGGGGTGACGGGAGGAGCCGTCTGGCGGTCCGTTCCGCGGGGCGATCAAGAATCAGGAGGAAGAGATGAGTGCAGGACGAAGCAGCATCGCCATTCGACTGGCTGCGTTGGCGGCCACGGCCGCAATGCTCGCGGGCGTGGTGCCGGCGAGCGCGGATACCATCAAGATCGGGGTGCCGATGGAACTCAGCGGTCGCTTCGTGGCCTACGGCGCTTCCGGTCGTCGGGGCGTCGAAATGGCCCTGGAGCGGTTCGGCAACAAGGTCGGCGGCAACGACATCCAGCTTCTCGTGCGCGATGTGCAGTCGGAGGCCCAGGCCACCGTTTCCGCGGTCAACGAACTCGTTTCCGTGGAAAAGGTCGATTTCATGATCGGGCCGGTGGCCAGCCCGATCGTCGCCGCCGCGGTACCGCCATGGCAGCAGCGCAAGCCCGTATGGATCGTCGACGGTTCATCGAGCACGCAACTGGAGAAGATCGCGGGCGGGGAAGACAATTTCTTCCACACCTATCCGTATGCGTACCATTACCATACGTCCGAGGCGGCTGCGCTCAAGCACTATCTCGGTGAAGGCAAGACTGTCGCGGTCATATATTCAGACGACAATTACGGGCGTACGCACCTTCCCTACGTCAAGAAGTTCTACACCGAAGCCGGGTTCAAGATCATCGACGAGGAAGTCGTCAGGACCAACACGCCCGACATGAACCCTGTCCTGACGAAGGTCGCGCGCGCCAAGCCCGATATCCTGGTGGGGCTGGTTCAGACGACCGACGCCATCACTCTGGCCAAGCAGATCTACACCCGCAAGCTCAACGTGCCCTATCTGGTCGGCACCGCCTATACCCAGCTCGACGAATGGCAGAAGGCCGTGGGCGAGGCCCAGGAAGGCTGGCTCGGCGTCACGACCTACCTACCCGGGGTCAACCATCCGGCCAATCCGGACTATCCGAAGCTGTTCCCGGAAACCAAGGAATGGGTTGAAGCCTTCAAGGCCAAATACAACGCCGAACCCGACTTTCTTGATATCGGCCACTACGCATCCATGGGCATGCTGCTCGTGGCGCTCGACAAGGCGGGCGGTGACAAGACGAAAGCGGCGGCCGAACTGGCTTCCCTCGATATCGATACCGTCTACGGGCGCGGGAATTTCAAGCCGACCGGTTTCGGCACGAAGAACCAGGCCTTTTCCGACATGGTGGTGTTCCAGCGCCAGGGCGGCAAGAACGTCGTCCTGTGGCCGCTTCAGGCTGCGGAAGGGGCAAAGATGGAGGCTCTCAGCCGCTGACGCGGCCAAGCCGGGCGCGCGCGGCTGATCGCGCGCGCCCCTCGCCATTCAGTTCGCGGAGCGGGTCATGGAATATTTCGGGCAGTTTATGATCGACGCGATGCTGCTTGGCGGCCTCTACACCTTGATGGTGATCGGGCTTTCGCTGGGCTTCGGAATCATCCGCGTCATCAATTTCGCGCATGGCGAGGCGATCATGCTCGGTGCCTATGGTGCTTTCTGGGCTTCCCAAATCGCCGGAATGGACCCGCTGGTCGCGCTGCCGCTGGTCATGGTCGTCGGCCTGGTGGCCGGGCTCATCGTCTTTCGCGTCGCCATCCGGCGCGTGCTCGACGCTCCGCACATCAACCAGATCCTGCTTACGTTCGGCATCGGGCTCGTCCTTCAGAACGTAGCGCTGATCGCATGGTCGGGCGACGAGCGGTCGCTCAATCCGTCCTATGCGTTCTCGTCGATCATGATCGGCGACATCGTGGTCTCAGTATCGCGCCTCATCGCCTTCGCCGTGGGCCTCGTGCTCGTCGGCGCGTTGTTCTTCTGGCTCAAATATACCGAGCTCGGCCGGGCCAGCCGGGCGCTTGCCGAGAACGGCGACGCGGCCAAGCTGATGGGCATCAACGTCAACGCCATCTACGGACTGACTTTCGGCATCAGCGTGGCGCTGGGCGCCGCGACGGGTGTCCTGATGAGCTTCATCGGTCCCATCTCGCCCTTCATGGGCTTCCACATGCTGGTCAAGGGGTTTGCGATCATCATCCTTGGGGGACTCGGCTCGATCATGGGCTCGGTGATTGGCGCGTTTGTGCTCGCGTTCGCCGAGACCTGGGTTTCGTACTACGTCCCGGGCGGCATCGGCTGGGCGGAAGGTATCGCATTCGCGGTGCTGTTCCTCATCCTGATCGTACGGCCACGGGGAATCCTCGGCCAGGCAGTCGAGGAATAAGGGGAGCGACATGACCGCTATCAACCAGGCCGCAATCGTCGCCCTTTTTGCAGTGGCCCTTATCGGCATCACCCTCTTCGGCGGCGCTCAGGTCGGCGACTGGGTGTTCCGCATCTCGACACTGGCGATGCTCGCCATCAGCTGGAACCTCATGGCCAATGCCGGCCTCATCTCGCTTGGCCATTCGGCGTTCTGGGGCGTCGGAAGCTACGCCGCCATCCTCAGCGCCAACGCCTGGGGCCTGCCGATTTATCTCAGCCTCATCGTTTCCATGGTATTCGGCAGCCTGCTCGGACTCTTCCTGGCGGTCGCCACCGGTCAGTTGCGCGGGCTCTTCTTCGCCATCTCGACCCTGGCGCTTTCGGAAGGGCTGCGTATCGCCGCCTTCATGACGCCGGACGTGACCGGGGGCGCGGTAGGGCTCTTCCTGGATTCGTCCCTCAGGCCGTCATCGACACTGCTCTACAGCCTTGGGGGCCTGGGCGCGGTACTGGCCATCGTCATTTCGGTGGTGCTCTCCCACTCGCGCTTCCATTTTGCTTGCCGTGCAATGCGCAACAACGAGGCGGCGGCGCAGATGCTGGGCATCAGGCCCTTCACCTATCGCATGGGGCTGCTCGCCATCTCCGGGGCGATAGCCTCCTGCGCCGGCGGCATCAATGCGTGGTATGGCGGCTACCTCGATCCCGAGGTCGCCTTCACGCTGCACTTCACCATCCTGGCGCAGATCGCCCCCATACTCGGCGGCGTGCATACGCTCGCCGGCCCTGTGATCGGCTCTTTCGCCATCGTCGGTTTGTCGGAAGCGTCCCGCATCATCTTCGGCCAGCAGGAAGGCTTCAGCCAGCTCATCTACGGCCTAGTCCTGATCGTCGGCATCCTGTTCCTGCCGGCCGGCATCTGGGGGGCGGTGCGCCGCCTCAAGGACAAGAGCGCGCGGCGCCAGCGGCAGCCGGCGACGGGGCAGGTAGCCGGACGCTCGGAGGTCAAGGGATGAGTGCGCTGCTGTCCATTCGCAACCTCCGAGCCGGATATGAGGGCGCCATCGCGCTCAACGACATCGATATCGACGTGGCCGAGGGTGAAGTCATCTGCCTGTTGGGCTCCAACGGGGCGGGCAAGACGACGACGATGTCGGTGCTGACCGGGCTCATACCGGCGATGGGCGGCACCGCGACCTTCGGCGGCGAGAACCTGCTGGCGATGTCGAGCCACGAGCGCGTCGAGGCCGGGCTGTCCCTTTCTCCCGAAGGCCGCAAGGTGTTCCCCAACCTCACCGTCGAGGAAAATCTCGTCCTGGGGTCCCATAACAGGCGGGCCAGGGAGAAACGGGCATCCAAGCTGGAAGAGGTCTATGCCCTTTTCCCACGCCTCATCGAACGCAGGTCTCAGAAGGCGGGCCTCATGTCGGGCGGCGAGCAGCAGATGCTCGCCATTGCCCGCGCCTTGATGGCGCAGCCGAAGCTGCTCCTGCTGGACGAGCCGTCTCTCGGCCTCGCTCCCAAGATAGTGCAACTCGTCTTCGCGGCGATCCGCGAAATCGCCAGATCGAAGACGACGATCCTGCTCGTCGAGCAGAATACGCGCGCCGCGTTGAGCGTGGCGAACCGCGGTTATGTCATTTCGCACGGAGCGATCGTCTACGCAGCGTCCACGCCGGAACTGCGAGGATCCCGGCTCGTGCAGGAAGCCTTTATCGGCAGCGATACCAAAGGCAGCGACGGGAGGCCCGGCAATGCTTGAGATAAAAGGGCTGGTGAAGCGTTTCGGCGGCCTTATCGCCATCAACAATCTCAATCAGTTCGTCGAAAAGGGAGAGTTTCTCGGAATCATCGGCCCGAACGGTGCCGGCAAGACGACGCTTCTCAACCTGATCACCGGCTATCTGAAGCCCACCGAAGGGATGATTTCCTTCAAGGGCCAGAACATCACCGACGCGCCGCCCTATCGCGTATGCCGCCTGGGCATCGGCCGTACCTTCCAGGTGGTGCGGCCGTTCGCGGAGATGACCGTTCTGGACAATGTCGCGACCGGGGCTCTGTTCGCGCATGAGGAGCGGTGCAGCGTCGTCAGGGGCCGGTATCTTGCCCAACACCCGCTCGAGCTGACGGGACTCTGGGAACTGCGCGACCTGCCGGCATCGGCACTCACCATCGGAAACAAGAAGAAGCTCGAACTCTCGCGCGCGCTCGCAACAGGACCGGAACTCCTCCTGCTCGACGAAGTGATGGCCGGCCTTACGCGCGGCGAGGTGGACGAGTTGATCGCCGTGCTGAAGCGTATTCATGCCGATGGCGTCACCATCTGCATGATCGAGCATCTGGTGCATGTCATCACGCAGCTTTCACAGCGCGTCATGGTGCTGAATTTCGGCCAGAAGATCGCCGATGGCTCACCACAGGACGTCATGTCCGATCCGCTGGTGATCGAATCCTATCTCGGCCAGGAGATCGAGGAAGGCCAGGATGTCGCTTGAGGTCTCCCTGCAGGTAATGCCGGAGCTGTTCCGGGAAGTGCACGGCGACGGGCCGCCGATGCTGCTCTTCCATGGGGGTACTGGATCGCACCGGCATTTCGCGCGCAACCTGCCGGTTCTGGCTGCGAAATTCCGGGTGCATGCGTTTGACCTGCCCGGTTACGGTCATTCTCCGGACGTGCCCAGGGGAACGTCGCCGGATGACTATCTCGACTGGATCGCCTCCCAAGCGGCCGCAATCCCGGGAGAATTTCATCTCGTGGGATTCAGCTTCGGCGGTGCTGTTGCCGCGGCAACGGCCCGCCGGCTCGGCGGGCGCGTGAAGCGCATGACGCTGATCGGGCCGGGCGGATTCGGCGAGCCGGTCGGTCGGTCCGTCAAGCTCAAGCCGATGCCGCGCGGCGCAACCGACGAGACCGAGGTCCGAAAGGTCGTCGCCCACAACCTCGGCATCTGGATGATGTCGAGCGCGCCTGAACCTTCGGAAGAGGCCGTCGACATCCAACTGGCCAATATCCGCTCCGCGCGTTTCGACAGCCGGTGCGTGAGCTTCCGCTTCTCAACGCCGCCCGACCTCGCCCGGATGGCCGGTCCCGTTCAGATCATCTGGGGCGAAGAAGACCGGCTCGCCTATCCATCCATTGCCGCTCGCGCCGAACAATGCCGTCAGGCGAGGCCAGGCACTCGCATCCATATCGTGCCGGGCGCCGGGCATTGGGTCCAGTTCGAAGCCGCCGAAGCGGTGAACGCGCTTGTTTCAGATTTCCATACCGAGGAGATTCACCAGTGAGCTATCAGACGATACATGTCGAAAAAGACGCGGCTGCCGCAATCATCACCTTCAATCGGCCCGAACGTCGCAATGCGGTCAGCACGCAGGCGATGTCCGAAATCATCGCGGCCTGTCGCGACGCCGAAGCCGACGAGAACATCCGCGCCGTCATTCTGACCGGCGGCGAGGCTTATTTCTCCGCCGGCGCCGACCTCAACGAGGCCCGCGCGATCAAGGGCGCGGCCGAAGGCGTCGCCTATTTCAACAAATGGCACGCGCTCAACGAAGCACTCGAGACTTTGCGCAAGCCGGTTATCGCGGCGATCGAAGGCTTCTGCATGACGGGCGGCCTCGAACTGGCGCTGGCCTGCGATCTGCGCGTGGCCGCGGAAGGTTCCAGCTTCGCGATCACCTCGTCCAAGATCGGCACTGTCGCTGGCGCCGGAGGAACGCAACGTTTGCCGCGCATCGTCGGTCCGGCGCGTGCGCTTGAGATCATGTTTGCCGCTGAGCCGATCGATGCCGCCGAGGCATACCGCATCGGGCTCATCAATCGCCTCACGCCGAAAGGAGGCGCGCTGGCCGAAGCCAGGGCGATGGTCAAGGTCTACGAACAGCGCGCGCCGCTGTCGCTCGCCTTCGTCAAGCGAGCGGTCCATCGCGGCATGCAGATGGATCTTGCCTCCGCTATCGAGTTCGAGACCTTCCTGGTCACGACCATCTACGGTACCGAGGACAGGCTCGAGGGTATCGGTGCGTTCCTGGAAAAGCGACCGGCCAGCTTCCGGGGACGCTGACGCATGACCGATCCGGTTTCCAGAGCAGTGCTGCCGCTTGAAAACGTGCGGGTGCTGGACTTCAGCCGGCTTCTGCCGGGCCCCTGGGCGACCCAGATGCTCGCGGACATGGGCGCCGACGTCATCAAGGTGGAGCACGTGGAAGGCGGCGATCCCAGCCGCCACAATCCGCCGATGGCCGGCGAGGCGAGCATCTATTTCCGCTCGGTCAACGGCGGCAAGCGCTCCTTGGCCATCGACCTCCGCGCCGCCCGATCGAAGGATATCGTCCGCAAGCTGCTGGAGCGAAGCGATATCGTCATCGAATCGTTCAGCGTTGGAACGGCCGCACGGCTCGGAGTGGGCTACGAGGACGCACGCGCCGCGCGGCCGGACGTCATCTACTGCTCAATTTCCGGATACGGCCAGGACGGCCCCCGTTCGGCTGTTCCGGGGCATGATCTCGTTGTCCAGGCAACGAGCGGCATCCTGTCGCCGCAACCCGGTTCGCTGCCGCATTTTCAGGCGGGCGATTACTCGGCCGCCTCCATGGCGACCATCGCGATCCTGGCGGCACTGCGCCGGCGGGATGCCGGTGGCGAAGGCTGCTATCTCGACATCGCGATGTCCGACAGCCTCGCCGCGATGGGTGCGATCGCACTCGGTCCCGGCCTCGCTCATGCCGCGGGTCTTTCGGGGGAGCCTCGCATCGAAGTCTGGGGCGCTAATCCTCGTTACGCGATCTACCCGACCGCGGACGGCCGCCATGTGGCGGTTTGCCTTCTGGAGGCGCGGCTATGGCATGCCTTCTGCGAGGCCATCGGCCGGCCGGATCTCGCCTCTTCGGACGAGCGCCCCGAACAGCGCCATTCGAACCATGGGGCACGCGGCGAGGAATTCCGCTCCGCCATAGCATCCTGGTGCATCGCCAGAACCGTCCGTGAAATCGACTCGGCCATGCGTGCGCTGAACCTGCCGGTCGCGCCGGTCGCGACCGCCGACGAAGCGGTTTCCGACCCGCATCAGGCGCAGCGCGGCGTCGTCATGCCAACGGACGATAGTAGTCCACCCGTTCTGGCAAGCCCACTCGCGCGCTCCGGTTTGGCGCGACGCCATCGTCACGCCGCGCCGGCGCTCGGCGAGCACAATGACGCAATCCTGGCTGAACTCGGCCTCACCGACCCACCTGGGAGCGGCCTCTCCTCCCAGGACGAAATCGCTGAAACGGAATCGTGATGGAATTCAATCTCTCCGAGGAACAGAGCATCCTCAAGGACCAGGTTCGGTCCCTTGCCGAAAGGGAACTTGCCGCCGGCGCATTGGAGCGGGCCCATAGCGGCGATTATCCCTGGGACGTCGCGGAATTGCTGGCTCGTAACGGCCTCATGGGCATCACCATCGACCCCGAGGACGGGGGCCAGGGCGGTACGATGACCGACGCGGTGATCGCCATCGAGCAGATCGCCTCCGTATGCCCGCGCAGCGCCGACGTGATCCAGGCCGGCAATTTCGGCGCGATCCGCGTGCTTGCGCAGTTCGCAACTCCATCCCAGAAGGAGCGTCTTCTCAAACCTCTGCTGGCCGGCAAGGAGATCGTCTCCGTCGCGATGACCGAAGGCGATGCGGGGTCCGCGGTGACGGAACTCACCACCTCCGCGACGCCGGACGGCGACGGCTACCTCGTCAATGGATCGAAGGTTTTCACGACGCACGGCGTCCATGCGACCATGTTCCTCGTCTATGTCCGTTTCGGGCCGGGTCTCGGCGGCATCGGTTCGGTGATCGTCCGCCGTGGCGCCGAGGGCTTCACCTTCGGCAAGCGTTCCCGTTTTCTGTCGGGCGAGGACTGGAACACGCTTTATTTCGAGAACGTCCGGGTTCCGGCTGAAGACGTCGTGCTTGGACCCGGAGGCTTCAAAAAGCAGATATCGGCGTTCAACGTCGAGCGCCTGGGCAACAGTTCACGGGCGTTGGCGCTGGGGCGGCATGCTTACGAGATCGCGCGCCAGCACGCGCTGGTGCGCCGCCAGTTCGGCCGGCAGCTCGCCGATTTCCAGGGCCTGCAATGGAAATTCGCCAACATGAAGATCCAGCTCGACGCGGCCCAGCTCCTGCTCTACCGCGCGGCGTCGAATGCCGACCGGGGTCTGCCCTCGCCCGAAGAGACGGCCATCGCGAAAGTAGCCTGCAACCGGGCCGGCTTCGAGGCTGCGAACGAAGCGATGCAGATCCTCGGAGCTCTCGGTTACAGCGAAGAAACGCTGGTCGAATACTGCTTCCGTCGCACCCGCGGCTGGATGATCGCAGGCGGCACTATTGAGATACTCCTCAACCGCATCGCCGAGCATGTCTTTGAAAAGAACTTCCCGCAGCGTCTGCCGCGGCTGGAGGGTGCCGGCGCATGAAACTCGATTATGGCGTTGCGGGCGCGCTTTTCTCTCCCCGCAGCATAGCGCTCGTCGGCGCCTCGGCCGACCCGTCCAAGCATACTGCTCTGCCGCAGCAATACCTTGCGCAGCATGGATATGCCGGCCGTATCTTCCCGATCAACCCGAACCGGGATAGTATCGGCGGCCTGTCTTGCTACCCATCCGTAGCAGCCGTCGGCGAAAGCGTCGATCAGGCCTTCATCATGCTGCCGGCTCCCATGGTCCCGGCAGCCATTCGCGATTGCGTCGCATCAGGCGTCCGGGTCGCCATCATCCTGAGCGCGGGCTTCGGTGAGGTCGGGGCCGAGGGTAAGATGCTGCAAGACGAGATCCTGGCCGAGGCGCGCCGGGGCAATGTCCGTCTCGTCGGACCAAACAGTCTCGGCATGGTCAACTTCGCCGAAGGTATTGCGGTCACCGCCAACGAAGTCTTTTCGATGCCGGTGCTACCGAAGGGCCGTCTTGCCCTCGTGACACAGAGCGGAAGCTTGCTCGGAGCGCTGGTTTCGCGAGCGGCGGGTCGTTCGATCGGCTTTTCGAAGATAGTGTCCGTCGGCAACGAAGCCGACCTGGGTGTCGGCGAAATAGGCACGATGCTGGTCGAGGATGACGACACCGACGCCATCCTCCTTTTCCTCGAAACCGTCCGTGACGCGGGTTGCATGCGCGCCATGGCCATGCGCGCCCACGAAAAGGGCAAGCCCGTCCTTGCCTTCAGGCTCGGGCGCAGCGCGATCGGAGAGAAGCTCGCAATGTCCCATACAGGCGCGCTTTCCTCGGATGGGGCCGCGATAGACGCCTTCCTGACCGATATCGGCATCATGCGAGTGGACCAGATCGAGACGTTACTCGAAGCGCCGGCGCTCGTTGCCCGGCACGCGCCGGTGCGTGGTGGCCGCGTTGCGGTGATGAGCACGACGGGCGGCGGCGGCGGCCTCGTGGTCGATGCCCTCGCGGAGCGGAATATCGATGTGGTCGCCCCGGATCGGGCATTCATCGCCTCCGTCGCGCGGCATGGCATCACGATATCGGATTCGCCGCTGATCGACCTCACTCTCGCCGGCGCGCGGGCCGATCGCTACGGCGCAGTCCTCAATGCGCTCCTCGACTCCCCTCATTGCGACGCCATCGTCGCCGTGGTCGGTTCGTCAGCGGAATTTCGGCCCGACCGGGCGGTGCAGCCGATCATCGACCTAGCCGGCCGCACCGACAAGCCGCTCGCCGTATTCATAACACCCCAGGCCGACGAATCGCATCGTAAGCTGAGGGCGGCGGGGATCGCGACTTTCCGGACACCGGAAACCTGCGCGGATGCATTGGCCGCGGCCTTGCGCCGGCGGCCACCCCGGCAATTGGTAGAAGTCGGCGCGATGTCTGTGCCCGCTCTGGTTGGGCTGGGCGCCGGCCAGGCGTCGCTTGAGGCCTCGATGAAGGCGGCAGCGTCGTTTGGCGCACCGCCTCCTACAAGCGCCACGATACCGATAGGCGACAGCTACACGGCCGCGGATATGCCTTCGAGCATCTCGTATCCGGCGGTGGCGAAGATCGTTTCATCGGACATCCCTCACAAGACGGAGGCCGGCGGCGTCGTTGTCGGAGCGCGGGATGCGGCGGAGCTTGCGGAAGCCTGCACGGCCATCGTTCGCCGCGTCAGGGAGCGGCGGCCGGACGCCGCCCTGGAAGCCATAAGGGTCGAAACCCAGGAAACCGGATTGGCGGAAGCGCTCGTCGGTTACCGCGTCGATCCCAGCGTCGGCCCTGTGGTGACTGTCGGCGCGGGGGGCGTCCTAGCCGAGATCTACCGCGATGTCGTGCTGCGGCCGGCTCCGGTCACCCGGGATGAGGCCATGGAGATGATTGGCGAGGTCCGCGCGTTCGCGGCGATCCGCGGCTACCGCTCGCTGCCGCTCGGCGACCTGGAAGCACTGGCCGAAGTCATTGTCTCCATGTCCCGGCTCGCATACCTCGGCGACGTTGCGGTGCAGGAAGCCGAGATCAATCCGGTTCTTGTCAAGCGCGAGGGGTGCGGCGTCGTCGCGCTCGACGCACTCTTTCTGATTGAGGATCGCGCGTCATGAACGAGGCCATCGGGAGCCCGACCAGGCAATTCGCCGAATTCAGCGCCGGCCTCCGCTATGAACAGCTGTCCGATGTCGAGAGACACGCCTGCGCGCGGCATTTGCTTGACACGGTGGGAGCCTGCGTGGCCGGCGCCACGAGCGACGTGTCGCGGATCGCGGCCGGTTTCGCGCAAAGCCTGGGTTCGACGGGCAATGCCCGCATCCCGGGGCGAAGGGAGCGCTTCGATATTCTCACGGCGGCATGGCTCGGCGGGGCGGCGGCCCACGGGCTCGAGGTCGACGATGGATATCGGCCCGGTTCCGTGCATCCCGGCTGCGTCGTCATTCCGGCACTCCTTGCCGCTGCAACGGAAAAGCGGACCGACGGCCGCGCCCTGATGACGGCGCTTGCGGTGGGTTACGAGGTTTCGACGAGGCTTGCCGAGGCCATCCATCCCGCCTCTCGCGACCGGGGCTTCCATAATACCTCCATCGCCGGCGTGTTCGCTGCCGCATGTGCCGTCGGCTCGCTCCGCGGGCAGGATGCGGAAACGATGGAACAGGCGATGGGCATCGCCGCGAGTTCGGCCGCCGGCCTCTTCGCGTTTCTCGAAGGCGGCGGCGAGATCAAGCGGCTTCATGCCGGGTTCGCCGCGCGCGAGGGGCTTATGGCGGCGCTTCTCGCTGAACGCGGGATGACCGGCCCTCGCGGCGTCATCGAGGGGCCGGACGGTTTCCTCCAGGCTTACGCAGGGCGGTCCGCCGCGGCAATGCTCGCCGGGGGACTCTGGCCGCGGCACGACGCGGCGCCGCTGAATGTCACGCGCTGCTACATGAAGCCCTATGCGTGCTGCCGCCATATCCATCCGGGCATCGACGCGGTTCTGGATGTGATGGGCGCCGAAGCCGTCCAGGCCGAGGAGATCGCGGGGGTGCATTCGGCCACCTACGGGATCGCGGCCAGACATGCCCGCGGCAACTGGGGCGATATGGCGTCGGCCCAGCTAAGCTATCAGTTCTGCGTCGCCACGGCGATGCGGCACGGCAAGGTGACGGTCGAAGCCTTCGGACCCGATGGACGAGCCGATCCGACGACCAATGCCTATTGCCGGCTCGTCAGCGTTTCGGTCGACGACCAATGCCAGGAGACCTATCCTTCCTTGCGGTCGGCGCGTGTCGGGGTCGTACTCAGGGACGGGCGTCGGTTCGAGCGTTTCGTGGATGAGCCGAGTGGGTCGGCCCGGCACCCGCTCTCCGACGAAGCAGTCGTCGCGAAGTTCATGGATCTCAGCATGCCTGTGATCGGCGAGACGCAGAGCCGCCTTGCAGCCGATGCCCTGTTGAACGTCCATCTGGCCCGCGATACCGGCGAACTCCTTTCGCGGCTCGAACCGCCGGCGCAGGACGCATGAACGGCCGGCCCGCCTATCTGATGCCGGCCGTGCTCGCCGCGACTACGGGGATGCAAGCTCTGGCGGCCAACAGCCTGTTCATCATGCCGGCTATCGCTCCTGAAATCGCGATCTCGGCCAACCTGCAGCCGGCGTTGATCGGCTATCAGGTCAGCATCGTGTATCTCGGCGCCATGTCGATGTCGGTGGTTGCCGGCTCGCTATCGGCAAGATGGGGGTCCATTCGCACCGCCCAATGCGGTCTGCTTCTCGGTGTCGTCGGGCTTGCCCTAGCCACTACGCCTCATCTGGTCGTGCTGATATTGGCTTCGCTGCTAATCGGCATGGGCTACGGCATGATCAATCCGCCGGCCATCAATATGCTCGACACCGTTGCGACGCCGCGCAACAGGAGCACGCTCTTTTCCATCAAGCAGACGGCTGTCCCACTTGGCGGCATCATCGCCGGGTTGGTCGGCCCTCCTGTCACGCTCCAATATGGCTGGAGAGCCACGCTTTTCGTTTGCGGCGCCATGTCGCTCGCCGTCATCGCTTTGATCCAGCCGCTCGCCCGTCGCTTCGACGCCGAGCGGGATCGCACTATCCGGTTGACGGAGAATCCGTTCGGGGACGTCTCCCTGATCTGGGGCGATACGATTTTGCGATGGACGACCCTTTCGGCCTTCTTTTTCGCCGCTGTCCAATTCACCCTGACGACCTATCTGGTCACGCTCCTCGTCGAAGATGTTCGCCTCGGCCTGGTAGCGGCAGGCGTTGCCCTTTCGGTTTTCCAACTCTCGGCCGTGATCGGACGGCTGGCGTGGGGAGCGCTCGCCGACCTTACCGGCACCGGGCTCCGCGTGCTGCTTGCCGCCTACTGCCTTGCGTTCGCGAGTATTGTGCCCCTCATCTTCATGCATTCCGGATGGGCAATCGCCTTTATCTATCTTGCGCTCGGCCTGCTGGGAGCCGCCGGGGCCGGTTGGAACGGCGTCTTCGTCGCTGAGACCGTGCATCTTGCCCGCCGCGGTTCGGCCGGCAGGGCGATCGGCGGCGCCTTTGCCTTCACATTTGCCGGGGCGCTGATCGGCCCCACCGC
The DNA here is from genome assembly GCA_040255475.1 of Phyllobacteriaceae bacterium. Taxonomy (GTDB): domain Bacteria; phylum Pseudomonadota; class Alphaproteobacteria; order Rhizobiales; family Rhizobiaceae; genus Mesorhizobium_L. The sequence continues at coordinate 34,791 of JBDZVC010000009.1, read as the reverse complement.
GTTCGCCGTCGCGCATGGCTGGATCGGCCTCTACACCCACACCGCCGCGCTCATTGCCGTTTTTGCCCTGGCAGGCTGCGTCTGCTGCGCCCTTGGGCTGCGCGAGGTCACCGCACGCAATCGAATCACTGGAGGAGAAGGTTGATGACGAACGAGGAAGATCGATCGAGAAATTTCGCCGGGGAACTGACGGCGCTGCAATACGCCGATCTGTCGCCAAAGGACTTGGAGCAGCTACGAAAATTGATCCTCGATTATATGGGCGTGGCTTTCGGAGGCAGCGATCTGCCCTGGGCCGTCGCGCTGCGCGAATGGGCCCGGCGCTTCGACGGTACGGGCCGGGCCGGCATTCTCGGTTCCCGACTGCGCGTCGGTGCTCACATCGCGGCCCTCGTCAACGGCGCCACCGCCCATGGATACGAACTCGACGATACACACGACGCCTCGACCAGCCATCCTGGCGGCGTGGTGATCAGCGCGGCATTCGCGGCGGCCAGCCAGGCGGGCGTAGGCGGCAAGGATCTTCTCGCCGCGATCGCGGCCGGTTACGAAGCGATGGCGCGTGTCGGTATTGCCGCGAACGCACCGGAGGGGATGGAAGCGGGTTTCCATCCAACCGCGATACTCGGCGGCTTCGGCGCCGCCGCCGCTGCGTCGAAACTCCATGGGCTGGGCGTCGAGGGCATGCTCACGGCCTGGGGCCACGTGCTCTCGCTCACCGGCGGATCGATGCAGTTCTCCGACGAACCCGCCGGTACCATGGTGAAACGCTGCCATGCCGGCTACGCGGCCATGAACGGCGTACTTGCCGCGGAACTGGCCGCCGCCGGGATCAGCGCTCCACAACGTGCGCTCGATGGCAAATACGGATATATCAATCTCTACGGAAAGCATCCCCGGCCTGAGAAACTCGATAAACAGGCTGGCGCGGCGCTGCAGATCCACAATATCAGCCTGAAGCCCTATTCCTGCTGTCGCCTGTTCCACTCCTTGATTGATGGTCTCGGCGAAGTCACGGACGATTACCGGGCGGACCTCGACGGCATCCGCCTCATCCATGTGCGGGGACCGCAAGCCATACCCGACCAGCATATGCTCCGCCGTCCCAGTTCTCCCATGGCGGCGCAATACAGCCTGCCATTCGTGGTTGGCGCCACTCTCGCTTTCGGCCCCAGGCGATACGACGCCTATCGCGAGGAACACCTTGACGATCCGCGCATTCTCGCCCTTGCGGACAAAGTCGAAGCCAGCGCCGACGCCGATATCGAGCGACATTTCCCTGAACATTTCGGGACGGGCGTGGACGTTACCTTTTCCGACGGGACCATCCGCTCCGCGACGGTGCTCGACAGCATGGGGACACCGGCGCGTCCCATGTCGCTCGAAGACGTGAAGGCCAAGGCGAAAGGGCTGATCGCCGCGGTCGATCGCAAGTTCGACGTCGAGCGGCTCGATGATGCCGTCGTCGCCATACAGGAGAGCGGCTCGAGCGCGCTGGAAAGCCTCGTCATGACCGATGCGCGAAATCCCGGCTAGAATGAGCGCGCTGCTGTTCACTCCCGCCTCCCTGCGGGGTCTCGAACTTGCAAACCGCATCGTCGTGTCACCGATGTGCCAGTACAGCGCTGTCGAGGGGACGGCCACGGACTGGCATCTGGTTCACTATGGCGGCCTGGCCCTTTCCGGCGCCGGGCTCGTCATATTGGAAGCGACGCATGTCGAACCGCGCGGGCGTATCACGCGACAGTGCCTGGGTCTCTACACCGACGAACACGAAGAAAGCCTCGCCCGGATCGTCGCATTCGTACGGGAAAGAACAGACTCACATATCGGCATCCAGTTGTCGCATTCGGGAAGAAAGGGTTCCGCGAGGCTTCCATGGATGGATCGCGGACGCCCGCTTGCGGCCGACGAGGGCGCCTGGACGACAATGGCGCCGAGCGCGGTTCCCTTTGCCGAGGGCTGGCCCTCGCCTCACTCCATGGACGAGGAAGACCTTAGCGTCACGTTGGATTCCCATGTCCAGGCCGTCAGGCGTGCCGAGCGTGCGGGATTCGACCTCATCGAGGTGCATATCGCGCATGGCTATCTGCTTCACAGTTTCCTGTCGCCGCTGACCAATCTCCGCAAGGACGGCTATGGTGGCGACAGGCAGGGGCGGATGCGCTATCCGCTGGAAACCTTCGAGGCGATGCGCGCCGCCTGGCCGGCAAACAAGCCGATGGGAGTAAGGGTCACCACCTGCGACTGGGTGGAAGGCGGCTGGGAGGTCGATGACGCGGCCGCTTTTGCAAGCGAACTGGCGAAGCGCGGCTGCGACTATATCGCGGCCTCCTCCGGCGGAACGTCGCCTGCCCAGTCCATCCCCCTCGCCGAAGGTTATCAGACCGCCTTCGCGCAAAGACTGCGTCAGGCGTCCGGGCTGCCGACCATGGCGATGGGCATGATTTTCGATCCGCGCCAGGCCGAAGCCATCCTTGCCCGCCAGGAGGCCGACTTCATCGCACTTGCGCGCGCCATGCTGCATGATCCGCATTGGCCATGGTTCGCCGCCGCAACGCTCGGCGAGGACGTTACCTATCCGCCTCAATATATACGGGGCTACCGATCGCCCTTCCTGCGCGAGCGGCGACGATTGGCCGATGGCCGCAATCACGGACCATAGCACGGTAACGACTTAGGAAGTGTGCACAGTTAAGATCGCTGGCATGAGCGATCGCGGCCTGCGCCGCCTGTTCGACCGGCTGATGGAACTCGGCGCCGTGCGCGAACTCTCCGGCCATCCGACGTTTCGCATCTACGGGCTTTAGACATCATGGCGGAGGCAGCGCACAGGCGAGGGGGAAGCCAGACGAGCGTCGATCCGCCGACACGAAGCTCTCGCCGCCGAGCACGACATGGGCGTGCTCGAAGCCGGAATAGGCGAGCCGGAAATGGTAGAGCCGGTGGTCGAGCGGCTGGCCCGCGATCGTGATCGCGAGATCGGCCATATCGGTGAAGTCCGACAGGCCGAGGCGGCCGGGCTCATGCACCTGGAGGCCTCGAATTACCTCGCCTTTTCGGGTGAGATTTGATTCCATCGCCATGCTGATTTGTACGGAGGCTTCGGATGCGAGGACAGGCCGGAGTTGTGTTGCAAATTTCTTACGTGGCGCGGGACTGTCGTTTCCTTGACGGATTTCAGGCGGCGATTACCTCGAACTGTTCCTAGAGTGTGGGTGCTGGGTTGAATACGAAACGGCCCTGGTGGGGGCTGTCAGGAATTTTGTGCGTGAGGCCATGATGATGAGAAGGAGAATCATCGCATGGCAATCGAGAAAGAACTTCTGGACCGGCTGCTCGCCGGCCGCGACCCGAACGAGGTATTTTCGCGTGACGGTCTGCTCGACGATCTGAAGAAGGCGCTATCGGAGCGCATACTGAACACCGAGCTTGACGAGCACCTCGACGATGAGCGTGAGGCGGACGGGCCTGGCAACCGGCGCAACGGGCATTCGAAGAAGACGGTGCTGACCGGGACGTCGAAGATGCAGCTTTCGATCCCGCGCGACCGGGCCGGCACGTTCGATCCGAAGCTGATCGCCAAATACCAGCGCCGCTTCCCCGAGTTCGACGACAAGATCATCTCCATGTATGCGCGCGGCATGAGCGTGCGCGAGATCCGCGGCCATCTGGAAGAACTCTATGGCATCGAGGTATCGCCGGACCTGATCTCGGCCGTCACCGACGCGGTCCTGGAGGAGGTCGCCGAATGGCAGAACCGGCCGCTCGACGCCGTCTATCCCCTGCGTCGGCGGGAAATCGCGGGTCCATCCACGATTTCTTGTCCGCCTCCATCTTCGACGCGATCCGGGTCAAGATCAGGGACGAAGGCTTCGTGCGTAACAAGGCCGTCTACATCGCGCGCGGCATCCTGCCCGACGGCGCGAAGGAGATCCTCGGCATCTGGATCGAGCAGACCGAGGGCGCAAAGTTCTGGCTGCGCGTCATGAACGAGTTGAAGAACCGCGGCCTCGGCGACATCCTGATCGCCGTTGTCGACGGGCTGAAGGGTTTTCCCGAGGCTATCAGTGCCGTATTCCCGCAGACGGTCGTCCAAACATGCATCGTGCATCTGATCCGCCATTCGCTCGAGTTCGTGTCGTGGAAGGATCGCAAGCCCGTCGTGCCGGCGCTGCGCGCCATCTACCGGGCCAAGGACGCCGAGGCCGGGATGAAGGCGCTGGAAGAGTTCGAGGCCGGCTACTGGGGCCAACGCTATCCAGCGATCGCGCTCAGCTGGCGGCGAAACTGGGAGCACGTCGTGCCGTTCTTCGCCTTCCCCGAAAGCGTGCGCCGGATCATTTACACCACGAACCAGATAGAGGCCTTGAACTCAAAGCTGCGGCGGGCGGTGCGAACCAGGGGCCACTTCCCGAGTGACGATGCGGCCATGAAGCTGCTATATCTGGTTTTGAACCACGCTGCCGAGGAATGGAAACGGCCGCCGCGCGAGTGGTTAGAGGCCAAGACCCAGTTCGCCGTCGTCTTCGGCGAAAGGTTCGTCAGCCAGTGACGAAACCGGCCTCACGCACAAAATATCCGACAGTCCCGCCCTGGTGCTTTCGCATTATGTGAACCATTTCGATGCCAGCCAATGTGACGGCGGCCAAGGAGAATGACTTGAACCCCATCATCGGTCGCACGCGTCGCTTGATGCGCCGATGATCCTGTTCAATCCGATTGTTGAGGAATTTACTGTTTCGAATCCTGATTGCCTTCAATGCCCGCTGCGTTCGATCCCTCAAGCGGCTTTCCGCATCGCAAGAGATGATTCCTTCCCGGTTGGTCTGGCTACCATCGATGACGATGCGGTCCGGCCTGCCGTGACGCTGCAAAGCCTTGCGTAGGAACCGCTTCGCTGCCGGCAGGTCACGATGCTCGCTGAACCAGAATTCGACGGTGTCGCCGACGCTGTCGATAGCTCGGTAGAGATACATCCACTGACCGCGGACCTTGATGTAAGTCTCGTCCATGTGCCATTTGCTGCCAACGGACCGCTTTCGGCGGTTGAAGCGCCTCAGCAGCACCGGCGAGAAATAGACGACCCAGCGATGGATCGTCGAATGGTCGATACTGATGCCGCGCTCGGCCATCATCTCCTTCAGATCCCGCAGGCTCAGGCCGTAGGACAGGTACCACCGCACGCAAAGCAGGATCACGGAACGATCGAAATGACGGCCTTTGAACATGATGCCTCCTCCAAAAGTGGAGAGTGCTTCATGTCGAAAAGCTATTTCTGAAAAGTTTGCAACACAACCATTTTGACCGCTCGGTGATCCTGCTGTGCGTGCGCTGGTATCTGGCTTACGGCCTCAGTCTGCGGGATCTCAAAGAGATGATGGCCGAGCGCGGCGTCAATGTTGATCACTCGACGATCCATCGCTGGGTCGTTCATTTCTCGCCGCTGCTGCTGAAGCATTTCAATCGGCGAAAGCGGCCCGTCGGCGGCAAGTGTTGGAGTGGACGGCCCCGGAACGGCATCGAAATGTGCCAGAGTGAGTCGTTAGCGATCTCAAACGAAGGAGCCGTCCGTGGATCAGATTATTCGTATTGGCATGGATACGTCAAAGCACGTGTTCCAACTGCATGGCGTCAACGCCGACGAGCGGCCGATCTTGCGCAAGAAGATGCGCCGCAAGGAGATGGTGGATTTCTTCGCGGAATGCCCACCGACCGTGATCGCGATCGAATCCTGCGGCGCATCGCATCACTGGGCGCGATTGCTGACGGGGCTCGGACATGAGGTAAAGCTGATCGCGCCACAACTGGCGAAGCCCTACGTCAAGCGCGGCAAGAATGACGCGGCCGATGCGGAGGCGCTATGCGAGGCGATGAGCCGCCCGACGATGCGGTTCGTTCCGGTGAAGAGTGCAGATCAGCAAGCCGCGCTGATGCTGGTGGGTATGCGCGAGCGCGCTGTCGCCTCACAGACGCAGCTTGCCAATACGATTCGTGGCTATGCGGCTGAGTTCGGACTGACCGCGGCCAAAGGCATGTCTCATATTCCGCTCCTTCTGGAACGCATCATGATTGATGAAAGCATTCCGGCTGTGGCACGTGTGCTGTTTGCGTCTCTCGCCGAGGAATTTGCGCAGTTGGGTGAGCGCCTGAAAGAGGTGGAGGCAAATCTGATGGCCTGGTACCGGAACAATGAATGTTGTCGGCGCCTTGCAAAGATCCCTGGTGTCGGACCGATCGGAGCAGTCTTGCTGGTAATGAAAGCGCCGGCGCCAGAACAGTTTGCGAAGGCAATTTGCCGCCTGGATGGGTCTGACGCCGAAAGACCATTCGACTGCTGGTAAGGCTAGGCTCGGCACCATTACGAGGGCCGGGGATGAGGCATTGCGCAAGACATTGGTCGTTGGTGCGACCTCGTTGCTTCGACAGGTGAGAGCGGGGAGAAGCAGGAACGCATCGCTCTGGCTCATCGAGTTGCTCAAGCGCAAGCCGCCAAAACTCGCGGCTGTCGCGCTGGCCAACAAGATTGCCAGGATCGCCTGGAAAATAATGGTGACCGGCGAGGCTTACAAGGGCAACGCTGCGCGACCGGTCCTGGCCTGCGCGGCGTGAAGAGATCAGTCGGTCACGGTGAGCAGGATACAGACGCTACCGTGCCGAGCTGATGCGTGAACTTGCGGGAAACGAGCAGATGGTGTGATCGATCGATCCGAGATGTGGGACACTCCGTATATGCCAACGGCCCGACGTGGCCGAGTAAGTGTTTGGAACCCACGTCGCGGAATCCATCTTGGCCAGCGTTCATGTGCGAGCGCACCCAAAGGCCGGACATATGAACGCAAGAGATCCGATCAAATCATCAACGAGTTCTTGCAAGGAAGGGGCCGTCCACATATGGCATATGGATGAGACCTATATCAAGGTTCGTGGCCAGTGGATGTATCTCCATCGAGCCATAGACGGTGTCGGTGACACCGTCGAGTTCTGGCTCAGCGAGCACCGTGACCTGCCAGCCGCCAAACGCTTCCTGCGCAAGGCCATGGCGCGCCATGGCCGTCCTGAGCGCATCGTCATCGACGGTAGTCAGACGAACCAGGAAGCGATTGTCTCCTGTGATGCGGGAGAACCAATTGCGGGATCGGTCGCGTCGAGTTTTGATGCCGATCCGTGTCCGAAGCAGCAAATACCTCAACAACCGGATCGAACAGGATCATCGCCGCGTCAAGCGGCGGGCGCGGCCGATGCTGGGCTTCAAGTCGTTCTCCTCGGCAGCCGTCACGCTGTCTGGCGTCGAGATGGTTCACATGATGCGCAAGCGCCAGGGTCGCTTCGCATTCAACCCGGCACCTCCTCTCAAGGAACAGTTCGAAGCTATCGCCGCCTGAAATCCGTCAAGCAACGACCGTCGCGCGCCACGCAAGAAATTTGCAACACAACCAGTCCACCTCCGCTTAGTTATCATTGTTCCCACCGTCTCCTGACTAAATCCGAAAGAACGCCAGTGGCGGCATAGAGCGCGACAGAAATCGCCATGGCAACAAGGCTTGCGCCGAGGGCCCTCTGCATGTCGAGATCATTGGTGGCGGCGTGGAACATATTGCCCAGGCCGCTCACGCCCATCAGGAACTCGGCCACCATGGCTGCGAGCATGGAATTGGCCGCGGCGAGTCGAAGCGCCAGCATCCAGTTCGGTATGGCGGCGGGGACGGCGAGCAGCGTAAGGCGACGCCAGGTCGAGGCGCCGGTGACGGCGAAGAAGTCGGCGCTTCCGGGCGGCAGCATGCGCAGACCGGCGGTCGTAAAGACGAAGCTTGGGAAAAACGAGATGATGGTGACGATGACCAGAACAGTTTTTACGTCGTAGCCGAAAAGCCTCGCCAATACCGGGATCAACGCCACCACAGGAACGGAGGCGAAGATGAGGGCGAGTGGCGTAAGCAGCCCTGAGAGCGTTTTTGACGACCAGGTCAGGATGGCGAGCAACGTTCCGACGACAAGGCCGACCAACAGGCCGGCTAGAGCGAGCCCGAAAGTCTGAAGAGTGTTTCGAAGATAGAGAGCCGGGTTGTACAGGATGTCTTCGAAAACCGACAACGGATACGGCATGACGATGGCATTGAGGTCGTTCCAGCGGACCCAGACCTCCCAAAGCACAAGCAGCGCGACCAAGCCCCAGAAGTTGCTGGCCATGAAGCGGCCAGCGCGTAGCGTTTGTGCAAGCACGATCGGCATTTGCGTCCGCATCACCGGAAGTACTCGGCAACACGCCGCTCTATCCAGCCAAGCAGGACAAACAGCACGATCGAGGTGATGACGGCGAGCAACACCGCGCTCCACAATAAGGGGATCTGGAAATTCTGCATGGCGTTGATGACGAGCACGCCGAGTCCGCGCGGTGCACCAAACCATTCGCCGATGATGATGCCGATCAGGGCGGTAGGTGCGGCAAGCTTTGCGCCAGACGCGATGGCCGGCAGAGCAGCCGGAAAATCGAGATATACTAGCCGACGGTCACGTCTGGCGCCAAACGAGCGCATCACGTCTCGATGAGCGGGTGAAGTCGTTTCCAGTCCCGAGCGCGTTGAGACATAAAGCACAAAAAAGGTGCTAAGGGCAGCAAGCGTGGGCGGCATTGCCTGGCGACTGGCGAGTACGACAATGAGCGGGGCCACCGCGATGGAAGGAACGGCGTGAATCATCGTGGCCAGTCTGTCGGCACCGGGCCTTAGTTGCATCACGAGATGGGCAAGTACCGCAAACAGGAGACCGGCGATGAAGCCGCACGCATAGCCGATAGCAAGGTTGGATAGCGTTGCGCCAAGCGCGCGGCCGAAAAGCGGCCAGCGTGAAGGAGCGGTCAGGAACTCCACTACCGTGGTGAGGGCCGGCCAGCTTAAGCCGAGCAGATGCAATCGGCCGACGACCTCCCATAGAACGAGGAACAGCAGAATACCCAAAATCCCGAGCGCCACGTCGCGCTGTCGTTCGGCCGCAGTCGTCACGGCGCACCCGCTGCTGTTTCAAGCGCGCCGGCAAGATCGTCGGACAGACGATGGAATTCCGCGCTGCGCGTAAGGTCTGGGGTGCGCGGACGTGAAAAAGGCACCTCGACGATACGCGTCACCCGGCCGGGGCGACCGCTGAGCACAATAACCCGGTCGGCCAGGAAGAGCGCTTCCTCGACGGCGTGTGTAACGAGGAGCGTAGTAACACGCTCCTCGAACCAGATGCGCTGCAGCTCGAGGTTCATCTGTCGGCGGGTAACGGCGTCAAGCGCCCCGAAAGGTTCGTCGAGCAGAAGAAGCTCAGGGTTCAGCGCCAGCGCCCGAGCAATCGCGACGCGCTGACGCATGCCTCCGGAGAGTTGTTTGGGCCGGGCGTCGCGGAAAGCTTCGAGCCTGACCAGCCGGATAAGTTCAGTCACCCGCTGATGGTCCACCGGGCGGCCGGCAACCTTGAAAGCCAATGCGATATTGGCGGCGACGGTAAGCCAGGGCAACAACGCGTGATCCTGGAAGGCGACGCCGAGTCGATGCGCCTTCACCAATTCCGACGGGGGTCGGCCAGCCAGTTCGACGCGGCCCGCGGTCGGCGCATCCAGCGAGGCGGCAAGCCTCAGGATCGTGCTCTTGCCGCAGCCGCTGGGGCCTAGCAGCGCCACGAATTCGCCATTCGCGACATCGAGCGACATGTGATCAAGCGCAGTAACCTCGGTACCGGCGTCCAGTCGAAAGCGCATGACGATGTCGGAAAGCAGGATCGCCGGCTTGCCGGATTGTGGACCATCGCTATTTGTCTGAATGGTCTGTTTGGACATCATGCGACGAGCGCGTCGTATCGAGCCATGATCTCGGGGCGGCGCCGTGCGAGCCTGTGCCGGATTTCCTCGACGTCGACAGTCAGGATCTCGCGCTCCTTCATGACCACCCGGCCATTTATGACAACGGTCCGCACATCGCGCCCGATCACCAGAGTAGAGGCGATAAATAATGGATCGATCGCTCCCATCTGATTGGGCTCACTCTTGTCCACCAGGATGATGTCGGCGCGCTTGCCGACCTCCAGACTACCAAGCTCCGCGTCAAGGCCAAGCGCCCTCGCGCCGCCACGCGTTGCCACGCGCAGTAGCTCTTCATTACTCATCGGCACGCGAGTGTGGAACGCGTGTCCGACCGACGCCTGTTGCCCGACCCGCGCACAATGCATGACCTCGAACATATCAAGCGTGCCAGCTGAGGCGGCGCCGTCCGTTCCCAGACCGATATCAATACCCCGCCGCCACATTTCGTGCAGGCGGGGGATCCCGATGCCGTAATTGCCCATGGCGCAGTGGCAGGCGGAGACTCGATGCTTTTGATAGAGGTCGACCTCTTCGGGGGCAAGAATGACACTATGGGCGCAGTGAAGGTGCCGGCTGAGCACGCCGAGATCGTCCAGATATTCCGTTGGGCGCTTGCCGAAATGCTCGAGCGCATAATCAACTTCATAGGTGCCTTCTGCGAGATGGGTATGAATTTTGACGTCGAGATCGCGCGCGGCCTCACCCATGGCTGAGATGAGCTGCGGTGAGCAAACGATGATCTGGCGCAAGGAGAGACAGGCCCGCACGAGTTCCTCGTCGCGCCACCGGTTCACGAGATCGACATTACGGTTGTAAGCCTGATCCGTGTTCATCAACATCCCGTCAGGGACGGCGCTGCCGCCGACGGCCGTATTCTGATCCGTCGTCGAAAGAGAAATGAGGCCGCGAATGCCGACTTCCTGTGCGGCCCGGCCCATCTCGTCCGGATGAGGACCCCCGGCTTCCGCGAAGCAGGTCGTTCCGACCCGCAGCATGTTCGTATAAGCGACAAGACCGCTCAGGTGGACATCTTCGGGACTTAGCAAAGCCTCGAAGGGAACATAGTAGTTTTTCCAGGGTGGGTTGCGCAAAGGACCTTTTCGGCTGAGCTCGGCCAATTTACCGCGAAGAAGCTGCTGGGCGGTATGAACATGCGCATCGATCATGCCAGGCAGCGCCACGCGATTGCGCGCATCGATTGTGGACACGGCCTTCGGCAGACGGGCCGCATCCTCATTCGGTCCGATCCAGACGATACGTGTACCGGAAACGGCGATCGCGGCATCGGTGAGGACCGCGCCATCGTCGTTCATCGTAACGACGTCGCATCCGGTAATAAGAAGATCGATCGGTCCAGCGACCGCGTCGGAAGGCACTTCCATTCAGCCGGTCCTTATTGTGCCTTCACGGCGTCTTCTACGATTGTAAAATCAGCGATCTTGTCTACGTCAGGCAAGTTCTCGCGTCCTGTCGCTCGCGCAGCTGCATACATCGGGCCGACCATCGCCTTGCGATCCAGGCTAAGAGGCAGATGGCCCGGCTCATCATACTTCGTATAAGGGATCTGCAGTTCGTTCTGTCTGATCTGCTGCTTAAGGTCGAGACCGAAATCAGCGCCATATTTCTCGACTGCGAGATGGGCGGCGACAGTCGGATCCTTTTCGTTCTCCTGCCACCCTTTGATGAGGCCCGCAACATAGGCCACCACAATGGGACGATTGGCCGTGAGGAACGCTCGCGTGGTGGCCAGGATTGCGCCGTAACTGCGGAAGCCGAGATCGTCGAAACTGACGAAGAAGAAGTCCTTGTCCTTCTTCATGCCCATCTGCTCGAGGGTGATTGTTTGATTGACCGCAAAAGCGGTGTAGCCATCGCCGTCACCAGCGAGCAGCGGCTCCGGCGAGAAGCCGGCACGGATTTCCTTCCACTGCTTCGGCAAACCGGCCAGGGCGAGCGTTGCGTTGATCGCCGTCTCTTCGTTTGGTCCCTGAATAAGCATCCGAGAGCCAACGATGTCCTGTGGCTTGAGGATCGGCTTTTTAGCCAAAGAGATGATGCCAAGAGGGTTCTTCGGCAGATCCGCCGCCACCATCACGAAATCATTGCCTTTCATGACGGCGTCGAGGAACTGGAACCAATTCGTGTATCCGAGTTCGATATTCCCGGCGGCGAGGATGACGGGCACGGGAACGGCGTTTGGCCCACCGGGGATGAACTGAACGTCAAGCCCGGCCTTGGCGAAATATCCCTTCGAATCCGCGATCCATTCGCCTGCGTATTGAACATTGGGGATCCATCCGGTTTGCACACGCAGCTTGGTCGCTGCTGCGGCCAAAGTTGGCCGCCAGAGCGCCAGGCCGACCGCGCTGCCAAGAACATCACGTCGATTCAATCGCATAGGTTCCTCCCAAGTCGAAAAGCATCGCGCACCCTGCGCCTGGAACGTTTTCTTCTAGTAACATATATTACATTTTACGCTAGCACATGATACAATTATTACAAGTCCTCGAGCAGGATTGGAATGCATGTCGGGCGACGTGCGGCGCATAACTCTGCAATCGGTACCTTCCTCTCCGCATTGGTTAGCGTGGCAAAGAAGTGTATGACCACGGCACTCTTAGTAGCTTTTCTCGTGCATCAAGATCCGGAGCCGCACATTGACCGTACCAAAGAACATCGAGGATTCTGTCGCGGGACGTATTCGTCGTGCCTACGCGCATATGCCCGCGGCGCAACGTTCTTTCGCGGATTTCGTGCTAAAACATCCAGTAGATGCGGCGCGCATGAGCATCCATGCAGCCGTGCGGGAGGTGGGCGTATCGGTCGCAACCGCCAACCGGTTTGCCCGGAGCGCCGGCTTTTCAGGCTATGCTGAATTCCGCGACGAATTGATTCGGGGTTTCGATACTGTTTTTGAGCCAGTGCGACGACTGGAGCGAAACGTATCCGGCTCTTCCAGCGCGGCGGAGATCATGCGCGGCTCGATTACGGATGATCTCGACAATCTGGGTCGCACAGTGGCGGGGCTGTCAGAGCAAGATTGCCGGAAAGCCTTGCACCTTATCCTCAATGCACGGAACATCTGCGTGCTTGGGTTCGATAGTGCGGCGCACCTGGGTGCATTGCTCGCTTGGGAACTGGACCGAGTACGAGGCAACGTGCGCAGTGTGGAGAATGTCGGTGGCGGTATGGGCGCGGCGCGGCACTTGTTCCGCTTCGATCGGTCCGATTTGGCGATCGCCATTGCCTTTCCGCGCTATATCAAGGACACAATTGAACTTGCCCGCTTCACGGTTTCTCGCGGCGTGCCACTCTTGGCCCTGACCGACGGTCATCGCTCGCCGCTGGCAAGCATTGCCGATGTTTCATTGTTCTCGGTTTCCGAACGGCGCTTCGCATCCACCTCGAACACGGCGGTTCTTGCGCTCATAGAGGCGCTTGCGGCGGCTGTCGCGCAGAAATCGAAAAATAGTGTCAGCGCAGCCAAGGATTTTGCAGCATTTGCGTTTCCGTGGATGGAGACCGGACACACCGAAAACGGTCTCCCTAAGAATCCTCGGAAGCGGTAAGCGGATATACGATAGTGCTGACAGGATTGGCCCCACCGCCGTGCACTACAATGGAGTGCCCCTGAGGCTGAATAGTAATCAGGCTGGTGTTTTGACGATCTGCCGGATGTGTTGATCCTCGAATTGTTGCGGGCTCAGAGTCGGTTTCGAAACTCGTAATAAGGCGGCAAAACAGGACCCGCCTACGGCCTGAATCGCTAAACCGCCGCTCTCACCCCGCTTCGTTCGACGGACGCCTTGCATATTGCGATCGGTTAGACTAAGTCCGGTAAACTAAGTCATGGACCACGCGATGCACACCGTCAATATCCACGAGGCCAAAACGCAGCTGTCGCGTCTCATCGAGCGGGCAGCCAAAGGCGAGCCGTTCATCATCGCTAAAGCTGGCAAGCCGATGGTGAAAGTCATGGCTCTTGATACGCCTAACGCCGGAGAAACCAGTCGAGTCGGCTTCATGGCTGGACAAATCTCTGTCCCGGAGGACTTTGACCGGATGGGCGGCGAGGAAATCGAAAACCTATTCAGTGGCGATGCATGAAGCTGTTGCTTGATACGCATCTTCTGCTTTGGGCGGCAGGAGTGCCCGACAGGCTGCCCGTTGCCGCCCTTGCAGAGATCGAGAATCCCGACAACGATCTGTTGTTCAGCGCGGCAAGCCTTTGGGAGGTCGCGATCAAGCGCGGCCTGGGTCGCGCCGACTTCACCGTCGATCCTCGCTTGCTGCGCCGGGGCCTGCTAGACAATGGCTATCATGAACTTTCGGTCACCGGAGAACATGCCGTCGCCGTGGATGGGCTTCCACCCATCCACAAGGATCCCTTCGACCGGATCCTGATTGCCCAATCGATCGCGGAAGGGGTCACGTTGTTGACCGTCGACGAACTGGTCGCTCGGTATCCCGCGCCCGTCCGTCGAATGTGAAACCCCGGTCCGCGATCAGCCGTTGAGCGCATCCTTGACCGCCTTGGCAGGCATGAAGGTTAGCCCCTTCGAAGCTTCGGTCGTGATGGTTTTGTCCGTCGACGGGTTACGCCCCTCGCGCTCTGGCGTTTCCTGTCGGGTAGGAACGGCCCGTTGCCGGGCCGCTCCTCCCTAAGAACTGTACGTGCGAGTTTCCCAGCATACAGCTCAAGCCTCCGCTAAGCCCTGGTTGGGCAGAGCCGCCAGGCGGCGAAACGGTCGGTGTCGGCCGGCGCGGCCTCGGGGCCTTCATCGCCATAGGCGAGCACGGGCATGGCATTTGCCCCGACACCGGCGAAGGCGGCACGCAGGCGCGCATCCACCGCTTCGCGCACGAAGCGGCTGTCCTCGATGAGCACGCTGCCAGCAGAGGCGTGTACCTCGCCGGAGATCGCGTCGAAGGCGGCAGGCGCGTCGGCCGAGGGTAACAACGCAATAGCGTCCCAAACCGGGTTGCCAGTACCGAGACTATCGGCGCCCCGAGCGGCGGCCCGCTGGTTCGGTGTCAGCGCCGCACTTTCGAAGTACGCCGTTTGGGAAATGGTGAGGGTGACGTCGTTGGCGCCATAGGCCAAGTGCGGCGACAGGAAGGCGGAGGGAAAGCCCATCGTCGTTCCGGCGAACGTGCCGGTGCGACCGCCCGTCGCCGTCAGGATCGTGTAGGGCGTGGCAAGGGCGAAATCCGGGGACGGTATCACCTCGACCATGCCGCCATTGAGCGTCGCCGCGCCTGCCACGTCGATCAGGTCGCTGTTTCCCGCAGCATTGATCTCGACCTCATAGGTCGAACCCGCCGCCTGCGTGTAGTTGCCTGCGACATGGAGCGTACCGATGGAATTGCCAGGCGCGATCGTGCCGGCGATGTTCACCGACCCGACCGTGCCTGAGCCCTTGAGCCGACCGCCGGCAAGCATGTCGAGCGCGCCGCCGAGCGTGCCGTTGGCGACCAGTGTCGCGCCGCCATTGACGGAGGTTATGCCGGAAAATCCGCCAGCATTGTTCAGTTCCGTTGTCCCGGCCAGAAGATCTATCCGGCCGACGCCGGCAATATCGGGCGCGAACAGATAATTGCCGGAAGTGTGATTGAAGACGAGGCTGCCATCGCCGTCGCCGAATTGCACCAGCGGTGTATCCAGCTTGCCGGGCGCCGTCGGTGCATCGCCCGCCGCGGCGCCGATGTTCACCGTGCCCTGCGAGCCGGACAGCGCGGCGATACGCACCTCGTCCGTCTCGACAACCGCGCCGTCGGCGACCGTCAGTTCGCCTCTTCCTTCGCTACCAGCCCACAGATCGTGCTCCGGCCTCCAACGGGAGCCGGTTCCGGTCACCAGCGCGTGGCCTTCAGAACCAGCGAATTGGCCGATAGTCGCGCCCCGATTATCCACCAGGCCACCATCCGCTATCACGAGCGAGCCTGCCCCCGCGGAGCCGACTGATATTCCGATCGTTATCAGATGTGAGCCCGCTCCCGTCACCGTCGCCGCGCCGATGCTGCCGGCCTGGTCGGCGATGAAGGTTTCATCGGGATTGACGAAGCCGCCATCTTCAATGGTGAGCGTTCCCTCGCCGTTCCGACCGAGATAAAGGTCGCCGGAACTTTCCCAGGTCGAGCCGCCACCGGTAACGGTCACGTTGCCGATGCCCGTTGTGTGGTAGCCGATGAAGGCATCCGCGGTGTTGGTGACGCCGCCGCCATTCTCGATTGTCAACGTGCCTTGCCCGCCCATTCCGATATATTGAATGTCGGCACTTTGCCATCTGGAACCGCCGCCGGTTACCGTCACCTCGCCGCCGCCGGTCGTCTCGGAGCCGATAAAAGCAGATGCCGAGTTAGTGACAAGGCCGCCCCCTTCGATCGTCAGCGTGCCGGCGCCATATTCTCCCACGGTGAGGTAGGAGGTCGTCCAGGTCGCACCGCCTCCTGTCACGGTCGCGAAGCCGGTGCCGTCATAAAGCCCCACATCGCCATGCCCGCTGTGGACGACACCGCCATTCGCGATCGTCAGCGTACCCTGACCGTTTTCGCCGACCCCGAGGAACCCTGTATTCCACGTCGAGCCGCCACCCGTCACCGTCGCACTGCCCGTGCTATCGGCGGTGCGCGCGAGATAAACGCCTCCGCTGCCGCCGCTGCCGCCATCGGCGATGGTTACTGCGCCGGAGCCTTCCTCCCCGACGAACAGGCCTCCGGTATTTGTCCAGGTCGAGCCGGGACCGGTTATGGTGACGGCGCCGATACCGTCGGCCTCAACGCCGATCGTACTGTCGATGCTGTTGACCGCGCCGCCGTTTTCGATCGTCAGCCGGCCCGCACCCCAGACGCCGACCTCGAAGTCATCGCTGATGTTCCAGACCGAGCCGCCGCCTGTCACCGTCGCGGTGCCGGTGGAGCCGCCCCAGGTACCCAGCGTCGTAAAGTCGCTTTGAACCTCGCCTCGGTCGGCAATGGTGAGCGCGCCCTCACCCCCGAAGCCGACATGGAATTGCGTTGCGGGGCCGATCCACTTCGAGCCGGCGCCGGTGACGAGCGCCGTCCCCTGCGTGCCGGGCGCGTTGGCAAGGCGTACCTGGCTGTTGCTGATCACCGTGCCTTGGTCGGCGATGGTCAGCGTGCCCTGGCTGCCCGTCAGGCTGCCGATCCTGAGAAAACCATTGGTGGTCCATTTCGAGCCGGCACCCATGACCGTGGCCGTGCCGACGCTACCGGAATCGCGGCCGACGAAGGCATTGCCACCTGTGGTGAGGGCGCCACTATCTTCGATGGTCAGCGTGCCCGTGCCGTGCTCGCCGACAAGCAGATAGCCGCTGTTCGTCCAGGTCGAGCCGCTGCCCGTTACGATGGCGGAGCCCAAAGAGCCACCGCCCTGACCGAAGGTGGTGTTTACGCTGGTTACGGCGCCCTGATCCTTGATAAGCAACTCGCCATTGCCTGGATAACCGCCACCCAAGATGAAATCGCCCGTTACGGTCCAGCGGGAATTCAGGCCAGTCACTGTCGCGTCACCTTGCGCTTGGTAACCGAGATAGGTGTCGATGCTGTTGACGGCGCTTCCGCTTGCGATGGCAAGAACGCCTTGAGCGTGCTCGGCAACCGTCAAGAGCCCGGTACTCCAGCTAGAGCCCGCGCCCATGAGGGTTACCCCACCGAGGCTGGTCGCACCGACGATGCCCCCATTGCTAACCAGATCGCCGCCCACCAGTAGTGAGCCTTCACCCCCGGCGCCCACCGAAAGCAGGGAGGCGTTCGCAACGCCTGCGCCAATGATTCTGGTGTCGTTCGGAGTCGTTCTATTCAAAACGACGTCGTCGGCGGCAGTTGGCACGCTGCCATCGGCCCAGTTGCCGTCAATGAACCAGTCGCTGGAAACCGCCCCCGTCCAGTCGTCAGCCCATGCCGTGCCGGCCATCAGCGACACGGCCATCGCAAGCCCCGCCAGCGCCGTTGTTGAGCAAAGGGTTGCCCGAAAATGGGGAGGACTGTGCTTGCGTTCGGTCCCGCTGTTATTGCCCCGCATACATTCCCTCGCCACGTAGCAGATCAGCGCAGGCCGGCCTCCGGCGACCGTCATGCGCGGCGCGGAAAGCAAACCTGCCAATGGACGCTACCTGCCCCGGCGACGAGCAAGCTGTCTTGGACTGGGAGGAACCGGATACGGACCGGGAGGCCCTTGTTTGACGCGATCGCTTTTGCGGTGCATGTTTTTGCACGCGCAATGACTGGGGACGCCGCTTGAATGGGCTGAATTCACCGCAACCGTCTCAATATTTCTCCACCGCATCCCTGCCGGTCGCCGACAGGCTCCCGACATGGCGGGAAGTGTTCGGGCAGAAGGTGGTCTATCTCGACATCGAGCCTGCAAAAGGCGTTCCCTTCCATGCCGATGGCACGCTGTGCGCACTCCCCGGCGCTGCCTTCTCATCGGTTTCCGCTACACCCATTCGCGTCTCGCGGACACAAAGGCTCATCGCCAACGACAAGGTCGACACACTTTTCGTCGTGACCGCCGACACGCCGCTTCAGGTCGCCCAGGGCGGCAAGGAGAAAGTGGTGGACGCCGGCGACGCAGTCTTTGTGCGGGGCGGCGAATGCAGCACGCTCGCAACGGAACGGGAAACGCGTGTCACCAACATCTCGGTTCCGATCGACAGCCTCGCGCCGATGCTTCCCCATGCCGAGGACCTGTCCATGACCGTCATATCAAGGCGAAGCGACACGCTCGGCCTCTTCCTCGGCTATATCGACCTGTTGCGCGACTGGCGGGAGACCGCTTCGACCGGACTCGGCCACATGACGGCGAGCCACCTTCGCGACCTCGTCGCAGCGATTGCCAACGTTGGTGAGCCAGGCACCATGGCGATAGGGGACCGTCCGGGCATACGCGCCGCCCGGCTGCGCGAGATCAAGGCTTCCATCGAGACCCAACTCGGCGACCCGGCCCTCTCGCTTCAGGGCATTGCGGCGTACAACGGGATATCGCCGCGCTATGTCCGCAAGCTTTTCCGTGACGAGGCGACCTCATTCTCGGATTATGTCCTGAGCCGCCGATTGGATCGCGCCCATCGACTGCTGCGCCATCCCGAACACGCCGCTTCGACCATCACCACGATTGCTTATGCATGTGGCTTCGGCGATCTCTCCTATTTCAACCGCACCTTTCGCCGCCGTTACGGCATGACCCCGTCCGAACACCGTGAACAGGTGTGGCTGGACCGGCAGCGATAGTCCGGGTACCGTCACACTGAGTGATAATGCCCATCACCTCTGGCGACCTTACGGTCGAGATGCGTACCGCCACCTGCCTGGATGATACTGGGAGTAGATGCCGGACACAGTTATCTCGCGATCGCCGGGGGAGATGAACGGCCGCAATTATGTCGGTTGCTGAAGGGCAGCTATGGGCTGGGCATGCCCCGGAATTGGACAGTCGGCAACCGGCCCCCAATTTGCCAATCCGTAAGCCGTAGTCTTCGTCCGAGTCGAAGGCAGTCGAAGACCGTGTGAGGCGTTCAACGCGCTTGATCACGCATATCGGCAGCGGTTCTGTGAGAGCGGTCCAGTAAAAGACGATTTGCTAAAATTCGGGAAGCCCGAGTTCCTTCAGGAGCCAGTCACGGAATATCCGAACGCTGGCCTTGTTTTTCGAGCCTTCGGGGTAGACGAAATAGTGGCCGACATACCGGACCGAACAGGAGCAAGACGCCAAAGGGTTCACGAGGCGTCCGTCGCGAAGTTCCCGTTCGGCCAGACGGGTCGATTCCAGACAAACACCAAGGCCGTCGGCCGCGGCTGCAATGGCAATAAAGCTCCGGTCGAAACGAGACCCCGTCGTTTCGGGAGCTGTGATCTTGTTTTCGCGAAACCAATCGACCCATCGCACCCGTTTGTTGTCGCTATGGATAAGACGTTCTCGCAGCAGATCGGATGGCTGACGGATGCGAGGCGCGAGATGAGGCGCGCAAAGCGGCGTTACAGTCTCGTCGCCGAGCGGAATCGAGATGCAGCCAGCGCTCGCGTGCTGACCGTATGTGATGTCTGCATCGAATTCGGCCGCCGGAAAATCCGCATACCGAAGATTGGCCGAGAGCCGCACGTCCAACGAGGGATAATTTCGGAAAAGGGACGAGAGCCGAGGAGTGAGCCACTGGGCGGCGAGACTCGGGGCGCAGTGGAGCCGGAGCAGCTGCGGTTGGTGAGTGGAAATCAGGTCAAGGCCTTCCCTGATCGATTCCATTCCAGCCTGCACCCGCTCGAGTAATGCTTCCCCCTCGGCCGTCAATCGGACCTTTCTGCCAGACCGTAAGAACAGCCGTACGCCCGTGAGTGTTTCCAGCTTGCGGATCGCATGACTGACGGCGCTAGGCGTCAGATTGAGCTCTTCCGCGGCTATCCGGAATGAACAGGATCGACCTGCAGCCTCGAAAGGTGCCATGAGCGACAAAGGCAACGGCGTCATCTCAATAGATGAGCACAATTCACCTTAGGCTGCAAACCTTGCGTTTGTGACTCATCCTTGCATCGGGCAGTCTCCTCTCGATTTTCGGGAGGAATAGATGATCCTAAAGGATAAGGTTGTCGCAATTTCCGGCGCGGCGAGCGAGCGCGGGATTGGTCTCAGCACGGCTCGCCTGATGGCCAAATTTGGTGCGACGGTCGTCATCCTCGATCTCGACGCCAGCTCTTCGCAAAAAGCCGCCGATAGCCTTGAAGGTGGAAACCATCTCGGTATCGCTTGCGACGTTACGAATAGGGAGGCCTGCCAGAAGGCTGTCGATAAGATCGTCGAGCGATTTGGTCGGGTCGACGTTCTCTGCAACAACGCCGGGATCACTGCTCCGGTAAAGTTTCTCGACATCAAATCAGACGGTTGGGAGAAGATTCTGGCCGTAAATCTCACTGGCGTGCTCAACCTCAGCCAGGCGGCTATCCCGCATATGCAGAAGCGCAAGGCGGGTTCTATCATCTGTATGTCGTCGGTTTCGGCGCAGCGTGGGGGCGGCATCTTCGGCGGGCCGCATTATTCCGCAGCCAAGGCAGGCGTCTTGGGCCTTGCCAAGGCGATGGCTCGTGAATTCGGTCCTGACGGCATCCGCGTGAATTGCATCACGCCGGGCCTGATCCAGACCGATATTACGGGTGGCAAGCTGACCGATGCCATGAGGGCGGAAATTCTGAAAGGGATTCCTCTCAACCGCCTTGGCGATGCAGCGGACGTCGCTGGGGCCTATGTGTTCCTGGCCTCCGATCTCTCCTCGTACATCACCGGTGCCGTCATCGACGTCAACGGCGGCATGCTGATCCACGGATAAGCGAAATGGATTCACCACACGAACAACATCGAGGCTCAAACGTCTCCTTGCCCGACCGCGCCTATCGCATCCGGCGAAACGCGCTGCGTATGGGCGAAGTCCAGGGCCAAGGTTATATCGGGCAGGCGCTCGGCGTCGCCGATGTGCTTGCAGTCTCCTACTTCCATGCGTTGCGCTATAAGCCTGAAGATCCCGAGTGGGAAGATAGAGACCGCTTCTGCCTGTCGATCGGCCATTATGCCATCGCGCTCTACTCTGCTCTGATCGAGGCCGGGATCCTGCCGGAGTTCGAACTCGAGACCTACGGCACAGATGACAGCCGCCTGCCGATGTCGGGTATGTCGGCCTATACTCCGGGCATGGAGATCACTGGTGGATCGCTTGGCCACGGTCTCGGTATTTGCGTCGGCATGGCCCTCGGCCTGAAGCGGAAGAAGTCCTCATCGCTTGTCTACAACCTGATGTCGGATGGCGAATTGGGGGAGGGGTCGACCTGGGAGGCCGCGATGTCGGCTGCCCATCACGGGCTCGACAATCTCATTGCCATCGTCGATTTCAACAATCAGCAGGCCGACGGTCCGTCGACGCAGATGCTGTCGAGCGAGCCGATCACCGACAAGTTTGCCGCATTCGGATGGTTCGTACAGCGGGTTGACGGTAACGACATTGATGCCGTGCGGAATGCGTTCGACAGAGCGCGAGATCATAAAGGGAAACAGCCTCGTGTGGTGATCTGCGACACGACCATGTGCAAGGGCGTGCCGTTCCTGGAAACCCGTGAGATCACCCACTTTGTTCGAGTCGAGCCCGATGAGTGGGAAAAGGCCCTCAAGGTACTCGATGAGGGGAGAGCACAATGAGTCGGATTCTCGAACAGCGTTCCCGGCAGACGCATTCACTGCGCGGATCAAAGTACGAACCGCGCCGTCCAGTCGGCTCGTCGGAACGAAAGACGACATCGGCGATGATCGCCTCGATCGCGGGCGACGATGTGCCTACCATAGCTGCACCGTTCGGCAACGCGCTGACCAAACTGGCTGCGGAACGCGATGACATCGTCGGAATGACGGCCGACCTCAGCAAATACACCGACCTGCACGTCTTCGCGAAGGCTTATCCTGATCGCTTCTATCAGATGGGAATGGCCGAGCAGGTGTTAATGAGCGCCGCTGCTGGCATGGCCAGGGAAGGCTTCACTCCGTTCGTAACGACCTATGCGGTGTTCGCCTCGCGTCGGGCCTACGATTTCATATGTCTCGCAATCGCCGAGGAGATGCTGAACGTCAAAATCGTCTGCGCGCTGCCCGGCCTGACAACGGGATACGGTCCCAGCCACCAGGCGACCGAGGATATTGCCATCTTCAGAGGCATGCCGAACCTGACGATTGTCGACCCTGCCGATGCCATCGAGATTGAACAGGCTGTTCCCCAGATCGCGGATCATCAAGGCCCCGTTTACATGCGTCTGCTGCGCGGCAAGGTTCCGCGCGTGCTCGACGAATACGGCTACAAGTTCGAACTCGGCAAGGCCAAGATTATCGTCGACGGCCAGGACTTCCTGTTCGTTTCCAGCGGCCTCATGACGATGCGCGTGCTCGAGGCGAGAAAGGAACTGGCCAAGGAAGGGATTTCCTGTGGCGTGCTTCATGTTCCGACGATCAAGCCGCTGGATAGTGAAACCATCGTTCGCGAATGCACGCGCCTCGGCCGCCCTGTGATTGTGGCGGAGAACCATACAGTGATCGGCGGGTTAGGCGAAGCCGTGGCGACGACGCTTATGAGAGAAGGTGCCAACCAGAACATCTTTCGGCAGATTGCTCTGCCGGATGAATTCCTGGACGCAGGGGCGTTGCCGACATTGCACGATCAGTACGGTCTGTCGACGAAGGCGATCTGCGCTTCAATACGGTCGTGGGTGGGGTGAACGCCACCGAGAACGATCGGTAGGAGGAGTATTTTTTGGCACGGCGATAGGCCGTAACAGGGAGGAAATGTGATGACTATTAATCTGAACAGACGGGCTTTTCTCGGAGCAAGCGCTGCGCTTTGCGGAAGTTTTGCGATCATCGGAAAAGCATCCGCGACGACCATGACGTTCGGTCACGGGGCGGCTCCTGGGAATCCCAGATCTGTTGCCGCTGACAAATTTGCCGAACTGGTCAAGAAGAATACCAACGGTGAAGTTGAAATCCGGGTCGCCGGGTCGGAACAGCTTGGCAACGACGTTGCCATGCTCACGAGCCTACGCACGGGAAGTCTAGATTTCACGGCAAACAGCCAGGGACCGGTCTCAGGGATTGTGCCGGAAGTCGGTGCACTGGGTCTCCCATTCCTATTCGATGACACGGCCTCGGTCTTCAAGCTCCTCGACGGGAGCATCGGCGAGACGCTGGCAGCGAAGTTCGACCCGCTCGGAATTATTCCACTGAGCTGGTGGGATAATGGCCTACGCCAGATATCGAACACCAAGAAATCGATCAATGTTCCGGACGATCTCAAGGGCATGAAAATCCGCACGCCTGCGGATCCGATGACGATCGATATTTTCGAAGCCCTTGGGTCTTCGACAGAACAGATCGCGTTCTCAGAGCTCTATGTCGCCTTGCAGCAGGGCGTCGTGGATGGGCAAGAGAACCCGTTGGCCAACATTGCCAGCTCCAAGATTTATGAGGTGACGCCATACATCTCTATGTCCTCTCACAAATGGGAGAGCACACCGTTCCTGATGTCGAAGATTGCCGCGGCACGGTTGAACGAAGACCAGATGAAGGTGGTCAAGGACGCCGCCAAAGAGGCAGCTGTCCTCCAGCGCAAGCTGATGCAGGAGGCCGACGAAAAATATCTGAAGGAATTCAAGGAGAACAAATCGCTCACGGTCAACGTCCCGGATCGTGACGCTCTTCGGAAAGCGACCGCAAGCGTCTATGACAAGTGGCAGGCGAAACCGTTCGGCGATTTCGTGAAGGAACTCGTTGCGGCCGCAGGCAAGTAAGAAACTTACCAGGGAGGGCAAGATGTCGTCATTTCTTGAGGGGCGCATCTTGCCCTTTGCCGACCGAATGGACCGTGCGATCAAGCAGGTTTCGGCATTCGTCATCTATGTGACAACCGGAATCCTGCTGGTCGCGCTAACCCTCAATGTGATTTTTCGTTACGTCTTGCCAGGCGGTGGTCTGAACTGGCTGAACGAACTGCCGGAACATTTCTTCCCGTGGATGATTGCGGCCGGGGTCATTCTCGCGGCCCAGCATAACGCTCACATTGCCGTGGACTTCGTCATTCAGTCCCTGCCTGCACGGGCAGGCCGCCTATTAGCAATCTTCATCCAGGTGCTTCTCGCAATCACCTATCTGGTTTTCGCCAAGGTCGCATTGAACGTCTCCGAAATCGTCTCGGTTGAATACAGCTCGCTTCTCCATATCTCCCGCAGCTACGCCTATTACGCACTGGTCTTCCTCGCTGCGGGCGTCTTCTTGACTAGCCTCTCCTTCATCCTCCGAATTTACCTGTTCGGTCTCCAAGGGCTGCCTGAGCCTAACGCAGAGGAGAGCATCGTATGATTATCGTTCTCGCGATCTCATTCTTTGTCCTCGTCCTGCTGTCGGTCCCCGTCGGGCATGTTCTAGTCATCGCATCCGGTCTGAGTGTGCTGTCCTCCGACTTCCTCCCGCTGAATCTCGTCGTCCAGCAGATGTTCAGCCAGACGCAGTCGTTCCCGATGCTTGCGCTCCCGTTCTTCATATTGGCTGGCAGCCTCATGATGAGCGGCACGCTCGGTCGAAATCTCATCGATTTCGCCGGGGCCATCGTGCAACGGTATCGTGGCGGTCTGGCCTCGATCACGGTCGTGGGCTCAGCAGTGTTTGGCGGTGTATCCGGATCGGCCGTGGCAGATGCTACGGCGCTGGGTTCCATGCTTATTCCCTGGCAGAAGAAAGAGGGTTACCCGGCTGGATTCATCGCAGCCAACAATTCGGCATCGGCGATGATTGCCATCCTCATCCCGCCGTCGATCCCGCTCATTCTATATTCGCTGGTTTCAGGTGTGTCGGTGGGCGCACTATTCGCCGCGGGCGTCCTGCCCGGTTTGATGATCACAGCGGCGTTCGTGCTGGTTTGCAATCTGTCTGCCCGGATGAGAAGCTTTCCATACGAGCGGAAAACGTTCGAGTGGAGCAAGTTCGGCTGGCTCACTCTGAAGGCCGGGCCAGCACTGGTCATGCCGATCCTGATCCTCGTTCTGCTTCGGTTCGGCTTCGCGACCCCAACCGAGGTTTCGGTGATCGCTACCGTCTACGCTCTGCTCGTCGGCCTCTTCGTCTACCGTGACATGACGCTTGCCAGGTTGAAAAGCGCAGTCCTGTCCGCTGGTATCGCCACCGGTGTCGTCATGCTGGTCATCATGGGTTCCGCAATCATCGGCTGGCTCCTCACCTTCGCCCAAATCCCCCAGATTTTCGCGCAATGGTGCGTCGATACGTTGCGCGAGCCTTGGCTGATTATCCTGGCGATGAACCTGATCATGCTGATTGTCGGCATGTTCATAGATCTTCCAGCCGCTATCCTGCTGCTCGGCCCGATCTTTGTGCCACTGGCGAATGCCATCGGGCTCGACCTGACGCAACTCGGCATCATGATGGTGCTTAACCTGGCAATCGGCCTGTTCACGCCGCCTGTCGGCACGACGCTGTTCATCTCGAGCTCGATAGCGCGTGTGTCGATATTCCATGCCACTCGGGAACTTATGCCGTTCTACGTGGCAGCCTTCGGCATTTTGATGCTGTTCAGTTTCGTACCGTTTTTGACGATCTGAACGAAGTGATGACGAGGTGATCGGAAGCCTGCTGTGGACTTGGGTGGGGATAGACCGCTTTCCCGCTTTTCCGCAAAAATGCAGACCGACGGCTTCCGGCCCCCTTCGAGACATAGCTGCAGGCGTGCAGCCTGCCAGTGGGATACCCCCTGTGTTCATGCTTGTGGATCAAAAGCCGCATAAGAAGGCACTGTGGAACTGTCCTGTTCGATACTCCTCAATAATCGCAACGTGGATGTTGAGGCGCTGCGCCGTGTACTGGAGGTGCTCGAGTCCCTATATGGCGCTTGCGTCGCGCCTTTCGCAGTTATTCTACAAGGCCGAAGACGGGGCCAAATCCGCCATGCCATGACGTGTCGCTTCGGCCCATGCTGGGTTCGTATATCCCCACGCCGTTTCCGCCATCCAGGAACAGCGCGTTGGGACAGTCGAGGCGGTCGCGGAACAGGCGCGCGAAATCATGAAAGTTTATGGCGTCCTCGCTTATCGCGAAGCGAACCAGTCCCCCGTCACAAACTCCCACGCCGTTGCGGCGTGTTCGATCGCTCGATCCGGCGATGAAGGTGGGGTTCAGCTTGTTCCTGATGACGAGCATCGGGCCGGACTGGGTGGCAATCCGCGTCTTTGGTCGATGCTTCAGATAATCGGCCGTCGGGAGGATCCCGGCATGGGTGTCATTCAGAAAGAACACGCCGTTCGGCTTCTTGTAGAAATTGGGCACCTTTCCGGGCGGACCATCCAGCGTCTTCGTATTGGCGGGCCGCAATTCCTTGCCGTTCTCGACATAGAGTCCGATCGGCGAGAAGTCGGGCAGATACATGCCGGCATTTATCGCGAACACCAGCGTTCGCCCCTCGTCGGCGACCGACTTGGCTATGGCCGGGAACCGGCGATAAGGCTCGCCATGGACGTCCTTCCAAAATAGCCGAAGATCGTCATGCCCCGGCTTCGCGGTGCACACGATGAATTTTGCTCCGTCGAACGTCAGTTCTTCGCACGGCTGGACCGAAGCAGGTTGCGCAGCTGCGAAGATCGTGACGAGGAGGAGAAGCGGTATCAGAGCCAGATGTTTGATCTTCGGTACCATCGTCAATAAGTCTCGGCAGCATGGGAGAGGCTGTAGGTGAAATGACCTCCACCAAAAATGATCAGCGATTCCTTCAATAGCAACAGGCTCGCCCTCGAGAGTGTTAATACCATGTTGCAGGCTCCTGACCCTGGCAGTCATTTGAATGGATGCCGAAACGGCATGTTCAGGTATTTCTACCAGGTTACGCATCGGGCAATCAGGGGTACCGATCGACTGATGGGCAAGGTCATGAATTTCCAGCGGCGAACGCCACGCAGGGCAGGGGGCATACTCTCAATCCTCGCCGCCATGGGTGTCGCCGGCGCTGCCGGATATTTCGGACCGGGTCTCGTGGAGGAACTGCCGCTATTGAATGGCGCGCAGCTTGTCGTCTCGAGCAATGCGGAAACGATCGTTGGCCGAGCGTCGGTGATCGATGGCGACACCGTCGAAATCCACGGTGAGCGGATCCGGTTCAACGGCATCGATGCCCCGGAATCGGCACAGCTCTGCGCAGATGCCGGCGGCCAGGCATATCGGTGTGGAGCCAGATCGGCGGACGCGCTGGACGGATGGCTGGCAACATCCTCGCCAACGACCTGCAAGTTCGTCGAGCGAGACCAGTACGGCCGTTTCGTCGGCAACTGCACACGGGCG
The DNA here is from genome assembly GCA_040255475.1 of Phyllobacteriaceae bacterium. Taxonomy (GTDB): domain Bacteria; phylum Pseudomonadota; class Alphaproteobacteria; order Rhizobiales; family Rhizobiaceae; genus Mesorhizobium_L. Next base: position 7,075 of record JBDZVC010000009.1, on the reverse strand, counting down.
GACGGCGCGAGCGTTCAGAGATGGCTTGTCCGAAACGGCTACGCCATGGACTGGCCGCGCTATTCGAGCGGCGCGTTCGCAAAGGAGCAATCAGCGGCCAAGGCAGAAAAGATCGGTATCTGGCAGGGAGAGTCCCAGCCGCCATGGGAGTGGAGGGCCGCGCAGCGTGAACTGTCCGATAGCTCGCCGACTGTCTCCCTGACGCCGTCTTCCGCGTCGCCTGCGGCAGCGTCTGAGCAGTCGGGCGCGTGCAACATCAAGGGCAACATCTCCCGGAAGGGAGAACGCATTTACCACGTACCCGGCCAGAAATATTACGCGCAGACGCAAATCTCGCCCGGCAAAGGCGAACGGTGGTTCTGCTCGGAGCAGGAAGCCCGGGCAGCGGGCTGGCGCCGGTCGCGGCAATAAACTGACGACGGGACTTCAAGACAATTTGCCCGCAAAGGGCAGAGAGCAAGAAGCCTAACGCCCGACGAGTGCCTCGATGAACGAATTAAATCCGCCATGCTCTTCGCCACCTTTCTCAACTCATCAGGACATTGTTGAAATCGCCGCTCGGGATCAGCAGGGTGAGTTTGGCTGGCTCATCCGATTGACGGTCCGGGTTCAGGCCTTTCATCGACCGTATGATTGCGGTGACAGGTGATCATTGAGAGTTGCTCTTGCCTAGGAGCAGGCCAATCCGATAAAGCCCGATGCGAGCAACGCGATGCCGACCGTGGAGTGGGCGTCCGGTATTTCCAGTAGTACGACGCAGTGGCTTGTTGCACGGGCCGCTTTCATCAGGGACAGACAGACAAATGAAGCGCCAGACACGGCCGTTCACCGTTGAGGTAAAGCACAAGCGCGGCGCTCGGAAACCCCGTCGTTCGATCTGGGGCGGCCTTGACCTGTCGGCGATTGCCGCAGAGACAAGAAATGAAGAGCAGCAGTTGCCAGATGGCCAGCTTGTTGACTCTAAAGTTACAGTTGTTGATGCTAATTCACAGCATAACTCGCGAGCGGAGCAACACATGCCAGATCCTCAGGAAACTGAATCAGCACAGACCAGTGCGGAAGCGCCGACCAAACCGACGACAGCCGAGCCCAAAAAGAGAGCCTCGCGACCCAGGAAGGCCAAGGCAGAGGCCAGACAGCCGACGGTCAGGAAGAGCGCCAGACAGTCGGCCAAGGCGGCTGAAGCATCCGCCCCGGCAACGCGCGCCCCTCGGAAGACTTATTCCCAGAAAGAGCGAGCGCAGAAGCTGTCGCAGATCGAGAAGTCGATTGCCGGCGGCGCTACGACCAAGAATGCGGTCGGCCAGGCCGGTATTTCGGAACAGACCTACTATCAATGGAAAAAGGCAGCAGCCCCGGCGTTCGAAAGCGACGAATTGAAGGATCTGCTCGCGCTCGAAGAGGAGAACAAGCGTCTCAAGAAGATGCTCGCTGAGCGCTTGCGTAAAGAAAACGCCGAACTGAAGAACAAGCTGGGCCTTGCGTAGGAAGCATTCTACGCGGCTCAACCATCACCATCATCCCGGCGCCGGCGACCGCCTACTCGCCGACCTGCCCAGTGAAAGCAATACGCGACGGCAGGCCGACGCCGACCTGGCGCAGCATGGCTGCGCACCACGTCCTGGGTCGTCGCATCTCAGCTGGCCAATCGTATCTAGGTGCGAGGTAGAGAAGGCATGTCGCCATCGGAAGTGCGCCAGATCCAGGCGCCAATCTCCGGTCGCGATGTTATCAAGTCGTCTAGCGCTTCCTCATAAGCCCCGTCGGCTGAGGGTGGAACAACATAGAGCGCAATTGGCTGCGATGGACGCTGCAAAATTGCCGCCGCGGTCGGTTTTTCGGCCGACAAGTTGTAACGTAGTCCTTTGACGCTACGCTCACGCAACTTGGCCAGTGTGTCGACCAGCTTCTTCTCGTAAGCGGATTCGTAGGGTACCCAGTTTTCGGCGACGACCATCAGCGCCATATCCTCGATCAACGCGAGACCGGCAGGCGACAACCCGAACGTGGCAATTGCGATCAGGTGGGAAGCTTCATCGGCGCCCCACAACGCCAACTCGTTCGCGAAACGCCCCTGGAGACGTCGATAAAAACCCTCGTCCAGGATAAGCGGAAAATCCGGCAGGTGTTTCGCAATCAATCGGTGGCCATTCCGGGTCGGTGCGAAATCCTTCACCTCGCCGACCAGGATCATCAATTTGCGCGGTCCGCTCTTCGGCGGAAGGGCAGGTACAAGTGCAGCGGTCCGACGCTTTTCGATCGCGCTTTTGTCCGTGGCCCGGAACGGTTCCGGTATAAAGAGGATTTCGCTCAGCGTTCCGCCCTTGACCATCATCTGGCCAGCGGCCTCTAGCAGGTGCCAGCGAATATTCCACCAGTGACGCTTGTCCGCCCATCGCGACGTCCACGCCGTCAACTCGGCCTGGTGCCAGAGATAATGTAATAGGCTACGCAGTGAGAGTCTCTTCGTCTCGCCGGCGACAGTATCGGATTCGCCCGTTCCCGTAACCGGCGCGGCGCGCCTCCCAAGCTTGGTCAGGCTGAAGTCAACCTTCAGCGCAGACATGCCGCTCTCCGGGTCGACCTGGATCGCGCTGCCCATCAGCACGCCCAGCCCGGACAGTTCGTCCGGCGGTTCGTAGGAAGGGCAGGTGGGATCGTGCTCGCCGCCGGAAAGCGGCATCCGTTTGACGATGTATTGTTCGCCAATTTGGGCGATGTACATCGGAAGCCCGACTTCCTTGCAGAGACAAACCGGTCGAATCCGTCGTCGGTAAGCGTCCGCGAGCAAACCTTGCAGATCCGGCGCGGTCTCCTCGATCACCTGGTCAGCAAGTTTGTACCGTCGCATGGCCTCCATTGCTCCGGACGCCGCCACACCCCCCGCCTCATTGATTCACGGTTTCATCGGCGACGCAACCCTCGCAATATTCGAGTGTAGGCGCTGTTTCGCTGAGGCCAGCGAGCCGGCCTTTCTCCTTTCCATACGATTTCCGCTGCGGGGGGGTGCTGCGGCAGTGCCTTCGCGCTTCGCGCGGGCTGAAGCAGGCAGAGGGAGAGGGGAGGCCGGTTCGTGGGGACGGGAGTTGGACCGGGAGAGAGGCTTCCGGGGTCCGTCGCGGAGCAAGCCCATGACCCAAATGGAAATTCAGTCGCCAACGCGTGTTGCACCCACCGGCTACAAGGTTGACGTCAGCAGGGGCCAGAGTATCGGCCGCGTGTCGTCGGAATGGTTCAACCGGCCAGCTGACGAGCGCTATTTGTCGCTGACCGATCTCCACAATTCCGTTAAGAGTCGGTCCGAACGCAGCAAAACCCGCATCGTCGAGAGCGAGGCTATCCGCGTCGAGGCGTCCCGCGACAATCCCGAGAGGCTGACGCTGATGCTACCGGACGCCGTCGCGCCCGTCACGCCGACTCACTGGAGTTTCGGCCAACTCGCCAGCCTCGTTGGCGCACCGGCTGCCTATTTGCGTCAGCTGCCAGCGCCGCTCGCAGGCATCAACCTGCAGCACGGATTGCTCAACCACCGCGCCGAGCAGATCAAGATACTCGAGATCGAAAACGGCCGTCTCGAGCTTCGGGCGGTTACCGGTCCGGATTACGGGAGGATATTCGACCACGAACTCGTAGAGGCGGTACGGAAGATCGCCGGGAACGGCACCGGCGACACGCGCTGGAAAGTGCCGGGCGTGCTCGACTGGTCGACGCACATCTACAATCCCCATGTCGATGTCTCGACGGATACGACGACGCTTTATGCTTCCGACTGTGACATCTTTGTATTCCTGGTCGACGATCTGAATCCGATCGAAGCCGGCCGATTGCCGAACGGAGAACCCGATCTGTATTTCCGCGGATTCTACGCGTGGAACAGCGAGGTCGGTTCGAAAACCCTTGGAATCGCAAGCTTTTACCTGCGTGCCGTGTGCCAGAATAGGAATCTCTGGGGCGTCGAGGACTTCCAGGAAATCACCATCCGGCACTCCAAATATGCCGCATCTCGGTTCGCGCTCGAAGCCGAGCCGGCGCTGCTCCAGTTCGCCGAGTCCTCGCCCATGCCCTTCATCAATGGGATCAATGCGGCGCGCGAGCGGATTGTCGCTCGTGACGATGACGATCGCACGACCTTCCTGCGCAAGCGCGGCTTCTCGAAAGGCGAGACCACGAAGATCATCGACGCGGTCCTCAATGAAGAAGGCCATCCGCCGGCGTCCATCTTCGACTTCGTCCAGGGGATCACCCGGATAGCACGCGACAAGCAGCACCAGGACGTCCGGTTGGAGATGGAGGGCAAAGCCAGGAAGCTCCTCGACCTCGCTTGCTGATCCATCTCCGACGGGCGATCCGCAAATCGTACTGCCGGGTTTTCCATGATCGCCACTTCAAAGCGCCGCCTTCCGAGCCGGGAGGACGGCGCTTTCGCCGTGACGGACCGCGATGTTGGACCTGGACCGCCGCGACCATACGGGGCCACCCGGGAGATGTGCCATGATGAGCTGTCACGAAGTGCGCCGGGCGCTTGCTCGTATGGAAGCGCGGTTGCGCGAAACAAGCCACAATCTCCATGAGCTCGAACAGGCGCTACGGAACCGTGCGGAGGGTGAAACCATCCGTTCACGGCCAAAAGCACATCATTACCACCGTCGCATGACCCGGTGGACCGGAGCGGACGAGGCGGCCTACCTGCGAGTCCTCGATCGGCTGACCGACAACGCCGCGGCGGATGTCGATCGAATGCGCCGCGCCGGAAATACCACGTCAATGCGGAGCGACCCACCTTCTCCCCAATGTAAATGCCCAGGTTGCAGCCGCGATCATTTTCGTCCGACAGCACTGCCACTCCCTCGATCGAGGGGGTGGCTTTCGCCGCGACGGCGTTTCCGGTCGGGACTTTTTCCCACGGCCGTCATGGAGAAAACCATCATGCTGAAACCATACTCTTCCATCGAGTGTTCAGCCGATACTGCATCCGCGCTCGCAACGGATAACGGCGACCTTTCCATCGGCCGCGGCGGCAAGTTCGATCTTCACCACTGCAATGGCGCAATGGTCTCCCGCTATGGCTACGAGGCGGCTGAGGTCCAATGCATCGCTGTGGGCACCGAGGTCTGGTACATTACCGGCATCCCGGCGCCCGTGTCCGCCGAACAGGGGACGGGGTCATGAGCGGCCGGCCCCTTCTCCGCCTCCACACCACGATGGGCGAGTTCGAAACCCTGCATGAGCGGCATGATCGGACGCGCAGCACCAGCAAGACAGTCACCGTGGACCGGCAGGCGCTTATTCACATCCTGATGGACCATGCCCGCATGCTGGAAGCGCTGCGCAAGGCTGGCCGGGTCGATATCGCCGAGCCGGATGAATAGCGCACCTTGCTGGACTCTGGACATCGCTCCCACGCGCCGCCGTCAACAGCCCGGCACCATGTCGCAGTTTTTCGGCCAGCGCGGCCGGCAGAGGCAGAGGAGGGCGGGGAGGGTTTCCGATGGGTTTGGAGGTCCGGGGAGAGGCCCCGGGCCGCCCGTCATGGAGAACCTGACCATGGCAAAGAGCGCCATTCAGAAGATCACCCTCAACCAGGCCGAAAACATCCCCTTCGACAAGCTGTTCCTGTCCCAGAAGAACGTCCGACGGATCAAAAACGGCGTCTCGATCGAGGATCTCGCCACCGATATTGCGCGTCGAGGCCTCATCCAGAGCCTGAACGTCCGTCCCGAGATGAAGGACGGCGAAGAAACCGGTCGCTACGAAGTACCTGCCGGCGGTCGCCGTTTCTCGGCGCTTCAGCTTCTGGTCAAGCGCAAGGAAATGGCGAAGACCGCGCCGACGCCCTGCATCGTCAATCGTTCCGGGCTGACGAGCATGGAGGACGACTCGCTCGCCGAGAATGTCCATCGCGAGAATTTGCATCCGCTCGATCAGTTCCGGGCCTTCAAGACGCTCAGCGAGCAGGGGCTTGATGTCGAGGAGATCGCCGCCCGGTACTTCGTGTCGCCCAACACGGTGAAGCAGCGGCTGAAACTCGCCAACGTCTCGCCAAAACTGCTCGATCTCTACGAACAGGACGAGATCCGTCTCGAGCAGCTCATGGCCTTCTCGATCTCGGAGGACCATGCCCGCCAGGAGCAGGTCTGGGAGCGTATATCAGACAATTCGCATATGCAGGAACCCTACTATATCCGGCGGCTGTTGACGGAAACCACGGTTCGCGCCGACGATCGCCGCGCCGTCTATGTCGGTGCAGAGGCCTATGAGGCTGCCGGAGGCGTCATCCTGCGCGACCTCTTCGAGCAGGACTCCGGCGGCTGGTTCCAGGATGCGGCTCTTCTCGAGCAGCTGGTCTTCGAAAAGCTGAAGGTCGATGCCGAGGCGGTTCGCACCGATGGCTGGAAATGGGTCGAAGCGGCGATCAGCTTTCCCTATGGCCATACCTCCGGCATGCGGCGCGTCTATGCCGAACCGGAAGAGATGAGTGCGGAGGAAATCGCCCGTCACGACGCGGTGAAGGCCGAGTATGACGCGCTCGACGAAAAGTATGCCGAGATGGAGGAAGCTGACGAGGAGATCGAAAACAAGCTCGATGAGCTCGGTGCCGAACTCGATGCGTTCGCCGACCGACCATATGTCTACGACCCGGCGCAGAAGGCGATCGCTGGTGTGTTCGTCGCGCTTGGTGTCAATGGCAAGCTTCAAGTGGAAGCCGGGTTCATCCGCCCCGAAGATGAACCGCAGGCGGAGACGGACGAGGATGACGAAGGCGCCAACGGCGAGGATGTCGACACATCGAACGTGGACGAGGCGGACGCCGTCGTCATCAATGGCCGTTCTCTGAGCCAAACCTCCGAAGCCGAAGAGCCCGAGGACGAAGGCATCAAGCCTCTGCCCGATCGCCTCGTCTTCGACCTCACCGCGCAGAAGACGCTGGCGCTGCGCACTGCGCTGGGGAGCGACGTCGACATCGCCTTTGTCGCGGTGCTCCACGCGCTCGTGCTGCAGGTGTTCTACCGGTTCGCCAAAGACAGCTGCCTCGAGATCACGCTTGCGAGCAACAGCTTCGGCCAGGTCCAGGGTC
>JBDZVC010000575.1:0-2251 GCA_040255475.1 Phyllobacteriaceae bacterium | reverse complement strand
CCCCTTCGCCCCTTGTGGGAGAAGGTGGCCGAGCGAAGCTCGGTCGGATGAGGGGTGCCGGGCCGGACAGGACGTGGATAAACCTGCGCCTGTCTGGCTCCCAAACCCTTCACATTCCTGCATAGGCGAATTTTCTTCGCCTTCCTTTATCCACGCTCTTCCGAACTCCGCTACAATCGCCGTTACCGCTCTCGCGGGAACACGGGTCATGAAGCGGATGAGTGTGGGGGGCAGCGGCGCCGGGCCGGTGACGTTACGGTAACGCCGCTGGGGGATGAACCCCCAGGCCCGGGCCTCGATCCGGCCGGCGGCGGGAATGCCGCCCAGAGATGAGGCAAGAACGCCGGCGGGCGCGGCGAGGCTGCGCCAGTAAATTTAACTAAAGGCAAGGCCCCGCGCCCGCTTCCCGATCGAACAATGGCCAGACGGCATCAGAACCGGGCGTGGCGAGGATGAAACGTGTGCAATGACAAATGCGGCTAGCTTCGCGCCCCTACGCGCCCCCTCTGTCCTGCCGGACAGTGGGGTGCAAAAGGGTGAGGATGGGAAGGATGTCCGTAAAAGCATGACGGCTTTCAAAAGCCACCGCCACCCTTCACGCCGCGTCCCTCACCATCGCCTGCACCACGAGATTGGCCGACAGCCGTTTCGTCAGGACACGGTCGACATTCGGCATGTCGTTCGACTGGACCCAGGCCGGTCCGTCGGCGCGGCCGTGCTCGACCCAGCGCTGCAGGAGACGGCGCTCGAGTTCGTCGCGCTGCACGTCGAGGAAGATGGCGAAATCGAAGAGCGGGCGGAGTTTCGACCACGGCGCCTCGTCGAGAAGGAGATAGTTTCCCTCCACGAGGATGAACTTCGCTTCAGCGGGCACGATGGCGGCGGCCGCGCGGGAAAGCTCCATCGAACGGTCGAAGAGCGGGATGGCTATGTCGGCCTCGCCGCGCTTCAGCCTTTGAAGCAGGCTTTCCAGGCCGGCGAAGTCGAAGGTCTCCGGCGCACCCTTGCGCGAGGCAAGGCCGAGACGGCGGAGAACGGCGTCGTCATAGTGGAAACCGTCCATGGGTACGGCGGCGGCGCTGTGGCCTCCGGCCTCCAATGCTTCGGCGAGCGCCGCGGCAAGCGTCGACTTGCCGGCCCCCGGCGCGCCGGCGATGGCGACGAGCACGCGCTTGCCGTGCGGGACATGCCGGAACAGGGCGGCGGCGATGCTGGCGACTTCGGACATGATCTCCTCCTCGTGCGAATGGCTCCGCCGGCAGGACCCGTCTCAGGCGAGCCATCTTTCGTAGTCGGACACAAGAAGATAGAGCGGCTCCTCGTCCTCCTCCACCTCTGAGAAGCGGCTGACCGCCTCGGCGAAGACATTGTCGGTCAGATCGTCGTTGACGGTCGAGACCTCGCCGATCAGCACGTCCTTCTCCTCGGCCCAGAAGGCGTGCCAGACGCCCGGCAGCAGCGTCACGCTCTCGCCGGGGCCGAGCCGGAGGACGCCGCCCGGTTCGAGCGATCGCGCCACGCCGTCGGTCGGCACTGAGACCCGCGCCCGCTTGTCGATGGAGCCGTCGGGCGCGGACATGTAAAGCTTCAGCGCCAGCGTGCCGCCGCCGCGATTGATGATGTCCTCCGCCTTTATCTCATGGCGGTGCATGGGCGAAAGCTGGTCGCGGCGGGAAATCATGATCTTCTCGGCATAGAGCATGCCGCGCCCCTTCTTGAGGTCCGCGGCCTGCCCGTTGCGGACGGTGAAGAGGAACAGGCCGAGGCCGGCGAAATCGCCGCGTCCGTAGTCGGTGATGTCCCAGCCGAGGCGGCTTGCGACGATGCCGCCGATCTCCCGGCTGCGTGCCTTCATCTCCGCCGGCCTCCAATAGGCGAAGGGCGGCAGCCGGTAGCCGAAGGAGCGGATGAAATCGTCGGCCTCGCGGATGATCTGGTTGACGGTCGAGCGCTTCATCGGCTTCTCCATGGCGGGTCCGGCCACTATAGCGGCCACCCCGCCTGGCATAAAGCCGCGAACGGCAATCGCGGCTTGCGCGGTCCGTCCCGCCCTCCTACGAAGGAGAAACGAGGCTTCGGCCGCCGGTACAGATCGAGGAGAAAGACCATGCCCACACCGCCCTTCCGCGCAGATCACGTCGGCAGCCTGCTGAGGCCGGCTTCGGTGAAGGCGGCGCGCAAGGCCTTCTTCGAGGACAAGACGATCGGCGCGGACGATCTGAAGGCGGCCGAGGACGAGGCGATCCGCGAC
>JBDZVC010000574.1:0-2257 GCA_040255475.1 Phyllobacteriaceae bacterium | reverse complement strand
CCGCTCGGAGCCGCCGCGCTCGCCGGTACCGGCTTTCCGATCGACCGGCACATGACGGCGAAGGAACTCGGCTTCCGCGAGCCGACGCGCAACTCCATCGATTCGGTCTCCGACCGCGATTTCGCGCTGGAATTCCTGGCTCTCGCCTCGATCGCGGGCGTGCATCTGTCGCGCATGGCCGAGGAGATCGTCATCTGGTCAACGCCGCAATTCGGCTTTGTCCGCCTGTCGGATTCCTTCTCCACCGGCTCTTCGATCATGCCGCAAAAGAAGAATCCGGACGCCGCCGAACTGGTGCGCGCCAAGACGGGTCGGCTGAACGGCCATCTGGTCGCGCTGCTGACGGTGATGAAGGGCCTGCCGCTCGCCTATTCCAAGGACATGCAGGAGGACAAGGAAGCGGTCTTCGACGCAGCCGAGACGCTCGACCTGATGCTGGCGGCAATGACGGGCATGATCGGCGACCTCGCCGTCAACGCCGCCACGATGAAGAAGGCCGCCGGCGCCGGCTATTCCACCGCGACCGACCTCGCCGACTGGCTGGTACGCGAAGCCGGGCTGCCGTTCCGCGAGGCGCATCACGTCACCGGCCGCGCCGTAGCGCTCGCCGAAGAGAGGAAATGCGGGCTGGAAAAGCTGCCGCTGGCGGAACTGCAGGCGATCCATCCGGCCATCACCGACGACGTCTATTCCGTCCTTTCCGTGCGAAATTCGGTCAGGAGCAGAACCTCTTTCGGCGGCACCGCGCCGGCCGAGGTGCGGCGTCAGATCCGCTATTGGCGCAAGCGGTTGAAACAGGGTGCGCGTCCGGGCAAAGTCCGCTAAACAGCTTCAATCGAATTCGCAAACGGACAATTCCATGAACCGGCGCAGGCTGATGGCTTCTTTCGCATTACTCGGCGCCAGCGCGCTTCTGGCGACCGCCTGCGGCAGGCGACCGACCGAACTCGACACGCCCTATGAGGCGGCGGTCGAGGCGCGCAAGGAAGCGCAGGACCAGAAAAAGACGCCGCTGCCGCCCGAGCCGCAGAAACCGGAGAAGGACAAACGCTTCTTCCTCGACCGTCTTATCGACTAATTTCCCCACAAAATTCCATACGGGGGCTTTCGTGAATCACTTCCACTACCGCGACGGCGTGCTCCACGCCGAGGACGTTCCGGTGCCCGTGATCGCGGCTCAGGTCGGCACACCGTTCTACTGCTATTCAACCGCTACCTTGAAACGGCACTATACCGTCTTCGCCGACGCCTTCGCCGACATGGACGCGCTCGTCTGCTACGCGCTCAAGGCGAATTCGAACCAGGCCGTTATCCGGACATTGGCGAAGCTCGGCGCCGGCGCCGACGTCGTCTCGGAAGGCGAATTGCGTCGCGCGCTGGCCGCGTCAGTCCCTCCTGAAAAAATTGTCTTTTCCGGCGTCGGCAAGACCGCCCGCGAGATCGATTTGGCCCTTTCCGTAGGCATCCATTGCTTCAACGTGGAATCCGAACCGGAACTCGACCTTTTGTCGGCACGCGCCGTGGCGGCCGGCAGAATTGCGCCCGTGTCGCTCCGGATCAATCCCGACGTCGACGCACGTACGCACCGCAAGATCGCTACCGGCAAGGCGGAGAACAAGTTCGGCATCCCCTTGCGGCATGCGCGGGACATCTATCGTCGCGCCGCCGCGCTGCCGGGCATCGAAGTGGTCGGCGTCGATATGCATATCGGCAGCCAGATCACCGAATTGCAGCCTTTCGACGACGCTTTCAGGCTTCTGGCCGAACTTGCCACGGCGCTGAAGGCCGATGGGCACGATATCCGCCATGTCGATCTCGGCGGCGGGCTCGGCATCCCGTACCGGACAGACAACACTCCGCCGCCGCTGCCCGACGCCTATGCGGCAATCGTGCGCAAGAACATCGCGCCGCTCGGGCTGAAGGTGATGTTCGAGCCGGGGCGGCTGATTGTCGGCAATGCGGGGATACTGGTTTCGGAAGTCATTTACATGAAACATGGCGGCGGCAAGGATTTCCTGATCGTCGATGCCGCCATGAACGACCTCGTACGGCCCACGCTCTATGACGCCTGGCACGATATCCGCCCGGTTATGGAGCCGGCGCCCGACGCCATACATAGGATCGTGGATGTGGTGGGGCCGGTCTGCGAGACGGGCGACTACCTGGCGCTTGGGCGCGACCTGCCGGCGCTGGAATCGGGCGACCTGATCGCGGTAGGCACCGCCGGCGCCTATGGCGCGGTGCAGGCCGGCACCTA
>JBDZVC010000573.1:0-2261 GCA_040255475.1 Phyllobacteriaceae bacterium | reverse complement strand
ACGTCGGCGAAGTCGAGATTGATGAGGCCTTCCTTGACCATCAGGTCGGTGATGCAGGCGACGCCCGAATAGAGCACCTGGTCCGCCATGGCGAAGGCGTCGGCGAAGGTGGTCTTGTCGTTGGCGATGCGGAAAAGGTTCTGGTTGGGAATGACGATGAGGGTATCAACGCATTTCTGCAATTCCTCGATGCCGAGGTCCGCGGTCTTCATGCGGCGCTGGCCTTCGAAATGGAAAGGCTTGGTGACGACGCCCACGGTGAGGATACCCTTCTCGCGCGCCGCCCGCGCCACGACCGGCGCAGCCCCCGTGCCCGTGCCGCCGCCCATGCCGGCGGTGACGAAGCACATATGGGTGTTCGAGAGGTGATCGACGATCTCATCGATGCATTCCTCCGCCGCCGCGCGGCCGACTTCTGGCTGCGAGCCCGCGCCGAGACCTTCCGTGACATGCGCGCCAAGCTGGATCAGCCGCTCGGCCTTGGTCATGGTCAGCGCCTGCGCATCGGTGTTGGCAACGACGAACTCCACTCCGCGAAGCCCCGCCGTGATCATGTTGTTGACGGCATTGCCGCCTCCGCCGCCGACACCGAACACGGTGATGCGTGGCTTGAGCTCGGTGATATCCGGCTTCTGCAGATTGATCGTCATTATCCTCGTCCTTTTCCCTTTGTCTGCCGCATCGCCGCTGCGGCCGCCTTTGGGGCTATCCCCGTTGTTACTAGAAACTATCCCTCAACCACTGACTCATCCGGGAGAGCCGCCCGCCCGTTCCGGTCATACGCTGGCTGAATGCCCGTGCGCTGAAGCGACCTTCGAGACCCGCGACCTGCGGGTAGATCATCAGCCCGACCACCGCCGCAAAGGCAGGCCCCTTGGCCGCCTCCGGCAGGCCCGCCACGCCGAGCGGACGGCCGATGCGCACGCTGCGTCCAAGAATGCGCCGTGCCGCCTCCGGCAGGCCGACAAGCTGGCTGGCGCCACCGGTGAGCACGACGCGCTTGCCTACGTTGTTTCCGTAACCCGACTGGTTGAGGCGGTCGCGGATCATCTCCAGCGTCTCGTCGATACGCGCCCGGATGACCCGGGTCATCGCTGCCCTCGGTACCTGCAAAGGCGCTTCCGTCTCGTCGCCCGATATCGGCTGAACCGTGATGATGTCCCGATCGTCGTTGCTGGCCGGCAGCGCCGAACCGTGCATGACCTTCAGCCGCTCGGCGTCGTCGAGCCTGGTCGACAGTCCCTTCGCCAGATCGAGCGTCACATGGTTGCCGCCGATCGCGATCGCGTCGGCATGCACGAACTTGCCTTCCGAGAAGACAGCAAGCGTCGTCGTGCCGCCACCCATGTCGATACAGGCCGCGCCCATCTCCGCTTCGTCGTCCACCAGCGCCGACAGGCCGCTGGCGTAAGGCGTCGCGACCATCCGCTCGACGGAGAGGTGGCAGCGGTTGACGGCAAGTTCGAGATTGCGCAGCGGCGCGGCAACCCCCGAAAGCACGTGCATGTCGACGCCGAGCACGTCGCCGATCATGCCGCGCGGATCGCGCACGCCCCGCTCGTCATCCAGCGAGAAGGCGACGGGCAGCGAATGCACCACCTGCCGGTCGCCGGAAAGCGCCTGCCGGGCACCGGCGGCAAGCACGCGCCTGATGTCGCTCTGGTCGACCTCGTGGCCGCCGAGATTGATCCTGGCCGAGAACGTCTCGCTCCTGAGCCGTCCGGCGGAAAGGTTGACGATCAGCGATTCGATGGTGAGGCCGGCCATCCGCTCGGCCGCATCGACCGCCAGCCGGATCGCCTGCTCCGCCCGGTCGAGATCGACCACGACGCCAGACTTCACACCGCGCGACCTCTGGTGCCCGATGCCGATGATGCGCATGCGGTGCGTACGCCCCGGCAGCCTCTGGCTCTCCTCGCACGGCTTCAGCTTGGCGATGATGCAACAGATCTTGCTCGATCCGATGTCGAGTACCGTCACGATACCCGAACGATGGGCTGCCATGTCATTCTGTGCGCCGAGCCAATTCATACGTCACGCCCCGACTTCTTGGCCTGCTTGGTCCGCTCCTTCACCGCCGCCGCGCGCGCCTCGGCCGCCTCCGGCGACAACTGGACGAAGAGGCGGTTTTCCAGCCGCATATCGACGGCGACGATATCGCGCGAAAGCAGGCTATGTTCCTTATCCAGACGCGCGAGATCGGCGATCGCCTGATCCTCGCCCTCTTCGGGAAGCTTCACCGTCACGCCATTGTCGAAGGT
>JBDZVC010000572.1:0-2269 GCA_040255475.1 Phyllobacteriaceae bacterium | reverse complement strand
TATCGCAATTTCGAGCTGACGCAGATGCGGCTTGCCGGCCATCCCGGCCGTGCCTTCTATCCCGAGGAGCACGGCGTGCCGCCCTATGACGAACTGATCTACATCACGCGGCCCGAACTCGCGCGCGATCCCCGGCTGCCGCGCTTCCTCGCGGCGGTGGAAAAGGCGGCACTCTGGCTGACCAACCATCCCGACGAAGCCTGGCAGGCCTTCATCGCCGCCTATCCGGACCTGAACGATGCTCTCAACAAACAGGCATGGCAGGACACGCTGCCGCGCTTCTCCAAGAGCCCGGCCGCATTCGACGCCGAGCGCTACCGGCGCTTCGGCGATTTCCTGGTGAAGCGCGGGCTCATCAAGCAGGCGCCGCCGCTGGGGGATATTTCGGTGAAGGTAGGTGCGGGCGGGTAGCCCGAACCCCTCCCGTCTTGCGGAGCCTGTCCTCGGGCCGGCCAAAAGGCCGGACCGGGAGCTCGACACCTCTCCTCTGAAGGGAGCGAGGAAAAAGGTGGCGTGCCCGAAGGGCACGACGGAGAGGGGGAGCGTATGGCAAAATAGCGCCCGTAAGCCTCACCCCTCCAGCAATGCCGCCGCGGTTCTCTCGTCGGTGATCAGTCCGTTGACCAGTCGCCGGTTGGCGGCGGCGCGGATGCCGGGCAGCTTCTTCTCGCCCATGGCGAGCGCCACCACCAGCGACTTTTCGCGCGACGGGATCGGCGCCGACGCCACGCGGTCGTTGGTGATGCCTTCGATCATCCGTCCGTCGCGGTCGAAGGCCCAGCCGACGATCTCTCCGACTGCGCCGGCCTTCTGCAGCGCCTTCAGTTCCGCTTCCGTAATGAACCCGTCCTCATAAAGCGGCGCGTTCGGCCCGAGATCGCCGAGGCCGATGAAGGTGACGTTGGCCTGCGCGGCCAATGCCAGCGTCGGCTGGATCATCGGCTGGGAAAGCAGCATCGCCCGTTCCTCCGGCGAGGAGACGATGACGGGCAGCGGCATCGGGAAGCTGCGCGCCTTGACCGTGTCGGCGAGCGTGAAGATGACGTTGTAGAAGGCGGCCGATCCGTCCGGCGCGATATTGCCGGTGAGCGACACGACCTTGTGCTGCGGGCACTCCATCGCCGGTAGCTGCTCGACCGCCGCCTTCAGCGTGCGCCCGGTGCCGAGCGCCATGACGATCGGCTCGGGTGAGGAAAGCCGTCGCTCGATCTCGGCGGCGGCGGCTTGCGCGACGCCGATGGTGGTCGAGGGCGAATCCGGGTCGCTCGGCACGACTTCCGCGAGGTCGAGCGCATAGCGCGATTTCAGCCGCCCCGCCAGTTCGAGGCAATTGGCGATCGGATGATCGATACGGACCCGGACCAATCCCTCCGAAACAGCGAGCGAGACGAGGCGCTGCGCCGACTGGCGCGAGACGCCGAGCTTGGCGGCGATCTGGTCCTGCGTGTTGCCGGCGACGTAATAGAGCCAGCCGGCGCGCGCCGCGTCGTCGAGCCTGCTTGAATTGCCGCTTTCCTGGCGCCCGTTCATGCCCGGATCCCTGCCCCTCTCCGCTTTGCCATTGCCGATCTGTCGCCGCAAGAGCGGCAGTCGAAAGATCGCCGCCTCGCTCACTCCAGTGCTTAGCCTACGGCAGAGCAAATGCCCTGTTCAAGGGCAGATATTTGAAAAGGGACGCGGGCGTGCAGTGCACCAGATTGAATCAGAAGGCAGGGCAGCTTGCTAAAACAACGAGTTATGGGGGCTCTGCCCGTCTATTGGCACCTTCTGGGAGGAGATTTGCGGCAGCGCAGCAACGAATGCGGGTTGACATTCGTCATTCTTGTTGAATAATTGCTCATTAACAAGGCAATTGCTCACAGATTGCATTTGTGTGGGAGGATATCGATGAAACTGAAATCGCTCATTCTCGGCGCGTGTTCCGTTCTGGCCATGGCCGGTTTCGCGCGCGCCGAAACGACGCTCACCATCGCCACCGTCAACAATGGCGACATGATCCGCATGCAGGGCCTGACGGACGACTTCACCAAGGCGAACCCGGACATCAAGCTGAACTGGGTGACGCTGGAAGAGAACGTGCTGCGCCAGAAGGTGACGACCGACATCGCCACCAAGGGCGGGCAATATGACGTCATGACCATCGGCACCTATGAGGTGCCGATCTGGGCGAAGCAGAGCTGGCTCCTGCCGCTCGACAATCTCGGCTCGGACTACGACGTCGACGATCTCCTGCCGGCGATCCGCAGCGGCCTTTCCGCCGATGGCAAGC
>JBDZVC010000571.1:0-2270 GCA_040255475.1 Phyllobacteriaceae bacterium | reverse complement strand
CCTTCGACGCGCTGGTGATCCGCGAGACGCTTCTGCGCGAGCGCTATCGCGGCGGGCAGAGCTTCTATGTCGTGCCGCGCATTTCGGACCTCGCGGAAGTCCACGATTTCCTGTCGCAATCCGTGCCCGAGCTGAAGGTCGCGGTGGCGCATGGGCAGCTTCCGGCCGGCGAACTCGACGACATCATGAACGCCTTCTATGACGGCCAGTACGATGTGCTGCTTTCGACCACCATCGTCGAATCCGGCCTTGACATCCCGACCGCCAACACGCTGATCGTGCACCGGGCCGATATGTTCGGGCTGGCGCAGCTCTACCAACTTCGCGGGAGGGTTGGGCGCTCCAAGCTGCGCGCCTATGCGCTGTTCACGTTGCCCGCCAGGCGCAAGCTCACTGGCATGGCGGAGCGGCGGCTGAAGGTGCTGCAATCGCTCGACACGCTCGGCGCCGGCTTCCAGCTTGCCAGCCACGACCTCGACATTCGCGGCGCCGGCAATCTTCTCGGCGAGGAGCAGTCCGGCCATATCAAGGAAGTCGGTTTTGAGCTCTACCAGCAGATGCTGGAGGAGGCGGTGGCCGAACTGCGCGGCGCGGACGAGCCGGCCGGAGCCGGCTGGTCGCCGCAGATCACCATCGGCACTGCCGTGATGATCCCGGAGAGCTATGTGCCCGATCTGCAGCTTAGGATGGCGCTCTACCGGCGGCTGTCGGAAATCGAGAATGCCGAGGATATCGACGCGTTTGGCGCCGAACTCATCGACCGCTTCGGCCCGCTGCCGCAGGAAGTCGAGCATCTCCTGAAGATCGTCTACATCAAGATCCTCTGCCATCGCGCCAATATCGAGAAGCTCGATGCCGGGCCGAAAGGCGTGGTCATCCATTTCCGCAACAAGGAGTTTTCCGATCCGGTGGCGCTGGTGCGCTTCATCGGCGAGCAGGGCTCGCTGGCGAAAATCCGACCCGACCAGAGCGTCGTCTTCGTACGCGACTGGCCGACGGCGGAAAAGCGGCTCTCCGGCTCGGCGGTCGTGGTGACTCAACTGGCGCGGCTGGCCGAGAAAGTGGCGGCGTAGGGAAGAAGCGGCCGGTCCTCACCCCGCCGTGCTGTCCAGTTCGCCGCGTTCCTTGGCTTCGGACACCTTGCGGATGGCGTCGGCGAGCGCTGCCGTCTCCTGTGCGCCCATCACCGCATAGCGCCCCTCGATGAGGAAGCAGGGCACGCCGGTAATGCCCATGCGGCTGGCGGTGGCGATCTCGGTGCGGACCTCTTCCTTGTCGGCGTCGGTGGCGAGAAGCGTGCGCGCCACCGCTTCGTCCATGCCGCTTTCGCGCGCCGCCTCGATCAGCACCTCATGGTTGCCGATATTCTGGCCTTCTTCGAAATAAAGCTGGAACAGCCGCCGCGCCACCTTGCCCTGGACTTCGTCGCCGTCGCTCGCCGCCCAGCGGATCAGCCGGTGCGCGTCGAGCGTGTTGGGCGAGACTTTTATGGCGTCGAAATCGAAGGCGATGCCTTCCGCTGCGCCCGTTTCCTCGAGCCTTGCGTGAATCTGCTGCAGCCGGTCGCCGTCGCCGAACTTCGCCCGCATATATTCCTTTCGGTCCTTGCCCTCGGGCGGAATGGTCGGGTCGAGCTGGAACGGCCGCCAGCGTATGGCGACATCGATGTCCGGCAGGGACGCGACAGCCCTGTCGAGCCGCTTCTGCCCGACGAAGCACCATGGGCAGACCGCGTCGGAGACGACGTCGATGGTGATTTCCTTGCCGGCATTCATTGTCAGACCTTCCTATTGACGCTTCCACCACGTGGGGAACTGGTAGCCATATAGGGATGTCTTCTCAGGATGCTCGTAATCCTTCCAACGGGCAACCCATTGCGCCGGCGGATGGTAGAGCGGCGCGACGTAGAAGCCGCTCAGAAGCACCCGGTCGAAGGCATGGACAACGGTGACGAACTGGTCTTCCGTGCGAGCCTGGAGGAGGTCGGTGATCAGCGCGTCCACGGCCGGGTCGGCGACGCCGGCGAAATTATAGGTGCCGTCGAGGTCGCGCGCGGCTGAACCCCAGCGCCCGATCTGCTCGGTCCCGGGCGACAGCGAGGACGGGTAATTCTGCAGGATGACATCGAAATCATAGGTCGATATGCGCTGCTGGTATTGCGCGGTATCGGCGCTGCGGATCGACGCCTCGATGCCGAGCTTGGCGAGTGTCCGCTGCCAGACCATGGCGATCTGGTCGCCCGTATTGCCGTTGAGCAGGATCTCGAAGGC
>JBDZVC010000112.1:0-12195 GCA_040255475.1 Phyllobacteriaceae bacterium | reverse complement strand
ACGCCAGCATACGATATTCCGCCGAGGCGCGCATGTCGGTAAGCGGGCTGAAGTCTTTTTCATACCCTGCCAGTGCTGCATCGACGGTCTCGCGCGTCCATGGCTTGCCGGCAAGGGCGGCTTCGACCGTCCGTGCCCGCTTCGGCGTTGCCGCCATGCCGCCATAGGCGATGCGGATTTTTTCGACCGTGCCGCTTGCATCGAGCGTCAGGCTGAAAGCGCCGAGCGTGGCGGTGATGTCCTCGTCGCGGCGCTTGGTGATCTTGTAGATTGCGAAGCGGCTTTCGGCGGCGGGGAGGGGAACATGCACCGCCTCCACGAACTCGCCGGGCTTCCGGTCCTGCTTGCCGTAGTCGATGAAGAATTCCTCAAGCGGGATCGTGCGCCGCGTCTTGCCCAGGCGCAGCGTCAGCGTCGCGCCGAGCGCGAGCAGCGGCGGCGGCGTGTCGCCTATGGGCGAGCCGTTGGCGATGTTGCCGCCGACCGTACCCATGTTGCGCACCTGCTCGCCGCCGATCCGGTCGATCAGCGTGGCGAGCGCAGGGATCCGGCCGGCAAGCAGATCGAACGCTTCCGTATAGGAGACACCGGCGCCGATGGTCAGTACGCCATTCTTGTCGGATGTCTGGCGCAACTCGTCCAGATGGCCGATGAAGACGACAGGTGCGATCTCGCGCATGAACTTCGTCACCCAAAGCCCAACATCGGTGGAGCCCGCGACGATCCTCGCCTTCGGCTCGGCGTCGAGAATATCGGCCAGATCGTCGACCGAAGCCGGCACGTAAAAACGTTTCGTACCCGTTCCGATCTCTATACGGGCGCCGTCGCGCATGGCTTTCAGCCGGTTGGCGACCGAGGCACGCTCGACGGCCAGAGGATCCTTGCCGGCATCCCCATAGGACGAGACCGCATGGGCCGCGCGCACGATCGGCTCATAGCCGGTACAGCGGCAGAGATTGCCCTGCAGCGCCTTCTCTATGCGCTGGTCCGACGGGTTGGGCTCCTGCATCCAGAGCGCATAGAGCGACATGACGAAGCCCGGCGTGCAGAAACCACACTGCGAACCGTGAAAATCGACCATCGCCTGCTGGACGGGATGCAGCTTGCCCGAGGCCGGGGCGAGATGTTCGATGGTAACGACATGGGTGCCGTCGAGCGAGCCGAGGAAGCGGATGCAGGAATTGACGCTTTCATAGACGAGGCCGTCCGGCGTAAGGCGGCCCACCAGCACGGTGCAGGCACCGCAATCGCCTTCCGCGCAACCTTCCTTGGTGCCGACGAGCGAACGGCGGAGGCGTAGGTAATCGAGCAGCGTTTCGTCCGGGGCGACTTTTGCGAGGCTGACATCCTCGCCGTTCAGGATGAAGCGTATCTCGGAGCGGGTCTTCATCATTAACTCCCCCGATAGGTCGAATAGCCGAAAGGCGATAGAAGAAGCGGCACGTGATAATGACCGGAGCCGGTCATGCCGAAGCGGATAGGGATGGTGTCGAGGAAGGGCGGTTCGGTCAGCGTCAGGCCCGTCTTCCGGAGATAGTTTCCAGCGGCAAACAGCAGTTCGTATTCGCCGGCGCGGAATGCATCGCCTTCGAGAAGCGGCCTGTCGCAGCGTCCGTCCGCATTGGTGACGGCGGAGGCAAGCTCGGTGCGGCGTTCGCCTTCGATGCGATAGAGCGTCACCGGGAGGCCTGCGGCGGGTTTGCCCAGTGCGGTATCGAGCACATGCGTGGTCAGCCTGCCGGCACCGGCACTCGCCATGGCCTTTCCTCTCCCATTCAGTCCAGTGGTTCGTTTCCAACATTTGCATCCCATTTGTATCGGGCGCGAGGCAAATGTTGGAAACAAAAGAACCACTGGCAAGTTTATGATTCTAGTGGAATTTTCGAATTTGACATTCGATTTCCAGCCCGACATCAAGCTCGTATCGAATGTCAAATTCATTCCACTAGCGGCTTTCTTGCCGTCGATTGTGGATCACGATAGGCCAATGCATAGACGCTGGCGAAGGGGTCGGCCACAAAAAGACTTTCAAATTTTTCGAGGGAATGAACCCGTTCTCCTTTCGATTATCGTGCGGGAAAGAGGTGAGGCGATGGCGGAACAGAAGAAAAGCGGCGGCCCCGCGCGTTATATGCGCGACATGCGCGGCTATGGCGCCAATCCGCCCGATGCGAAATGGCCGGGTGGCGCGCATATCGCAGTCCAGTTCGTGCTGAACTACGAGGAGGGCGGCGAAAACTGCGTGCTGCACGGTGACGCCGCTTCCGAAGCTTTCCTTTCCGAGATCGTCGGCGCGGCACAATGGCAAGGCCAGCGCCACTGGAACATGGAATCCATCTACGAATATGGAGCGCGCGCGGCCTTCTGGCGGCTGCTCCACCTGTTCACCGGAGCCGACGTACCCGTCACCATCTATGGCGTCGCCACCGCGCTCGCCCGTTCGCCCAACCAGGTCGCGGCGATGCAGGAGGCGGGTTGGGAGATCGCCTCGCACGGCAATAAATGGGTCGAGTTCAAGGATATCGCACCGGAAGTGGAGCGCGCCGACATCGCCAGGGCGGTCCGGCTCCATACGGAAGTGACCGGCGAGAGGCCGCTCGGCTATTATTACGGCCGCTGCTCGGTGAACACGGTCCGGCTTGCCGCCGAGGAGGGCGGCTTCGAATATATCTCCGATACCTATGACGACGATCTGCCCTATTGGCTCGACCATGATGGGCACGGTCATCCGATCCCGCCGCAGCTTGTCATCCCCTATACGCTCGACGCCAACGACATGCGCTTCGCCACGCCGCAGGGCTTCAATTCGGGCGATCAGTTCTTCGCTTACCTGAAAGATGCGTTCGATACGCTCTACGCGGAAGGGAAGGCGGGCAGGCCGAAGATGATGAATATCGGACTGCACAATCGCCTGATCGGCCGTCCGGGGCGCATGGCGGCGCTGAAGCGCTTTGTCGATTATGTGAAAAGCCATGACAAGGTGTGGCTGGCGCGGCGCATCGACATCGCCCGCCACTGGCGCGAGCATCATCCCTATCACGCGCCGGCGCTCAAGCCCTCGCGCATGGCGCTGCCGGAATTCGTCGAGCGTTTCGGCGGCATCTTCGAGCATTCGCCCTGGATCGCGGAGCGCGCCTACGAACTGGAGCTCGGTTCATCGCATGACAGCGCGGTCGGCCTCCACAATGCGCTTTGCCGCGTCTTCCGTTCGGCGAGCGAGAAGGAACGGCTCGGCGTGCTCACCTCGCACCCCGACCTCGCCGGCAAGCTGGCGCAGGCGAAGCGCCTGACGAGTGCATCGACCGGCGAGCAGGCCTCCGCGGGCCTGGACGCGCTGACCGACGATGAACGCCGGAAGTTCACCGAACTCAACGATGCCTACGGCCAGAAATTCGGCTTCCCCTTCATCATCGCCGTGCGCGGCCTGACCAAGGCCGACATATTGGCGGCATTCCAGGCCCGGCTTAAGAACGGAAGCGAGGAAGAATTCACGACCGCTTGCCGGCAGGTCGAACGCATCGCGCTCCTTAGATTGAAAGACCTGCTCCCCGCATGAGGAACAACCTATGACCGGCCGCTTCTATTACGCGCCCAAGGGCGGGCTTCCGCCGCAGACCGATCTCCTGACCGATCGCGCCGTCTTCACGGAAGCCTATGCAGTGATCCCGAAGGGCACGATGCGCGACATCGTCACCAGTCCTCTGCCCTTCTGGGAGAAGACGCGGGCATGGATCATTGCGCGACCACTCTCCGGCTTCGCCGAGACCTTCTCGCAGTACATCATGGAGGTCGCGCCGGGCGGCGGCAGCGAGAGGCCGGAACTCGATCCGGAAGCGGAGGGCGTTTTCTTCGTGGTCGAGGGCGAACTGGCCGTTTCGGTGGGCGGAAGGAAGCATGTGATGAAGCCTGGCGGCTATGCCTACCTGCCGCCGTCGAGCGGCTGGACGGTGCGCAACGAAGGTGCTGCGCCCGCGCGCTTCCATTGGATCCGCAAGGCCTATGAGAAGGTAGACGGCATCGACGTGCCGGAACCGATCTTCGCGAACGAGGCCGACATCGAGCCTTCGCCGATGCCTGACACCGAGGGCAGGTGGGCGACGACGCGTTTCGTCGATCCGGCCGACATGCGCCACGACATGCATGTCACCATCGTCACCCTGAAGCCTGGCGCGGTGATCCCGTTCCCGGAAACGCATGTCATGGAGCACGGGCTCTACGTCCTGGAGGGCAAGGCGGTCTATCGGCTGAACCAGGACTGGGTCGAGGTCGAGGCCGGCGACTATATGTGGTTGC
Organism: Phyllobacteriaceae bacterium; assembly: GCA_040255475.1. Classification (GTDB taxonomy): domain Bacteria; phylum Pseudomonadota; class Alphaproteobacteria; order Rhizobiales; family Rhizobiaceae; genus Mesorhizobium_L. The sequence continues at coordinate 7,902 of JBDZVC010000112.1, read as the reverse complement.
GCGCCTTTTGCCCGCAGGCCTGCTATGCAGGTGGCCCGGGTAATTTCCGCTACCTACTCTACAAGGACATGAACCGGCACGCGAAACTGAGGGGCGCGGCGTGACCCGTATCGTCACCGCCGAACCGCTCACCCGCGAGGCCTTCGCCCCCTTCGGCGATGTCATCGAGATGGACGGCGCGGAGCATTTTCCCATCAATGCCGGAAAGTGCGAGCGCTATCACGATCTCGCCAAATTGGAAGCGACCGGCCCGAACGGACACGTGATCGTCAACCTCTTTCGCGGCCAGCCCTACGCCACGCCCCTGAAAGTCGGCATGGTGGAGCGGCATCCTTTCGGCAGCCAGGCCTTCATCCCGCTTTCGCCGCGGCCGTTTCTCGTGGTCGTGTGCGCAGATGACGGCGACCGACCCGGTGCGCCGCGTGCATTCATCACGCGGCCGTGGCAGGGCGTGAACTATCCGCGCGGCCGCTGGCATGGCGTCCTGACGCCGCTCGGCGAACCGCAGGATTTCGTCGTGGTCGATCGCGGCGGCGACGGCTCCAATGTCGAGGAGTTCTTCTTCGACGAGCCGTGGGAAGTGCATCTGCCATGAAGGTAAGCGATGACTGACGTTTCCCTCATCGACCGGCTGCTGGACGTCATCGAGCACGACATCCTGCCGAGGACGGCGGCGGGCGTCGCCGAAGGCAACAAGCTCTTCGGCGCCGCCATCCTGAGGAAGGCGGACCGCTCGCTGGTACTCGCCGAGACGAATAACGAGACGGAGAATCCGCTCTGGCATGGGGAAGTCCATGCGCTGAAGCGTTTCTACGAGATGCCGAAGGCGTCGCGGCCGGAGACGAAGGATTGCATCTTCCTTGCAACGCACGAACCCTGCTCGCTCTGCCTGTCCGCGATCACCTGGACCGGCTTCGACAATTTCTATTACCTCTTCAGCCACGAGGATTCCCGCGACAGCTTCGCCATCCCGCACGATCTAAGGATTTTGAAGGAAGTCTTCACCCTCGATCCCGGCGGCTACAACGCCGAGAACGCGTACTGGAAGAGCTACTCGCTGCCGAGGCTGGTCAAGGCCCTGCCGGAGGAGGAGCGAACGAGGCTCGAAGCCCGCATCCGCGCCATCTCCCGGCGCTACGATGCGCTTTCTGGTGAATACCAGGAAGGCAAGGCGGGGAACGACATTCCACTCGCCTGAGTCGCTTCGGTCGCGACCATCAGTTAAAATAGTTAATTGCATTTCGTAATTTGCAAAGCGCAGGAGTCTACCCGTGCCTATTATTTGGCAAAAATGGGAAATCGGCCTGCGCTCGTCATGTGACCGTCGCCAGGGAATCCGAAGATGATCGACGGCCTGTCCGGCGCTTGACCGCGGCGAAGAGGGGTCGCACAGTAGGGGCAAGGGAACGGCGTGCTTCGGCGGAAGGCCGCACGTCATCTGGGAGGTGTATGGAAACCGACGGCTTGGTCCAGTCAGGGCGCATCATTTACGCCACCCGATGTCGCATTCAAGCTTGTTGGCGGCCTGGGATTCCCGTCAATATTGCGTCAACAAACCCAACAAAAACGACAAATCCAGAGTGAGGAGCATCCATGTCCAGCGAACTTGAGTATCTCAGCCATCGTGTTGCGGCCGGCCGGCTGACCCGCCGTGATTTCCTCGGTCGCGCCGCCGCGCTCGGCGTCACGGCGACCGTCGCCAATTCCATGCTGGCGAGCGCCGTCATGGCGGCAGAACCGGTCAAGGGCGGCACGCTGAAGGCCGGCTTGCAGGGCGGCGAGTCCACCAACGTTCTCGATCCGGCGCTGAACCTCAGCCAGGTCAATTTCAGCTTCGGCAAGTGCTGGGGTGAATTGCTGGTCGAACTGAAGCCGGATGGCGGCCTCGAGCAGCGCATCGCCGAATCGATCGAGTCTGCGCCGGATGCCAAGACCTGGACCATGAAGATCCGCAAGGGCATCGAGTTCCATGACGGCAAGACCGTTACCGCGGAAGACGTGGTCGCCACGCTCGAACGCCACGGCGACGCCAAGTCGAAGTCGGCCGCGCTCGGCATTCTTCAGGGCATCGACACGATGAAGGCGAATGGCGACGAGGTGGTCATCACCCTGAAGGACGCCAATGCCGACTTCCCCTATCTGATGGCGGACTATCACCTCGTCATCCAGCCCAACGGCGGCAAGGACAACCCGAATGCCGGCATCAGCGCCGGCCCATACAAGGTGACCGCCAACGAGCCGGGCGTGCGCTACGGAGGCGAGAAGTTCAAGAATTACTGGCAGGGCGACAAGCTCGGCCATGCGGATCAGGTCGAGATCGTCGTCATCAACGACGCCACCGCGCGCACCGCCGCGCTGCAGAGCGGCCAGGTGCAGATGATCAACCGCGTCGAGCCGAAGATTGTCGATCTGGTCAAGCGCATTCCCGGCGTGACGATCCGCAACGTGGCCGGCAAGGGTTTCTATCCCTTCAACATGTTCTGCGACACCAAGCCCTTCGACAACAACGACCTCAGGATGGCGCTTAAGCTTGCCATGGACCGCGAGGAGATGCTGGAGAAGATCCTGCGCGGCTACGGTTCGGTCGGCAACGATTTCCCGATCAACGAGGCCTATCCGCTCTTCACGCCGCTCGAGCAGAGAAAGTTCGATCCGGAGAAGGCGGGCGAATATTACAAGAAGTCCGGCCATTCCGGCTCCATTCTCCTGCGCACCTCCGACGTCGCCTTCCCCGGCGCGGTCGATGCCGCCGCGCTCTACCAGCAGAGCTGCGCCAAGGCCGGCATCAAGATCGAGATCAAGCGCGAGCCGGGCGACGGCTACTGGTCGCAGGTGTGGAACAAGCAGCCCTTCTCGCTTTCCTATTGGGGCGGGCGCGCGACCCAGGACCAGATGTATTCGACGGCGTACATCTCCAGCGCGGACTGGAACGACACGCGCTGGAAGCGTCCCGAGTTCGACAAGATGGTCATCGCCGCGCGCGGCGAGCTCGATCAGGAGAAGCGCAAGAAGATGTATGCCGACATGGGCATGATGATGCGCGACGAAGGCGGCCTGATCGTGCCCTTCTTCAACCAGTACATCGACGCAACCGGCAAGAACGTCGAAGGCTGGGTCAACAATCCTTCGCAGGAGATGTGCAACGGCTACGCGCTGGCCCTGTGCTGGGTAGCGGCCTAGACGGGCCGCGACCCCATGGGGACATCCCTAGTCAAGCTCGTCGGCAAGCGGATCGGGCTCAGTATCATATTGCTGCTTGCGGTTTCGGTGCTGATCTTCGTCGGCACCCAGATTCTGCCCGGCGACGTCGCCCAGTCTATCCTCGGCCAGGCGGCGACGCCGGAGGCGGTCGCCAATCTGAGAGCCCAACTCGGGCTCAACGATCCCGCTTACGTCCGTTATTTCCGCTGGCTCTTCGGCCTTTTGACCGGCAATCTGGGCAATGCGCTATCGAGCGGGCTGCCGATCGGGCCGGCGATCGCGGAGCGGCTCTCCAACACGCTGTTCCTTGCCTTCTGGGCGGCGGCGGTCTCGGTGCCGCTGGCCATCCTCCTCGGGCTCATCGCGGTGCGCCACAGGAACGGTTTCGTCGACAAGCTGATCTCGGCATCCACTCTGGCGGCGGTCTCGCTGCCGGAGTTCTTCATCGGCTATCTCCTGATCTACTTCGTCGCGGTGAAACTCGGGTGGTTCACGAGCGTCTCGACGGTCTTTGACGGCATGCCGTTCCTCCAGCGCATGTCCGCGATCGCGCTGCCGGCGACGACGCTGACGCTGGTGGTGCTCGCCCAGATGATGCGCATGACCCGCGCGGCGATCCTGAACGTCATGCAGTCCGCCTATGTGGAAACGGCGGAACTCAAGGGCCTGTCGCGGTCGGAGATCATCTGGCGGCACGCCTTTCCCAATGCAGTCGCGCCGATCATCAATGTCGTGATGCTGAACCTGGCCTATCTGGTCGTCGGCGTGGTCGTCATCGAGGTGATTTTCGTCTATCCCGGCATGGGGCAGTATCTGGTGGATCATGTCGCCAAGCGCGACGTGCCGGTCGTCCAGGATTGCGGGCTCATCTTCGCTGCCGTCTATATCGGCCTCAACATGCTGGCTGATATTTTCGCGATCCTCTCCAACCCACGCCTCAGGCATCCGAAATAGGGGGACGGCGGATGCTGAACATAAAGCGAATCCCGATAAGCGCGCTCATCGGCGTGTTGGTGACCGCGCTGTTCGTGCTGGCGGCGATCTTTACGCCCTGGATCGCGCCCTATTCCAATACGGCGGTTGTCGGCGACGTGTGGGCGCCGGCGTCAGCCGCACACTGGCTCGGGACCGACAATCTCGGCCGCGACCTCCTGACCCGCCTGCTCTACGGCGCGCGCATCACGCTGTTCATAGCCTTCCTGGCAACGGCGCTTTCGTTCACGCTCGGCGCAAGCCTCGGCTTTTCTGCCGCCGTGATCGGGGGCTGGTTCGATGAATTGCTGTCGCGTTTCGTCGACCTGATCATGTCGATCCCGACGCTGATCTTCGCGCTCGTCGTTCTCTCGGTGCTGCCATCGACGACGCTGACGCTCATTCTCGTCATGGGTATCCTCGATTCCACGCGTGTCTTCCGGATTTCCCGCGCCGTCGCCGTCGATATCAATGTCATGGACTTCGTCGAGGCAGCCAAGCTGCGCGGCGAGGGCAGGCTCTGGATCATCTTCCGGGAAATCCTTCCCAACGCGCTTTCGCCGCTGGTGGCGGAACTCGGGCTGCGTTTCATCTTCGCCATCCTGTTCCTGTCGGCACTCTCCTTCCTCGGCCTTGGCGTGCAGCCGCCGGAATCGGACTGGGGCGGCATGGTCAAGGACAACAAGGACGGCATCGTGTTCGGCATACCGGCGGCGCTCTTGCCGGCGGCGGCGATTTCCATCCTCGCTATCTCGGTCAATCTGGTGGCGGACTGGATCCTCAACCGCACGACCGACCTCAAGGGAGGGCGCGGCAATGCCTAGGCAGGCGAAGACGGCTCCTGACCGCGGTACGAATACTCTCCTCGACATCCGCAACCTCAGGATCGAGGCGACCGTCTATCCGCCAGGCGAGGCGCCCAGGGACGTCGTCATCGTCGACGACGTCTCGGTGAAGCTGGAACGCGGCAAGGTGCTCGGCCTCATCGGCGAATCCGGCGCCGGGAAATCCACCATCGGGCTGTCTTCCATGGGATACGGCCGTGGCGGCGTGCGCATCACCGGCGGTGAGGTGCTTCTCAACGGGCGCGACATCCTGAAGAGCGGGGAGCGGGGCCTCCGCAAGCTCCGCGGCCGGGAAGTCTGCTATGTCGCCCAGTCGGCGGCGGCCGCTTTCAACCCGGCGCACAGGCTGATGCGGCAGGTAGTCGAGGCTTCGCTGAAGCACGGCGTCTCCTCGCGCGTTGAAGCTGAAAAACGGGCGATCGCGCTCTTCAGGGAAGTCAGCCTGCCCGACCCCGAACATATCGGCGATCGCTATCCGCATCAGGTTTCCGGAGGCCAGTTGCAGCGCGTGATGACGGCGATGGCGCTTTGCTCCAAGCCGGACCTGATCGTGTTCGATGAGCCGACTACCGCGCTCGACGTGACAACCCAGATCGATGTGCTGGCGGCGATCAAGAAGGCGATCCGCGATACCGGCGTCGCCGCGCTCTATATCACCCACGACCTTGCGGTGGTGGCACAGGTGGCCGACGACATCATGGTGCTGCGTCACGGCAAGAAGGTCGAGAAGGGCGATACGCACCAGATCATCAAGGAACCCCGGCAGGAATACACCAACGCGCTCGTGTCGGTGCATTCCATCCCGCATGAGGAACAGAAGCCGGCCGGCGAACCGATCCTGTCGGTCAGGAACGTCACTGCCGCCTACGGTGGTGGCAACGTAAAGGTGTTGAAAGACGTCTCTGTCGATATCCACCCCGGCCAGACGCTGGCTGTCGTCGGCGAATCCGGTTCGGGCAAGTCGACGCTGGCGCGCGCGATCACCGGCCTGTTGCCGCCGATGCTGGGAAGCATCGAGTTTTCCGGCCGGGTCCTATCGCCCAGGCTCGCCAATCGCACCAGGAACGATCTGCGCGAATTGCAGATGATCTACCAGATGGCGGATGTGGCGATGAACCCGCGCCAGACCGTCGGCACGATCATCGGGCGGCCGATCGAGTTCTATTTCGGCAAGCGCGGACGCGAGCGCGACCGCATGGTCGCCGAACTGCTCGACAAGATCGAGATGGGCACCGGCTTCGCCGACCGCTATCCGGCCGAGCTTTCCGGCGGGCAGAAGCAGCGCGTCTGCATCGCGCGCGCGCTTGCGGCGAAGCCCAGCCTCATCATCTGCGACGAGGTGACGAGCGCGCTCGATCCGCTGGTGGCCAACGGCATATTGAAGCTCCTCCTCAATCTCCAGAAAGAGGAAAACGTCGCCTATCTCTTCATCACACACGATCTGGCGACGGTGAAGTCGATCGCCGATTCCATAGCGGTCATGTATCGGGGCTCCGTCGTGCGCTACGGTTCCAAGAGCGAGGTTCTGACGCCGCCTTTCGACGCCTACACGGACCTTTTGCTTTCCTCCGTGCCGGAGATGGAACTCGGCTGGCTGGAAAAGGCGATGGCCGGACGGCGCATGGAGGCTGCGGGAAACTGAGGCTTCACGGAGCGGGTCTATTTCCCGCCCAGCGCCTCGCGGATCATGCGCTGGCAGCGCTCGGCCATGAAGTCGAGCAGGAGCCGAACCTTGGGGTCCTGGAATTTGCGGTGCGGGAAGACGGCGGCGAGTTGGATCGGAACCGGCGGCGTCTCGGTAAGGATCACCTTCAGCCGGCCGTCGCGGATATAGGGCTCGACCTCGAAACGGGGCTTGTTGATGATGCCGTGACCGGCGATCGCCCAGCCGGTCAGCACGTCGCCATCGTCGGAGTCGTACGGTCCCTTGACCTCGAATTTTTTCGATCCCTCCGATGTTGACAGGAACCACTGGAACTCGCGGGCACCGGGATAGCGCAGGATCAGGCAGTCGTGCCGGTCACCGATGAGGTCTTGCGGCACCTTTGGCTCGCCGCGTCGCTTGAGGTAGGCGGGCGAGGCAACCAGCACGCGCTGGCATTCCATGATGCCGCGCATGCGCAGGCTGGAATCCTCCAATATGCCGAGATGGAAGGCGACGTCGATGCCCTCCCTCATCATGTCGACCTCGTGGTCGGAAAGCCTCAACCGTACCTCGATGTCGGGGTAGCGTTCGTGGAAATCGGGGATGCCCGATGCGATCAGCCGGCGGCCGAGTCCGAGCGGCGCGGTGACGCGGATCGTGCCGCGCGGCTGGCCGGAAAGGGCGCTCACGGCCGCCTCGGCTTCGGCAACGGATTGCAACACCGTCACCGCATGTTCGTAGAAGACGCGGCCATGCTCGGTCGGCATCAATTGCCGCGTCGTGCGGTTGAAGAGCCGCACGCCGAGATGCTTCTCCAGTTCCTTGATACGGTTGGACGCGACGGCGGGCGAAATACGCATATCCCGCCCCGCGGCGGAAAGGTTGCCCAGTTCCACCACGCGCACGAAAACGGCGATATTGTCGAGATAGGCCACCAGCTTTCCCACTTCCGCTGCTACACGCTAGTATTTTCCAGATTTTTTTGAAAGTCATCGGTTGCCGCTGCTCTTCCCGTTTGGGACGCAAACCGCAATGATCGAGGAAAGGGGAATATGACGATGAACGATTATGCGGTTGTGTGGGAGTGGCTCGCCTTCGGTGTGCGCTGGCTACATGTGATCACCGGCATCGCCTGGATCGGCTCCTCCTTCTATTTCATCGCGCTCGACCTCGGCCTCAAGCAACGGCCGGGCCTGCCGGCCGGGGCGTATGGCGAGGAATGGCAGGTGCATGGCGGCG
>JBDZVC010000570.1:0-2287 GCA_040255475.1 Phyllobacteriaceae bacterium | reverse complement strand
GCAGGAAGGGGTGGTCCTCGATGCAGCCCCAGTTGCGGCCGAAGAGCCTGTCCGAGCCGATAAAATTGATGGCGCCGGCGACGTAGCGGCCGTTTCTCTTGGCCATGACGAGCAGGACATCGTCGGCCATGCGCTCGCCGATCAGCGAGAAGAATTTGCGATTGAGGTACGGGCGGCCCCATTTGCGGCTGCCGGTATCCATGTAGAAGGAAAAGAAATCGTCCCAGACGCGCTCGGTGAGTTCTTTCCCCGTCAGTCGATCGATCGTGATGCCTTCCGCGATCGCCTCGCGTCTCTCTTTCTTAAGCGCTTTCCTTTTGCGCGAGGCGAGCGAGGCGAGGAAATCGTCGTAGCTCGAATAGCCCTCGTTGATGAAGTGGAACTGCTGATCCGTTCGCAACAGGAAGCCGGCATCTTCCAGCGCCGAAACATCGGCCTCCATGGCGAAGGTGACATGGGCGGAGGAGACGCCGAGCCGTTCGGTCAGTACCTTCACCCCCGCAACGAGCGCCGCCCGGCCGCTTGCGGGATCGATCGAGCGATCGACCAGCAGGCGCGGCCCGGTGACCGGTGTGAACGGCACGGAGATTTGCAGCTTCGGATAGTAGGTGCCGCCGGCGCGCTCGAATGCGTCGGCCCAGCCATAATCGAAGACATATTCGCCCTGGCTGTGCGATTTCAGATAGCACGGCACCGCGCCGATCAGCCGGCCGTCAGGCGATTCGAGACGAAGATGCTGCGCCATCCAGCCGGTACGGCGCGTCGCGCAGCCCGTCTCTTCCAAAGTCTTCAGGAAAGCCAGCGATATGAAAGGGTTATAACCACTTTCCGTATCGTCTCGCGAAGTCCCGCGGAGCCGGTTCCATTCAACGTCGGTGAAGGAAGAAAGTTCGGTCGCGACACGGAGGGTGAATTCCCCTTCACCCTCCCTGGCCCCGTTCAAGTTCTGCGTCATGCCGGATTAGATACGCCGCTTGGGCATCCTTGCAAGGTGGCGCGCCGCCTTCAGACGGTCGCCACCTCGGGAATAAATCCTTCGAAGGTCATCTGGTCGGCATATTTGAAGGTGAGGTCGGCGGCTGCCTGATCACGCACCGTCCAGCTTATCACCGGCATGGATAGTTCTTCCCGTATGAGGCTGACGAAGCGGTTCGGCATGTCGGCCAGACAATAGGAAACGAAGGAAAGGTCATAAGCCAGCATGGCGAAATGTCCTTCGATGTCCTTGTCCGTCTGGCCGAGCGCGGTCAGGCCGGCAGGTATGCCCGGTGCATCCTTGGGGAACTGCCGGATCAGCCAATGATCGAAGGACATGATGGAGGCCTTGCCCTTGTAGCCGGCGAGCAACCCGGCGACCTTGGCGACAAGGCCGTCATCCTTGCCTTCCGTGCCCTTGAGTTCGATGACCAGCGGCACCTTGCCGGCGACCGTTTTCAGCATCTCCGCAAGGGTAGGGATGGTGTCGTTGCTCGTGCCGACCTTCATCGCGACAAGCTCGGCGACGGGGTAGTCGCAGGGCCGCCCGGCGCGGCCGGTCAGACGCTTCAGATCGTCATCGTGGAAGACGACCGGGACGCCGTCGCTTGAAAGGTGCACGTCGCACTCGATCGCGTAATTGTGGCGTACCGCCTTGCGGAAAGCCGACAGCGTGTTTTCCCAACAGGTTTTGTTGAGATCGTGAAGGCCGCGATGCGCGACGGGCCGTTCCTTAAGCCAGGGAATGGCAATCATGGAATCACTTGGCCTCGATGATGGATTCGACCTCGACCGACGCGTTGAGCGGCAGCGAGGCCATTCCGACGGCGACCCGCGAATGCTTGCCGCGTTCGCCAAGGATGGCAGCCAGAAGGTCGGAAGCCCCGTTGCCAACGAGATGCTGATCGGTGAAATCCGGCGTCGAGGCGACGAGGACCGAAATCCTCGGCACGCTCTTCAATTGCTCGAGATCGCCGAGCGCCGCCTGCACCTGCGCGAGGATATTGATGGCGCACAGCCTCGCCGCTTCCTGACCCGCCGCGACGTCGAGATCGCGCCCGAGCAGGCCTGTAGAGATGAGCTTGCCGTCCTTCAGCGGCAACTGGCCGGAAATGAAGAGCAGGTTGCCGACGCGGCCGAAAGGCACGTAATTTGCCGCGGGCGCGGCCGGCCTGGGCAGGACGATGCCATGGGCGTCGAGCCGTGATTGTATCGTGTCGGCCATTTTTGATCCTCCTTGGAAAAATGAATGTCCGCTTGCGTGAGGCCTATCTTTTCCGCCTCGCTTCCGCCACGACTTTTTCCGAGCCTC
>JBDZVC010000569.1:0-2302 GCA_040255475.1 Phyllobacteriaceae bacterium | reverse complement strand
TCGCTGCTTTTCTACCGGATGGGCGATTGCTACGAGATGTTCTTCGAGGACGCGGAAGTGGCCTCGCGCGCGCTCGGTATCGCGCTGACGAAGCGCGGCAAGCATCAGGGCCACGATATCCCCATGTGCGGCGTGCCGGTCCATGCAGCCGACGACTATCTGCAGAAGCTGATTGCGCTCGGCTACCGCGTCGCCGTCTGCGAGCAGATGGAAGACCCGGCGGAGGCGAAGAAGCGCGGTTCCAAATCGGTTGTGCGGCGCGACGTGATCCGCCTGGTCACGCCAGGCACGATCACCGAGGAGAAACTGCTCGCCGCCGCCGAGACCAACTACCTGATGGCGCTCGGCCGGGTGAAAGGCGATGGTGCAAGAGGCGAGGAGCGCGCAAGCGCGACAGGGAACCAGGGAAGTCTCGCGCTCGCCTGGATCGACATATCGACCGGCACGTTCCGCGTGACGGAGACCGCGCCGGCGCGTCTCCTGACCGACATATTGCGGGTCGATCCGCGCGAACTGATCGTCGCCGAGCCCGTCTTCCACGACGAGGCGCTGCGGCCGCTGTTCGATACGCTCGGCCGCATCGTCAGTCCGCAGCCTGCAATCCTGTTCGATTCATCCGGTGCGGCCGACCGCATCTCCCGCTTCTTCGGCATTGCCACGCTGGACGGGCTTGGCCAGTTCTCTCGCGCGGAACTATCGGCCATTTCCGGCGCCATCGCCTATGTGGAAAAGACGCAGAAGGCCGAGCGGCCGCCGCTGACCCGGCCGGAACGCGAGGCGTCCGGCGCCTCGCTCTTCATCGATCCGGCGACGCGCGCCAATCTGGAACTTGCGCGCACACTCTCGGGCAACCGCGATGGCAGCCTGTTGAAGGCGGTGGACCGGACGGTCACCGGGGCCGGCGCGCGGCTGCTTGCGGAGCGGCTGATGTCGCCGCTCACCGACCCGGCCGCCATCGGCGCGCGGCTTGATTCGGTTTCCTTCCTGCTTGCCGAACCGCGCTTCCGCGAAGGTCTCGGTGAACTCCTGAAGGGCGCGCCGGACATGCAGCGCGCGCTTTCCCGGCTGGCCTTGAATAGGGGCGGACCGCGCGATCTGGGCGCACTCGCCGCCGGGTTGGCGGCTGCCCGGAACATCGCCGAACTGGCGGGCCCCGAGGCCCTGCCGGCCGAGCTTGAGGCGGCATGCAGGGCGGTTGCCGCACTCCCCTGGGCCTTCGCAGAGCATCTCGCGGCGGCTCTTGCCGATGATCTGCCGCTGTTGAAGCGCGACGGCGGGTTGGTTCGCCCGGGCTATAGTGCCGAACTGGACGAGATGCGCGCGTTGCGCGACCAGTCGCGCCGCGTCATCGCCGCGATGGAGCGCGACCTTGCGGAAGAGACCGGCATCCGCTCGCTCAAGATCCGGCACAACAACGTGCTCGGCTATTACATCGAGGTCACCGCCAACCATAAGGAGGCGATGACGGGTTCGGACGCGGCGCGTGCCCGCTTCATCCATCGCCAGACCATGGCGAGCGCCATGCGCTTCACCACCACCGAACTTGCCGATCTGGAAACGAAGATCGCCAATGCCGCGGACCGTGCGCTCTCGATCGAGTTTTCCGTCTTCGATACGCTCGTCGGCGAGGCGGTCGCCCACGCCGATGCCATCCGCGCCGGTGCCGGGGCGCTTGCCGTCTTCGACGTTTCGGCGGCGCTGGCGGCGCTTGCCGAAAGCGGGGATTACTGCCGGCCGCTTGTGGACGACAGCCTTGCCTTCGAGATCGAGGGCGGCCGCCATCCGGTCGTCGAGCAGGCGCTGCGGAGGCAGGCGGCCGACCCCTTCGTCGCCAATGATTGCGACCTCTCGCCGGCAGACGGCGAGAAGCTGGGCGCGATCTGGCTCTTGACCGGGCCCAATATGGGCGGCAAGTCGACCTTCCTGCGCCAGAACGCTCTGATCGCCATCCTTGCGCAGGCCGGCTCCTTCGTGCCGGCGAAGCGCGCGCATATAGGCGTGGTCGACCGTCTCTTTTCCCGCGTCGGCGCCTCCGACGATCTGGCGCGAGGCCGTTCCACCTTCATGGTGGAGATGGTCGAAACGGCGGCGATCCTCAACCAGGCCGGCGAGCGGGCGCTTGTGATCCTGGACGAGATCGGCCGCGGTACAGCCACTTTCGACGGCCTCTCCATCGCCTGGGCGGCGGTGGAGTACCTGCACGAGAAGAACGGCTGCCGCGCCATCTTCGCCACGCATTTCCACGAAATGACGGCGCTTGCCGAAAAGCTGCCGCGCCTTGCCAACGTCACCATGCGCGTCA
>JBDZVC010000568.1:0-2302 GCA_040255475.1 Phyllobacteriaceae bacterium | reverse complement strand
TTCTCGGCCTGGGCGCGCGCGGTCTGCTCGTTCGATTCGGTGTCGCCGTTCATGATCTGGAGTTCGGGCAGGCCGAGTTCCTTGAGGATCGGTCCCGCTACCTCGACGCCGCGCTGGCAGTCCTGGCCGATGCCGGCCTGCACGCCCGAGCGCGGCAGGAGCACGCCGACCTTGAGCGGGCCGTCCGCAGCGCGCGCGATCGAGAATGGCGACGTACCGGCGACGATGCCGGCCGCGCCGATGCCCGCCACCACGGTACGGCGGGTGACACCCCCGGCGGCGCCGGCGGCCTTGCTGGTATTGTTGTCGGTCATTTGGCTTTCCTCCCTGCGGGTGCGGTCCGAACGCCGCCCCTTAACCCTTTTTCCCGCGCCGGTGAGGCGCTTCGGTCCGGCCGGATCGACCCCGGCCGGACGATGGGCGGCATTCTTAATGGGTCACGCGGTAGCGTCAATGAGAAGGCGTGCGATCTTCGCGTCTCGGGATACCCTGACTTTCGTCGAATGTAGGGGCGGGCGGCCTAGGCCGTATGGATAGCTGGAGACTGAAAACATTCACACGCAGGCCGTCATTCCGGGTTCCGCTGCGCGGCCCCGGAATGACGCAAATGAAGGTGGCCGATCAGCGGCCCGCATAACCGGGAACTTAACTGCCTACGGAACCTAAAGCGTAAAACCTTCGCCGAGATAGAGCCGGCGCACATCGGCGTTGCCCACCACCTCCGAAGGCTCGCCATGGGTGAGCACCTTGCCGGCGTGGATGATGTAGGCACGGTCGATGAGGCCGAGGGTCTCGCGCACATTGTGGTCGGTGATGAGGACGCCGATCCCACGGCTGGTCAGATGCCGCACGAGCTGCTGGATGTCGAAGACGGCGATCGGGTCGATGCCGGCGAAAGGCTCGTCGAGCAGCATGAATTTCGGGCTCGAGGCCAGTGCGCGAGCGATCTCCAGGCGTCTCCGCTCGCCACCGGAAAGCGAGATCGACGGCGCCTTGCGCAGATGGGTGATATTGAATTCGTCGAGCAGTTCGTCGAGCCGCCGCTCGCGCTCCTTGCGGTTCTTTTCCACGACTTCCAGGACGGCGCGGATATTCGCCTCGACCGACAGGCCGCGGAAGATGGACGCTTCCTGGGGCAGGTAGCCGACGCCGAGCCGGGCTCTCCGATACATCGGCAGCGCAGTCACGTCGTAGCCGTCGATGGAGATGGTGCCCTTGTCCACCGGCACCAGCCCGGTGACCATATAGAAGCAGGTGGTCTTGCCGGCCCCGTTCGGCCCGAGCAGGCCGACGGCTTCACCGGCCCTGACTCCGATCGACACGCCGCTCACCACCTGGCGGCCCTTGTAGCTCTTGGTCAGGCCACGCGCGATCAGCGTGCCCTTCAGCCGCTCCGGGTCGATGGCGGCCGTTTCGCCTTTTTCGGGCAGCGTGTGTGCCGAAATCTTCGAGACCGCGGTCAAGCTATTGGGCCGCCTTCTTCTTGTCCGGGGTAAGCAGCACCTTGACGCGGCCCTTGTCCTTGGCGCTGCCGCAGCCGTCGAGCTTGGAGAGACCGGTCTTGAGGTTAGCCGTCAGCTTGCAGCCCATGACGACGTTGTCGCCTTGCGTGAGCACCACCTGGCTGCCCTCGAGCACGAGAATCTGGGTCTGCATGTCGAACGTGCCGTGATCGCCGGTGGCGATCTGATCGTTGGATTTCACATAGACCTTTCCGTCTACGTCGATGCTCTTGATGTTGCTGGCGCCCCCGGCCATCATATTGCCGACCTCACCGCCGCCTGTCTTTTCGCTGGCGCCGTCGGTCTTCTGACTTGCGTTGTCGGCCTTCCCGGCGTCGTCCTTCGCGCCTTTGATATAGTGGACGACCATGCGGCCTGCCTTCATCGTCGTCGTCCCCTGCACGACGTTGACGTTGCCGGTGAAGATGGCCGTGCTGTCCTTGTCGTGAACCTCGAGGTTGTCGCTTTCGATCTGGATCGGCTTGTCGTTCGAAAGTTTCATGCCGGAGAAGCTGTTGCTGGTGTCGGCCTGTGACCCGTTCTGCTGGGCAAACGCCGGTCCGGCCGCAAGCGCACAGGCGCCGGCAAGCAAGCCGCATGAAACTGCAAGAAGAAGACTAGCGCGGCGCATCGGTCGCTCCATTGTTGTCTCCGGCGGCATTCTTCTTTTCCGGCATCATCGTCATTCGAACTTTCTGGTCGAAGACAAGCACCTTGCCCCGATCCTGTACAGCCATCGTGTTCGCAGTGATATGCGACCCCTTTAGAGTAATATCGACCGGATCGGAAGTCTTCAAATC
>JBDZVC010000111.1:0-12281 GCA_040255475.1 Phyllobacteriaceae bacterium | reverse complement strand
TATTGCGGCATCCATATCGACAGGGCCGTGAAGCCGCCGAAGACAATCGAATAATGGTAATATTTCCATACGCGCGGATCACGCAGCACTTTTAGCTGGGAGCGAGCCGTGACCACGGCACAGGTTTGCCGGCTGCCCTATTCCCTACCTGCGAAGAATACGACCGCGAAACCATCTTGCCTCCCCTCTAGAGGGGAGATCAGCTCAAGCCTGCCACCTGTGCCAGCAGCGATTGTTTTTGCGATGGCCAGGCCGAGACCTGCCCCATCCGTCTGGGACTGGCCCCGTTCGAAAGGCTCGGATAGCCGGGCAAGCGTCTCCGCCGGCACGGCTGGGCCGGCATTTGTGACTTGCAGGATGCCCTCAGCCGATAGCGCGACGCCGACAGGCTCTTTCGGATCGCCATGCTTCAGGGCGTTTTCGATCAGGTTGCGCGCCAGAACGGCGAAGGCATCCGGATCGATATTGGCGTGCACCGGTTTATCAGGGAGCGTCAACTCGACCCGGCCAGCATTATCGGTGTGCCCGCCGAACTCGCCAACGACCATGCGCAGGATGATGGCAATGTCGACAGGCTGTTCCGCCAGAAGGCGACCGCCTTCGGCCCTTGCAAGCTGCATTAGCTTCTCGGTCAGCCGGGAAAGACGTCGTAAAGCGCTTTCGATGTCGCTCGCCCGTTCGCGGGTCGTGTTATCCGGAGCCTCAATGATCATCCTTTGGGCCTGCGCCAGCGCGGCAGCAACCGGCGTCCGAAGTTCATGCGCGGATTTTGCCGCCAGTGTGCGCTCCGCCTGTAATGTTCGTTTCAGCCGCTCGAGAAGCAAGTTCACCGACAGCGCGATCGGCTCGATCTCCGAGGGCAGGTGATAGGCCATGACCGGGGCGAGATCGCCGCCGCCACGTGCCTCGATCTGTGATCGGAAAGTCCGGACAGGGGCCATCGACAGCTTAACGATGAGCCAGACACCGAGGAGGCTGAGAGGCACGATGATGCCGAGAGGTAAGGCGAGACCCAGTGAGGCGTGCTCGACCATCATTCGGCGATGCGAAAGCGGTTCGGCGACGGTAATCGTAAGGCTGCCTTGCAGAGCGGCGTCGGAATAGAGCCGATGGGTTTGCGTGTCGGTGAAGCCCATTCCCGAGAACGGCGGGAAGACCGCCAGAGCGGCATTGTGCGAACTCAGCAAAACTTTGCCCGTTTCGTCGCGCACTACGTATGTGAAGTATTCGTTATGTTGGCGCAGCGTTGCGACGCGCTGATCCGTATCGTCGGCATCGCGCCCGAGAATCTCGAGCGCCGCAAGTGGCAGGATCCGCTGAGCGGTCTCCTCGAGCGTGCTGTCGAAGACTTCATTCATCTCATGGCGCAGTCTGTGAGCCGTCGCCACGGCCGCGATCGCCCAAAGTACCGTTATGCCTAGGCCGAGCCACAGCGAAAGACGCCATTGCAGGCTTCGCGGGCGACTCATCGCATGCTTCCGAGGCGATAGCCGATGCCGCGAACCGTATCGATTACGGCATGCCCGAGTTTCTTGCGCAGCCGGCTGACATGAACCTCGATCGTGTTGCTCTCCACTTCGGTGCCGAAAGCATAGAGACGGTCTTCGAGTTGGGCCTTGGTCAACGCAACGCCCGGCCGTTGCAAGAAGGTCTCGAACAGCGCCCATTCCCGTCCGGTCAGTTCGACGGAGCGTCCACCGCGCTTCACGGTTTTCGCAGCCAGATCGACGCGCAGGTCGCCGATCTCGATGAGGGGATTGGGATTGCCGCTGTAGCGCCGCGCCACGGCGTTCAATCGCGACGACAGTTCCGAAAGGTCGAACGGCTTCACCATGTAGTCGTCAGCGCCCGCGTCGAGCCCCTCGATGCGGTCAGAGATCTGGTCCAGCGCCGTCAGGATGATGACCGGCACGACGCTTCCCGCGGCTCTTAGTTTCCGCAGGAAGCCGACACCCAGCCCGTCGGGGAGCATCAGATCCAGCAGAATGAGATCGTAGGCCGCGCTGTCGAGATGCTCGCGCGCGGCGTCGAGCCGGGTCACCCAGTCGAGGGAATGACTGGCGGCGATGTGATCTCGAACGGCTTTGCCGAGGATCGCATCGTCTTCAACGAGCAAGACTCTCATTTTGCGATCGGCCCCTTTCTGCTGTCTTCCTATGGTCCAAAGCTGTCGGTTTGCTGAAGGAGCATCCGCCGTCGCTTCAGCGGTTCGTCAGGATGAGCTGCCATATTTGCGACCGGATCGCGTTGATCAGGAACAATCAGATGATGAAACAAATGGCGGCGGCAATCCTTCTTCTGGCTTTTGCCGGGTTAGGGGCCGCAAGGGCGGGCGACGACTGCCACGTTCCGATGGAGCAGTGGCAGCCGCGCGAGGCGGTACAGACGATGGCCGCCGGCCGGGGGTGGACCGTCGCCCGGATCAAGATCGACGACGGCTGCTACGAGATCCGCGGGACCGATAAAGATGGCCGCCCCTTCAAAGCCAAGATCGACCCTGCGACGCTCGAAATCGTCAAGCTCCGCTACAAGGAGCGGGACGACGACCGTCACGGAGCAAGGCGCCAACGGACGCAGAACAGCAAGGCGGAAATTGCCGGCGAGACGACCGCGAATGCCCTGTTCGGGACGAATACACGGCCAAAGGTGGTCGTGAAGTAAGACGCCGCGTTTTCGCTTCGGCCCACGACCGTCTCAAGGAGATATCAATATGCCCGACAGGGCCCATCGCTATTCGGCGAGCATGATCGTCATCCACTGGCTCACCGCCCTTCTGGTGCTTGGCGCCTGGTTCACGGCCGAGGGCGGTCGCAAAGTGGCCGAGAACCCGCCCTTGCTGCATTTTTCGCTCGGACTTGCGGTTCTCGTCCTGGTGCTGCCCCGGCTGATTCTGCGGATGGCCAGCGGCGCACCTGAGGCCGATGCGCAAGGCTGGCTCACAACGGCCGCAAAAGCCGGACACGTAGTGCTGTACCTGTTCCTGATCGCGCTGCCGATCACGGGCTGGTACACCGCATCGCGAATGGGGGTCTCCGTATCGTTCTTCGGCTTGCAACTTCCCGCGCTTACGGAACCTGTTCAGGGGCGCCCTGGCCTGATCGGCGAACTGCACGAAAATGGCGGGACCATCATCCTTATCCTCTCCGGCCTGCACGCCCTGATGGCCATCTGGCACCAGTTCATCCTGCGTGATGGGACGCTGCGACGGATGTCCCTGCGTTGACTGTATATACAAAAGCGCAACAAACCCCGATGAGGGCCGTCACCTCAATTCGAACAGTTCTTGATGAAAGTATTCATCGACCGGCATTCCTTCAGCCGCGAAATCGGCTTTCAAAGCCGCTCCGAACTTGACGGGACCGCAGAACCACAGGCTTGCCTCGCGCCAGTTGGGAACCGCCTGTCTGATACGTTCACCCGATAGCCTGCCGTGATGTGCATCGATGAGGAGATGGAGACGCACATTGGCGGCGCGAGCGTCCTGCGCGAGGCGCTCCAGCGCCGCTTCATCGACTTCCCTTGTCGTGTGGAACAGATCGATTGTCGGCTGCGCCGTGGTCATCTCCAAGACGGCCATTTCCTTCAGTCGCGCGACGAAAGGCGTGATTCCGATGCCGGCGCCAACCCAGATCTGGTGAGGCAGGCCGTCATCGAAGGTGAAGTTGCCATAGGGGCCTTCGACCGTCACCCTTTGGCCTACCTTCAGCCTGTCCACCAGGCCTGTCGTGTGGTCGCCAAGTTCCTTGGAGATGAAGGTGATAGCGGGAGCCGAGGGATCCCAGGCCGAGGCGATCGTATAGGGGTGTGCCCCTTCGATCGGATTGGACGTGGCGAAGGCGAACTGCCCGGCCTTGTGGCCCCGCCACCCTGGACCAAGCTTGATCGTCGTTTCCAGGGAATGAACGCCCGGATAGTGGCGCATGCCGGCGATCTCGCCGATCACGCGCCGTCCGGCGCCGATCCGGCCAAACAGCGAAATAATCGCCGCGTAGCTGCCGCAAGCCAGCAGAATTGCCATGACCAGTCCCAGCGGCGTCACCCACATGCCGTAGTCCAGCAGGGCGACCGCATGGAACACGAGTGCGAGGTAGACGAGGGGCATGAGCCGGTGACTGTAACGGAACCATCGGTATGGAATGAGCTTGATCAGCGCCACCGCGAGCAGGACAACTGAAGCGTAGAAGGCCCATTGTCCTATCTCCTCGGCTGACCCGCGAAAGCCGACCAGGAACCGGCGGATCGGGTCCGTGATCTCCGGGCGCGGGCCACGGGCGGGGCGCGTAAGGAGGCCAAGCCCAACGGCCCATTTGGGTCCTTCCGCCCAAAGCCAGTGGAAGATCGCGAGACCGAGTGCTCCAATCCCCAACCACTTGTGCAGCCGGTACATCTTGTCGAGGCCGCCGAGCTTTTGTTCAGGCCATTGTGGCCTGACCGACAGGATCATCGCGATG
The DNA here is from genome assembly GCA_040255475.1 of Phyllobacteriaceae bacterium. Classification (GTDB taxonomy): domain Bacteria; phylum Pseudomonadota; class Alphaproteobacteria; order Rhizobiales; family Rhizobiaceae; genus Mesorhizobium_L. The sequence goes on along the minus strand of JBDZVC010000111.1, from coordinate 7,830 downwards.
CTCATCGCTCCGATGGCCAGAACCCCGCTGAATTGCATCACCGCTTCGCGTAGCGCGAAAATGTTCGCGACGGAGAAAATGGAGCCGTTCAAGGCGAGCCAAAGCAGGCCAAGCACAACCCAGAAACTCCAGAACAGCCGAATATTGCCGCGCGTAATCATCACCTCTTTCGCCGATCCGGCAAATCACGCCCCGGAATGCGAAGCGCCGCCATGACATATGTCAACGTCATATCGAAATAAGCGGCTAACCACATGCTGCCGGATTTCCATCCCCGGTGCGGATGGAGCGTATCTCGCCAGGTGGGATGCAGGTCAATCAAAAGCCGTTCTTCCGGCCTTCGATCTGTTGTCTCGTCTTTCCGAGCTGTTGGGCATTTCCACGCTTCCTGACTAAATGCTGAAGCAAAAATGCTTTCGCCGTCAGGAGGCGCTCAGGCGGCCTTGCCAGAGTGCGTTGTCGGATCGAGGCGATTGGTTTCTTTCGATCCGCTCTTTGGAAAAGGCAGATCGGCATGAAATCCATTCTTGCAGCCCTGGCGCTGACTACGGCGCTAACCTTTCCGAGCCTCGCGATGGCTCGTCCCGTCACGGTGACGACGACATTGAACCAGTATGGCGGCGACGGCGCCTATCTCGCCTTCTACATCAACGATCCACAGGGAAAATATGCGGGCACGCTCTGGGTCGCCGGGACCAAGTCGAAATATTACGAGCATCTGTCGAGCTGGTATCGCGCCACTGGCGGCAATCCCGCGCGGATCGACGGCATCACTGGCGCCAGTGTCGGGGCAGGGCGCACGCTGGAAATCACTCTCGATCTGGCCGATGCGTTGTTCGACGCGGGCTATACGCTGCACGTCGACGCCGCCGTGGAAGACATGCGCGACAGCCCGAACGACGTGGCGATCCCGCTGACGAGCGACGGGGCAGGATCGCCCGCGCCTGGCAGACGCTATGTCGCCTCGCTCGCCTTTTCCCGATAGGCGGTGACCGACATGACTCGCCTCGTTCACCGCTGGCCGGGGTTTGTCGCCGGGCTTCTGCTTCTGGTGCTCAGCCTGAGCGGCGCCGCCCTCTCGATTTTCCCGGCCGCCGAGCGCCTGTCCTCGCCGCAGGCCGCGGCGGCCATGTCCGTCGCCGATCTGGCAGGCCGCGTCCAGGCCACCCGTCACGAGATCGAACAAATCCGACGGGCGCCGTCGGGCCGGATTACCGCCTATTGGTTCGAGAACGGCGCCGCACAAGCGGCGGTGATCGATCCGGCGACCGGGCAAAGCCTCGCATCCGTCGATCCGAATCTGGTCGAGCGCTGGCTGACGAACCTGCATCGATCGCTGTTTCTTGGAGACGGCGGCCGCATAGCGACAGCCGCGGGAGCGGCCGCGATGCTGGTGCTGGCTGTTTCCGGGGTGGTGCTTGTCGCGCGCCGGGCCGGAGGCTGGCGGCGCTGGTTCTCGCCGATGCGCGGCGAGCTTTCTGGACGACTGCATGTCGAAATCGCCCGGCTGGCGGTCGCCGGGCTGCTGCTGTCCTCGGTCACGGCCCTGTGGATGACGGCTTCTACCTTCGATCTTCTGCCGGATGGAACTGCATCCCCGGTCGCACAGGCGGATACGAGCGGTCGGACGGGTATGACTGTCGCGGACATGGCCACGCTCAGGGCAGTGCCCGTAGCGGAATTGCGCAGCCTATCGTTTCCCGTACCCGCTGATGCGGGCGATGTCTTCACGCTGAAAACCGATCAAGGAACCGGCTACATCGATCAGGGCGATGGCCAACTCCTGGCCTGGACCGATCTCACCGGATGGCAGCGTGTCTCGGAAACGATCTACATGTTGCACACCGGGCAGGGAGTGGCCGCAGTGGGGCTGGTTCTCGGGCTTATGGCGCTCGGCGTGCCTGTCCTGGCTGTGACGGGCCTCGTTCTGTGGCTTACCGGATGGCGCGGACGGCCCCGCATTCGCGGCAATGTTCCCGCCGCCCGTGCTGGGACAATTCTGCTGGTTGGCAGCGAGGGTGGCAGCACTTGGGGATTTGCGGCAACGCTGCATGCGGCGCTTTCCGGGGCAGGCCAGACCGTTCATACAGCCCCGATGACCGCCTTTGATCCCGCGCGCTACGGGCAGGCCGAGCGTATCCTCATCCTTGGCGCCACCTATGGCGATGGCAACGCCCCTGCCTCCGCCAAAGGGTTCCTCGATCGCATGAACGCTCTTGCCGCCGCTCCGACGATCCCCATGGCCGTACTTGGCTTCGGCGACCGTAGTTTCCCCAGCTATTGCGCTTTTGCACAAGCTGTCGCCGAAACCGCGGAGCGTAAAGGCTGGGAGGTGCTCGTTCCCTTCGGCACGGTGGACCGCCAGTCGACACAGGACTTCGCCCGTTGGGGCCGCTCGTTGAGCGCGGCGACAGGTCTTGACCTTGATCTCATCCATCAGCCGGTAGAGCCCGACTCCATCGATCTGACGCTCGTCTCGCGCCGCGATTATGGCGCCGAGGTGCAGGCTCCCACAGCCATCCTGCGATTTGCCTTGCCGCAGGCATCGCTCTGGCAGCGGCTTGTTGGCCGCGCGCCCGGCAACTTTGTCGCCGGCGATCTTCTGGGTATCCTGCCCGAAGGTTCAGCCGCTCCCCGGTTCTATTCGCTGGCATCCGGCCGCCAAGACGGCTTTGTCGAGATCGTCGTGAAGAAACATCCGGGCGGCTTGTGTTCGGGCCAACTCTTCGAACTGAAGCCCGGTGATCGGATCAGGGGCTTCGTTCGGCGCAATCCCGGCTTCCATGCGGGAACCGCGCGCAAGCCCCTGATCCTGATCGGCGCCGGCACGGGGATCGGACCGCTGGCCGGCTTCGTGCGCGCCAATGGGCGGCGGCGCCCGATCCATCTGTTCTTCGGTATGCGCCATCCCGATAGCGATTTCTTCTACGACGAGGAACTGTCGGACTGGCAAAGAGAGGGCCGTGTGCGCCGTCTTGTCACTGCTTGTTCGCGCGGGCGCATGCCACGCTATGTGCAGGATGCGTTGCGCGAGGAAGCCGCCGAAATCGTGCGTCTGGTCGCCAAGGGCGCGCGGATCATGGTCTGCGGCGGTCGGGATATGGCGGCGGGCGTTTCCACCGCGTTCGGCGACATTCTCGCCCCGATGGGGCTGACGCCAAGCTTGTTGAAGGCGCAGGGACGCTATGTTGAAGACATCTATTGAATTGAAACGGCTCGCACTGAGCGGGCCGACGATGGGGACGCGCTGGTCGGCGTCGTTCTATGCGGCGGATAGCATCGATCCGCAGGCTATCCGGTTGGCCCTGCAGGCCGCCGTGAACGAAGTCGACACGCAAATGTCGACCTGGGATGCGGACAGCGATCTCATGCGCTTCAACGCGCAGCCTGTCGGTGCGTGGACAAGCGTGCCGCGGTGTCTGATGGAGGTGCTGCGCCTTTCGCTCGATATCGGCCGCGCCTCCGGCGGCGCGTTCGACATCGGTGTTGGAGCCGCCGTTCGGGCATGGGGGTTCGGTCCGGAGGCAGCCGACAGGGATCTGATCAGAAGAGCGCTAAATGTGCCGCATCCGCCTGCGCATGATATCGTTGACCTGGATATCGGCGGCGGAAGAGGGCGAAGGATGGCGCCTGTTGACCTCGACCTCAACGGCATCGCCAAGGGCTATGGCGTGGACAGGCTGGCCGAGACGCTGCGCGGCTTTGGCATCGCTACCGGTTTGGTCGGAATCGACGGCGAAATGTGCGCGTTCGGTCTCCGCCCTGGCGGGGAGCCGTGGACGATCGCTGTCGAGGCGCCTGAACCCGACCGACGTGCGCCTCATTCGATCCTTGCGTTGCATGACGCCGCGGTTGCGACCTCGGGCGACTATCGGCATTGGCTCATGGTTGGAGACCGCCGGCTATCGCACACGATGGATCCGCGTCATGGAGCGCCTCTGCCTGCACCGCCGGCCTCCGTCACCGTCGTCGCGAGAACATGCGCGGAAGCAGATGCTTGGGCCACGGCCTTGATGGTGCTTGGTCCGGTCGCGGGTACGAAGCTTGCCGAACGCATGTTTCTGAACGCGCTATTTTTAATACGTAGTGCTGAAAAGGTTATTCATTCCCAGCCTGTTGGATCAGCATTTCGCCTTTCCCGAGATTATGGAGGCCACGAATGACGCTGCCGGCGCGTTTCTGACAGCATTGCCTGTCGGCTCCATGGGCAGCGGCAACCACCAAGCTGAGATTGCCCGACTCAAGAGGGCCCGCCAAGTTACGGACGTTCGCCGCGCCGGGATTGCGCCAACTCATGATCCGGGCTTGCGCGGGAAGCCAATTCGTACCGCCGCCCGGGCTTGTAAATACCGGGATTTGATAGGTATCGCAGGGGTACAAGGCTCTACGTCCGCTTGCGGCCAGCGCGATATTCTATACGCGGCAGGAACAAGGTCAGTAAGCCGGCCAGCGGCAGGAAGCCGCAAAGCCAGTAGACGCTTTCGATGCCGATGCCGTCGGCCAACCCTCCGAGGATGGCCGCCGCGATCCCCGCCAGCCCGAAATTGAGGCCAACAGCCCGCCGATCAGCCCAACGCACTCCGGCAGCAATTCGATGGCATAGATCAGGATCGAGGCGAAGGCGCTGGCGATGATTAGGCTGATCACCACAGTGAGTACGCCGGTCCAGAAGAAATCGGCGTAGGGCAACAAAAGCGTAAACGGCAGCGGGCCGAGCACCGAAATCCAGATGATACGATAACGGCCGATCCTGTCGCCGACGATGCCGCCGATCAGCACGCCTGCTGCCTGGGCCAGCAGGAAGACGAACAGCATGATCTGCGAGGTCGGGATCGATGCGCCGAAACGTTCGATCAGGTAGAAGGTGTAGAACGACCGGAAGCTCTCGACATAGGCGACCTTCGAAACCATGAGCAAGGTAAGAACGATCATTCCAGTCATGACGGTCGCACTCGAATGTCGGCTATTTGCGGAGTTTCCCGCAAGGGAGGCTCTCATAGAAGCGATGTGCCGGCGGATCAGGGCATGCTGCCCGGCCGTCCAGGCCATCAGCGCCATGGCCAGAAGGGCCGCCAGCGTGAACCAGGCGAGGCTCGCCTGGCCATGCGGCACGATGACGAAGGCGGCGAACAACGGCCCGAGCGCGCGCCGGCCTGGCCGCCGACTTGGAACACGCCTTGCGCCAGCCCCTGCCGACCGCCGGAGGCCTGGCGGGCGAGCCGGGTCGCCTCGGGATGGAAGATGGCCGAGCCTATGCCGATGCAGGCGACGGAAACAAGAATGGAAACAAGAATGATGTCGTAGCTCGGAGCAAAACCGAGACTGGCCAGTCCGATGAGGGTGAAAGTCATACCGACGATGGTCGCGTAAGCCATCGGGCGCCGATCGTTGACGTAGCCGACGACCGGCTGCAACAGGGAGCCTGCGATCTGGAAAGTGAGGGTGATGAGCCCGATCTGAACGAAATCCAGGGTATAGCTGTCCTTGATGATCGGATAGATGGCCGGAATGAGCGATTGGATCAGGTCGTTGAGCAGGTGCGTCAGGGCCAGGACGACCAGCACGGCCATATAGGTGCGCGGCCGGGCGAGGGAGGGCGAGGAAAGGTTCGGTTCCTGGTTCATTTTTGCGGGAATTGTTCTGGCGAAGAGGCTGGTCCGATCTTGCCGCACCCTATTCCCGCGCCGGCCGGGAGGGTACAGCCAGCAAGGACTGAGCGAAATGGTCCAGCCGGCAATATAGCGCTCCGCTGTCAGGCGAAACGCAACTCGCTAGCCTGCCCGCGAGGCCGGCAAGAATCAGGCTTGTGCTTCGCTTCTCAACAGGCAGGCAGTTCCTGCGAGGATCGCTTCATTTGCCGGTTTCGCGGCCGGGTACCCTATAGGTTCCCGGAACGGTGCGGAACGCGACGTTGATACGGTTCCATCCGTTGATGGCGATGATCGCCATGGTGAGTTCCACCAGTTCCTGTTCGCTGAACTGCGCGCGCGCCTGCGCGAACACCTCGTCCGATACGCCACCATCTGCCAACCGGGTCACAGCTTCGGTCCAGGCGAGGGCCGCTTGCTCGCGCTCGGTGTAGAACGGGCTTTCGCGCCATGCGCTAAGGAGATAGAGTCGCTGCTCTGTTTCGCCGGCGGCGCGGGCGTCCTTGGTGTGCATGTCCATGCACCAGGCGCAGCCGTTGAGTTGAGAGGCACGGTATTTGATCAGTTCGAGGAGTCCGTGCTCCATGCCACAGCCGTTGACATGGGTCTGAAGCCCCAGCAATGCTTTCATTGCGTCGGGCGCCGCTTTGCGGGGATCAAGCCGTGCTTTCATGGTGGTCATCCTTTCGATTGAAACAGCTTCTGCGCATCGGGATGATGGAAGGATCCTTTCAACGGACCGAAACTGCCGGTTGAACGGAAATCCGCGGCGAGTTTGCGGATAGCATCCATCGTCATCAAGGTTGGCGCCGAGGCGATCGTGATCCGTGCCACGCCCATATGCTCGAATTCTGTCGCATCCGGCATACCAGGCCGCCCCGCGTGACGGAGATGAAATGGCTCATGATCGGTGCCGCCTTCAGCCGGTGACAGCCCCCTCGTTAGCCGGACGGGCAAGTGCGGCGAACTTGGCCAGCACGCCGTGCTTATAGCGCGGTTCGGGCTGTTTCCATGCGGCACGCCGTCGCCTGATTTCAGCCTCATCGATCTCCAATTGAAGGAGAAGCCTGTGCGCGTCGATGGTTATGGTATCGCCTTCTTCGATCAGCGAAATTGTGCCGCCGACATAGGCTTCCGGTGTTACATGACCAACCACCATACCCCAGGTGCCGCCGGAAAACCTTCCGTCGGTGATCAGGCCGACGCTTTCACCGAGGCCGCGGCCGACTAGCGCCGAGGTAGGAGCCAGCATCTCCGGCATGCCCGGCCCGCCCTTCGGCCCGAGATAGCGCAGCACCACCACGTCGCCGGGCTTGATCCTATCCGCAAGGATCGCCTCCATGGCCGACTGCTCGTCATCGAAGACACGGGCTGGGCCTGTGATCGCCGGGCTTTTCAGGCCGGTGATCTTGGCGACCGCGCCGTCTTCGGCAAGGTTTCCCTCAAGGATGGCGAGGTGCCCCTCCCGGTAAAGCGCCTTATCCAGCGGCATGATAACCCGCTGGTCGGCGCGCGGCGTATCGCGCACGTCGGTCAACTCCTCAGCCAGCGTGCGGCCGGTGACGGTCAGGCAGTCGCCGTGCAGGAGGCCGGCGTTGAGCAGGAGCTTTAACACCTGCGGAATGCCGCCGGCCTGGTGCAGGTCGACCGCCATATAGTGGCCGGACGGCTTCAGGTCGCACAGCACCGGCACCTTGCGGCGGACGCGCTCGAAATCGTCCAGCGTCCAATCGACCCCGGCGGCGTGCGCGATGGCGAGATAATGGAGCACCGCATTGGTGGAGCCGCCGATCGCCATGATCAGCGCAACCGCGTTCTCGATCGATCGCCGTGTCACGATATCGAGCGGCTTGATGTTCTTCTTCACCGCCTCGACCAGCACGCGCCCGGATTCGGCGGCGCTTTCGAGTTTTTCGCGGTCCGGGGCTGCCATGGTCGAGGAATAGAGCAGCGACATGCCAAGCGCCTCGAACGAGGAACTCATCGTGTTGGCCGTGTACATACCGCCGCACGAACCGTTGCAGGGACATGCGTTGCGCTCGATGCCCTCGAAATCCTCCTCGCTCATCGTGCCGGCCATGAAGGCGCCAACGGCCTCGAAGGCTGAGACGATGGACAGGTCCTGCACCTTCCACGTACCCGGCTTGATGGTGCCGCCATAGACATAGATGGCCGGCGCGTT
>JBDZVC010000110.1:0-12316 GCA_040255475.1 Phyllobacteriaceae bacterium | reverse complement strand
AGGTCGAAATCAAGCTGGACCCGGTATCCGGTCAGCCGAAATAGAGGCGCATAGGCCGCAAGGAACGTGTCCGCTCGTTGCCGCACGAACATTACGACGGAGCCAAGCAAAGCAAATGCTACGTAGCCTGTCGGGATTCCAGATTCCGCTGCGGGAATTCAATCGATCGAGCGCTCGTAGATCGTAGCGCCAGTATTCGCATCCACGCCCGCGAGGCTGACCTTGTAGCCCCACAGGGCGCGGACATGTCGTAGCGTCGCGTCGCAACTGCTATCCTCCAGCAGGACGCCGTCAGTGACTTTGTGCTCGAGGCGCAATTGTCGGTCGCCTAGCAGATCGACATCGACGACCTGGATATCGGAGCGGTTTGCACCGATGTCGTAGCTGCTGGCGAGCGCCGAGCGTATGTTCTCGTAGCCGCGCTCGTTGTGGATCGACGCGACCTCGTATTGCGGCTCATCGGCGACGTCGGAGAGCAGGAAAAGCCGCCATTTTCGGATCAGCGTGGGGCTCAGATACTGCCGGATGAAGGATTCGTCCCGGTGGTTGGCCCAGGCTTCAAGCAGCGTCGCACGCCAGTCGCCGTTGCCAGCGATGTCGGGAAACCAGTCGCGATCCTCGCTGGTCGGTACCGTCGAGATGCGCTGGATATCCTGCATCATATCGAGGCCGAGCGCATAAGGATTTATGCCTGAATAGCGTGGGTCATCGAAAGCTGGCTGGAAGATGACGTTGGAATGGTTGCGGAGGATTTCCAGCATCGCGCCTTCGTCGATCAGGCCACGGTCGAACAACGCGTTCATCAACGTGTAATGAACGAAGGTGGCGCAGCCTTCGTTCATCACCTGCGTTTGCCGCTGCGGGTAAAAATATTGCGCGATGACGCGCACGATCCTCAGGATTTCGCGCTGCCAGGGCTCCAGGGCCAAGCTGTTCTTTTCCAAGAAATAGAGCAGGTTCTCTTCCGGCAGGTTGAGCGATTTGCGGCGTTCGGCGGCCTTGGCCTCGCTTTCCTCGACCTGCTTCTTGCCCTTCGAGTGCGGCAGGGTACGCCATAGATCATTGTAGGATCGCTCCTCGTATTCGAGGCGCTCACGCAGCCCCTCGCGCTGCTTTTCCGATGAGAGTTTCGGTGGTCGCTGGTAGCGGAACACGCCCTGTTCCATCAGGGCGTGCGCAGCATCGAGGACTTTCTCCACTGCCGTGAGCCCGTGTCGTTCCTCGCAATGGGCGATGTAGCCCTTGGCGAAATCGAGATAGCCGAGGATCGCGTCGGCGTCGGTCCATTCCTGGAAAAGATAATTGTTCTTGAAAAAATGGTTGTGGCCGAGGGCGGCGTGCGCCGTCACCAGCGCCTGCAACGCCATCGTGTTTTCTTCCATCAGATAGACGATGCAGGGGTTGGAATTGATGACGATCTCATAGGCCAGCCCGCGGCCGCCCTTGCGATAGAGCAATTGCTGATAGAGGAAGTGCTTGCCGAACGACCAGTGCCGGTACATCAGCGGCATGCCGATGGAAGAATAGGCGTCCAGCATCTGCTCGGACGAGATGATCTCCATCTGCACGGGGTAAGTGTCGAGGTTGAGTTCTTCGATCGCCACCCTTTCGATCGTGTCGTAGGCGCGCGACAGAGTACCGAAATCCCAGTCCGGGCCGGAGAATAGCAGGCCGGATTTGTGTGGCGTGTCACTCATCGGCCGCCTCCTCAGGCCTTCCGCGCCATAGGCTGCCTGGTAAAGAGCCGCCGGAACACCGGGTAGATATCGGCCGCCTCGGCGATGCGGGTCATCTGGAAATTCGGCCAGTTCCCGTTGACGGAGTTGTAGGCCTGCCAGAGCGAGGTTCCGTTCTCGGTCGTGCCGAAAATATGCCGCTCGCGCTCGTCGATGATCTCGACATAGGCGTAGTATTGGCAAAGCGGCATGATCTCCTCGTTGAGAAGGGAGATGCAGCGCTGCGAATCGGTGACGAAATTGTCTCCGTCGGATGCCTGCGCCGCGTAGATGTTCCACTCGCTGCTGGGGTAGCGTCTGGCGATGATGCGGCGCATCTCTTCCAGTGCCGTGGAGACGACAGTGCCGCCGCTCTGGGTGCTGTAGAAGAAGGTTTCCTCGTCCACCTCTTGGGCTTCGTGCGTGTGGCGGATGAAGACGATTTCGGTACGGTCGTAGCGGCGCTTCAGAAACAGATGCAGCAGCACGAAGAAGCGCTTGGCGAGATCCTTCTCCCGCTCGCCCATCGAGCCCGACACGTCCATCAGGCAGAACATCACCGCATTGGCGTTCGGAATGGGCTGAGCTTCGAAGCGGTTGAAGCGGATATCGACCGGATCGACATAGGCGATCAGCCGGCGCCTGCGTTCCAGCCGCTCCAGTTCGGCGCGCAGGACGACAATACGCTCGCTGTCGGCCGCGTTCGGCGGACCTGCCTCGATCCCGGCGATCTCCCGCCGGATCGCCTCCAGTTCCTCCCGCTTGGGCCGCTTCAGCGCGATGCGCCGGCCATGGCTGTTGCGCATGGTGCGGCCGACATTGATGTTGGTCGGCGCGCCGGTTGCGGCGAAGCCCGCGCGGCGCGGCTTGAAAGCGAGGATTTCCTTCAGGTTCAACTTGACCATGTCGGGCAGTTCGAGATCCTCGAAGAACAGGTCGAGCACTTCTTCGCGTGACAGCACGAAGCGGAAATCGTCTTCCGAATCGTCCATCGAAGGGTTGGACCCGCCGGCTCCGCCCTGGTCTGGCTTGGGCAATCGGTCGCCGGGCGAGAAATGCTTGTTGCCCGGCAGTACATGCTCGTGCCGGCCGCTGTCCCTGGCCTCCTCGAAGCGAGGCTCCTTCGTGCCCTTGGCCGGGATCGAAACGGTCTGCTCGCTGTCCACCTCGGAAATCCTGCCGCTGCGGACGCGGTCGCGAATGCTGCGTTTCAGTTCCTCACGCGCACGCCGGAGGAAACGTTGCCGGTTGCTGAGGCTCTTATCCTTCGGATTCAGCCGGCGGTCGATGAAGATCGGCATGGGATGCTCCCGCCGTCGTCAGCCGGCCTTGTTGACCCGCATGTACCAGTCAACCAGCCGCCGCACCTGCCGCTTGGTGTAGCCCCGCCCGACCATCCTATCCACGAACTCGTGGTGGCGCTTTTCGGTGACGCTGTCCTGCTTGGAGCCGAAGCTGATGACGGGCAGCAGGTCCTCCACCTGTCCGAACATCCGCTTCTCTATCACCTCGCGCAGCTTCTCGTAGCTCGTCCAGGAGGGGTTGTGTCCCTGATTGCGGGCCCGCGCCCGCAAGGTGAATTTCACGACCTCGTTGCGGAAGTCCTTGGGATTGGCGATCCCGGCCGGCTTCTCGATCTGCGACAATTCGTTGTCCAGCACCTCGCGGTTAAGGATCTGGCCGGTATCGGGATCCTTGTAGTCCTGATCCTCGATCCAGGCATCGGCATAGGCGATATAGCGGTCGAACAGGTTCTGGCCGTATTCGCTATAGGATTCGAGATAGGCTTTCTGGATTTCGTGGCCGATGAACTCGGCATACCGGGTGGCGAGCTCCGACTTTATGAAATCGAGATAGGCGGATTCGGCCTCCTTCGGGAATTGCTCCCGCTTGATCGCTTCTTCCAGAATGTACATCAGGTGGACAGGATCGGCGGCCACCTCCTCGGTATCGTAGTTGAAGGTCTGCGACAGGATCTTGAAAGCGAAACGGGTGCTGACGCCAGTCATTCCCTCGTCCACGCCGGCGGCGTCCCGGTACTCCTGGACCGATTTCGCCTTGGGGTCGACGTCCTTGAGGTTTTCGCCGTCATAGACCCGCATCTTGGTGTAGAGCGGCGAATTGTCATGCTCGGCCAAACGGGTCGAGACGGTGAACCGGCTGAGGATATCCAGAACTTCGGGAGCACAGGAACTGTCGGCAAGCTCGCTTTCGCGCAAGAGCTTTTCGTAGATCTGCCGCTCCTCTGTGACGCGCAGGCAATAGGGCACCTTGACGACCAGGATGCGGTCGAGGAAGGCCTCGTTGTTCTTGTTGTTCTTGAACTGGAGCCATTCCGATTCGTTCGAATGGGCAACGACGATGCCCTGATAGGGAAACGATCCGAAATTCTCGGTGCCGTTGTAGCTGCCTTCCTGGGTAGCCGTGAGCAACGGGTGCAGCACCTTGATCGGCGCCTTGAACATCTCGACGAATTCCAGCAGGCCCTGCGTGGTGCGGTTCAGGCCGCCGCTATAGGAATATGCGTCGGGATCGGACTGGCTGTAATTTTCGAGCTGGCGGATGTCCACCTTGCCGACCAGGGCGGAGACGTCCTGGTTGTTTTCGTCACCGGGCTCGGTCTTGGCGATACCGATCTGGCGGAGCCGGGAGGGCATAAGCTTCACGACGGAAAACTTGGAGATATCGCCGCCCAGTTCGTCGAGGCGTTTGGCCGCCCATGGCGAGATCAGGCCGTTCAGGCGACGCCGGGCGATGCCGTATTTATCCTCCAGCAGGTCGCCCATGCGTTCGGGGCTGAACAGGCCGAGCGGCGATTCGAACACCGGGCTGATCTGGTCGCCGATCTTGAGCGTGTAGATCGGGCGCTCCTCCATCAACCGCTTCAGCCGCTCGGCGAGGGAGGATTTGCCGCCGCCGACCGGGCCGAGCAGATAGAGGATCTGCTTGCGCTCCTCCAGCCCCTGGGAGGCGTAGCGAAAATAGCCGGCGATCCGCTCGACCGTATCTTCCATGCCGTAGAACTCGGAAAAGGAAGAGTAGAGTTTGATCGTCTTGTTCGCGAAAATGCGACCAAGACGCTCGTCCTTGCTGGTATCGACCAGCTTGGGTTCGCCGATCGCGTCGACCATGCGTTCCGGTGCCGACGCATACATCGACCTGTCCTCGCTGCAGGACAGGAGATATTGCTGCAGGCTCATTTCGTCCTGGGCGCCGGAACTATAGATTTCTGAAAATAATTCGAAAATATCAGATTGCTTGCTCTGCATAGTTGCCTCCCAGCCGTCCGCTGTGATGCCCTTACGCCACCAACTTTCATCAAGCCCCGATGGTTCCCGTTCACGTCCGAAGTGATCGGGTTCGAAGTAAAATCCGAACACCTCGCGCTACTGACCGGAATCCACCGGTGCGTCACGACTCAACAACAGGATCATACGCTTCGACCGGCTGATTGAAAGTCCACGCGACGGCTTGACGCGCCGTTGTCATCGTCGGGGGAACGCGTAGCCAGAAGTCGCGCAGGCTGCCGTCCGGCTCAGGGGTGTGATTTACGACCCGTACCGCCAGGATCGGCTCGCTCCAGCGCTGGACGAGCCGGTAGAGCTGCCCGCAATCGTCGTGCTCGACCTCGGTCGCGCCGGCTTCCGTCAGATAGCGCCCGAGCCCATAGCGCTCGATCAGGACCCATCGTCGGTCGGGGTCTGTCTCGCGATCGATACGCGAGCGTGTGACCGGCCGGCCCGGGTCGAATACGTCAGCCGGGACCAGTCGGCCATGCCACGCATGAATGCTCGTACCATCCGCCCAGGCGAGCGCCGGCCCGTCCTCGGCATGGGGCCTGCCCTCCATATCCAGCGCGAGGACCGTCTTCGGCTCCACCACCACGGCAATTTCCTCAAAGGGGTAGAGCCGGTCAACGTAAAAAGTCAGATCCGCGAAGGTCATCGCCGGCCCCGTAGCGTTCATCGCGGTGATAGCTGCGGCAGCCGAGGTCATCTCCAGCCCATCCAAGTGTAGTGGAGTCCTGCCGATAGTTTCCAGATGCGGAACTGAACCCCTGCCAGGGATCATCAAGACGTCGCCATCCCAACCGATGGCGTGCGGGCCGGTGATCAACTCGTCGGAGCTGAGAAAGCGCGGTTGCAGGCGTGCGAAGGCGCCCCAGTAGGCAGCGCGATAGGCGTCCAGCAACGAACCGTTCGGTAGAGGGCTGTCCGCAGTCCGCTGTATTCCCGTCCATGCCTTTCTTTGTGTGCGTTCAAGTCGAGACGCGACGGAAGCCGACGATGAAAGGTCAATAAGGGATCGTGGAAGACGGGCATGGGCGCGCCGCAGGCGGATGCAGGCAAAAATACCCGGCATCGCGCCGATCCCTGCCGTGAGTGCCAGGACGACGCCACGACTCAGCGGACTGGTCCCCAGACCTCCGAGGTAAAGCAGGGCGAACGACTGCCCCGCCAGCGCGAAGAAGACGACGGCACCCAACAGAACCAGCATGCCGGTTTCCCGACGCGGCGGAAAGCCAGGCCATGGCAGCGGTCGAGGCCACAGGGCGAAGGCGACCCCCAATGCGGCCAGCACGATGCTCCAGATGACGGCTTCCGGCCAGGATCTGGCCGCAGATGCGTCGCTGTCGATCGCAAGGGCCATGCCGATCCACGCCGCTGTGCCCAGAACAAGTACGACTATTGCGGTGCGCCGCTGCACCCGCGGCGGCCTCTCGACAAACGCGAGCACCTGCGCCGCTTCTCTTGGTCCCTTTGCCCATAACACATGCCTTGGCCTAGGCAAGCCGGCGGCCTCATAGGCCTTTCCGACAGCCGTCTCGGCGGCGGGCCTGTCGAACGGGACTCGCCCCGCGAGGCGATCACGCCAGGCGTTGGCGGAGTATATCGGACCCCGCGGGGCCATTTGCCAACTCAGTCGCTGACGACGCGCGGCGTCTCCCGTGGCTGATACTCGCGCTGCTGGATGACCCGGTAGTCGCCCGGAGGAATCGAGAGTGGCGCATGCTCCTCGTGCGTCAGCGCGACCGGGCCAAGGCCTGTTACGCGTATGAACGCGCCGCCGCTGCCACTGCCGTCTTCGCGGAAATAGGTTACCCGTTCGGCCGTCATCGTGTGTGAATGCCCGGTCCGCTCGCCGCGGGCCAGAATGACGCGGCCATTCTCGGAAACTTCTTTGTGGGCTTCAGCGGGAATCTTGTCGCAGGGAACAAGCAGGACGTCTCCTTGCCTGTAGGGTCGAGAGTCTCGTTGTCTCATATCGAGCATGATCTTCTCCTCCGATTTTGCGATCTTGCCCTTTGCTTCGTCGACAGTGGCGTCAGGCAACATCGACACGTGCGGTTGGCAAAGCTCAAAACACGTTGGCGGCGCTTTGGTTCCCGCCCATCGCCGGACTTGAACGATCATTGCATGGCGGCAGCCGCAGTGAAGGTGTAGCCGACGCCATAGACGACCTTGATCGGGGCCGGCAGCTTCGAATGGAGTTCGATCTTGCGGCGTAGCCGGCTGACGACGGCGTCGAGATGCCTGTTGTCGAAACTGGACCTTGGACGCGCCAGCGTTTCCATCAGTTCCTCGCGTTGACATACCTCGCCATGGTTCCTGCACAGCACGCTCATGAAGGCGAACTCGGTCGCCGTCAGCTTGAGCGCATGCTGGTTGGGCGCCGTCAGCACCCAGCTTGTCGTATCGAGCATCCATTGGTCGTCGCTGTCTGCGTCGAGGTCACGCATGTCGCCTGTCCGCCGCAACAGGCTGCGGATCGCGGCTTCGATCTCGCGCAACGTGCTGTCCTTGACGAGATAGATGTCGGCGCCGCTTTCGAACCCCCGGATGCGGTCGTCGCTGTCGCCGAGCGCCGTCAGCATGATGATGCCGCAAGCATGCGCGCGACGGATTTCGGCAGCCAGATCGAACCCGTTGCCGTCCGGCAATCCGACATCGAGTACGACGACGGCAGGCATGCTCTTCGCTGCGAGGACCTCGCGCATTTCCCGGGCCGTTGCCACGCCGGTGACCGCAAAGCCGCTCAGTTCCAGGAAATCCGCCAAATCCTTGCGCAGCCGCGGTTCGTCCTCGACGATCAATATCTGCGTCACGCCGTCAACTCCTCCGGCAAGGCTCGATCGACGCTGCCAAGCAAGGGGACGCGCACGATGACGGTTGTTCCGCGCCCGCAATCGGAAAGAAATTGCAGCGACCCGCCATGATAGGCGAGCAGCTTTCGTGACGTGTAGATACCGAGCCCCGTTCCGGTCCCCGCCATCGTATTGGAGGCGCGGAAGAAGCGGCGGCCGATCTTGGCCTGTTCTGCCGGCGGAATGCCGATACCATCGTCACGGACACGAAAGACCATCGCGCCGCTCTCCTTTTTCACCTCGACATGGACCGGTTCGTCGTCGGACGAATATTTGAGGGCGTTGTCTATGAGATTGATGAGGACAGTGGCAATCATGTCGGGGTCGGCAAAGACAGTGATGTCTTCCTTGTCTACGGCGATATCCAGACGCTCGCTTCGGGCCGTCATGCGGAAATGCAATCGCACTTCCGCGACAATCGCCCCGATACGGATCGGTTCGGGCTGGAAACCCTGTCCCCGATCATCGGCCATGAAGCGGTCGATAAGGGAAAACAGGCGGTCGAGCGCTTCGCCGATGCCAGAAAGCCGCTCCCGTGTCGCCTTGGGCGATTTATCGCCGGCCAGGCCGATCATGTCGGCGGCGTTGCGGATGACGGCGAGGGGCGTGCGGAACTCATGGCTGACGACGCGCATGAAGTCGGTCTGTTCTTCACGCAGCAGGCGTTCCGTCTCAAGGCTGCTGTTCAGCCTCCTTTCCAGCTTCCGCCTTTCCTCGACCTCCCGCAGCAACGCCTCGTTCTTGCCGCGCAGATCGGCGGACAGCCGCGAGCTGACCATGAAGAGCAGGCAGACGAAGAACGCGATCAGGAAAAGCGTGGCCTGCAGCAGGTACCAGGCGTTGCGGTCGGCGAGAACCGGGGCGCTTTCGAAATCGGCGGGCAGGCGGAATTCGATGATGCTCTGGACGATGCTGGCCACCATATATTCGGCCAGCACGCCCGCCGTGATCCAGCGCAACAGGTGGGGCTGCGTGCGATCGCGCGCGAGCCCGAGGCACATCACTGACATGATGATCACGGTAAACAGGGTCGACGAGTGGATGCGGATGGCGATGTTGCCGGGATCGAAGGCGACGGCCGCGCTCCAGGCCATGACCTGGAAGATGAGCAGCGAAACGCTGATCCAGCGATAGGGCGGTTGGCCGAGGAAACGCGCAAGCCCCTCGGCAAGCAGCACGAGGCCGAGCTTGATGATCGTGTTGTGGAGCACGATCTCCCATCCGGCCGGCTGCTCTCCGCGGGTAAGCATCAACGCCACCCCCCCAGCTATGGCGGTAAAGCCCGCGGCCAGGAATTTCAGTTCGTAAAGATGACGCCAGGCCCGCCAGGCAAATATCCAGGCGACGGCCTGCAGGGCTGCCGTCGCCAGCGTGACGACCAATACCGTCCTGAGATCAAGCATCCCCGCGCTTTCACACCGGGCCCCCTGCCGCAACCTCGTCCAGATTCGAAACCGAATTTCGCAGGTGTCGTACAGGCACGCAAGCATCGCCGGTCATTGCAAGAATTGGTCAGAATTCATCGGAATTGATCGGTGGAACTCGCCGACGTCTTGAACTTATCCTGCGCCTGATCTGATGCGGCGAACCTTTCCGCCGCGGTCGAGCTTTTCGGCCGCGGCGCGAAAGATTGGAGGGATCAAGCGGTGCGCGTTACGAGGGTAGCGCTCCGACGATCGTTCCACGGTTTCCGCCGCATGGGTGGACGCTGGCGCCTGCCGGCCGAACCATAGCGTGCGGGGGAGCCATGCCGGCCGTTTCAGCTCATAAATGTCGCCCGACGGCGCGCATGTTTGCGCTGCTATGCTCCACGGCGCTGAGCGGGGCTGTGGCGATTTCCTGCATCGTGTCTGGAATGGGCGCCGGGACGGGCGCGGCGTCGGCAGGCGAGTTCGCCGCCAATGACGACGCCAGCCTGCGGCAGGCGATCCAAGACGCGAATTCGGATATCGATTCCACGTCGACGATCACGCTGACGGATAACATTACGCTCGATCCTGCTACGCTCCCGACGATCGGACGCTCGATAACCATCGATACCGATGGCTTTATGCTCAAGGCCGAGGATGGCGATATCCCAGGCGGAAACGGGCGTACTTTGGCCTTCCCCGTCGATTCGGGAGGGGCAGTGCAGATCAAGGTCGTTGGAAGCGGGCACATTAACGGCGGCGAGGGCGCCGCCGGTGCCGGTGGTGCCGCCGGGGCCAATGGCGGCGACGGAGGTGGGGGTGGGGACGCACTGCATATCGACAGCCTTCAGTCACTCGAGATTGCCGATGGTTTCGTGGAGGGCGGTGATGCCGGATGGGGCGGTGCCGCTGGCGCTGGCGGCAACGGAGGGAATGGCGGCATTGGCGGAAACGGCATCTGGCTGGGTTCCGGCGACCTGATCAATAGCGGCAGGATCTATGGCCAGATTGGGAGCATTGGCACCGGAGGCGTCATTGGTGGCAATGGCGGAAATGGCGGAAATGGCGTCGTTCTCGGCTCTGGCACGCTGACCAACAACAACGTCATCAGTGCCGGAACCGCCGCCGGCGCCGGCGCCGGCGACGATAGTGGCGGCAACGGTGGCGTAGGTGGCATCGGTGTCGTTCTCGGGTCCGGCACACTGATCAACAATGGCATGATCGAGGGCAACACCGGCGGTACCGGCGGTACCGGCTTCAGCGGCGATGGCGGCGTCGGTGGCGCGGGCGGTGCCGGCGTTACCATCGACGATGGTCAGTTGACCAACCACGGGACGATAACCGGGGGTCTGGGTGGCAATGGCGGCGACAGCCGCAGCGCCAGCGGCGGCATCGCTGGTGACGGCGGCATGGGTGGCATCGGCGTCCTTTTCAGCGCGCAAAGCGATGGCGTCGTGGTCGATGCCAATGTGACCGGCGGCGCTGGCGGAAACGGCGGCAATGGCCTCGGTCCCGATAGCCGCGACGCCTTTGGCGGTGCGGGTGGTGCGGGCATCGTGTTTGGGGGCGGCGGTTCGATCGCCGTCAGCGCCGCCGTGGCCGGCGGTGACGGAGGCGAGGGTGGGGGTGCGGATGTCGCCCTCGGCGGCGCGGGCGGGGTCGGCATCGAAGGTGCCGGCCTGACGATTACGATGGGTGCAACCGGCAGCGTTTCGGGCGGTATGGGCGCGGGTGCGGCCAGCAACGGCTTTGCCGTGAATTTCACGGGCGGTTCGAATGTCATAGATTTGTCCGGCGCAACATCTCAAATGACGGGCGACATCAATGTTGCCGCTGGAAATCTCGAATTCGCCACGAGCGGGGATGCGACGATCGTCAACGTGATTTCGGGCGGCGGCAGTCTGCTGTTCGACAGCGCCGGCAGAACGCTGACCTTGTCGGGCACTAACACCTATACCGGCGGCACGCAGCTTCTGGGCGGTGTCCTTTCGGTTTCGTCCGACGCCAATCTTGGTGGTGCCTCAGGCGCGCTGACCTTCGATGGCGGTGTGCTGCGGAACACGGCAGCCCTGGCGACTGCACGTGACGTCACGCTGGACGCGGGCGGCGGCACGTTCCAAGCCGGCGACAATCTGGCGCTGAACGGCGTGATCTCCGGCGCAGGCAGCCTGACCAAGGCCGGAACTGGTATACTGACGCTGTCGAACGCCAACAGCTATAGCGGCGGCACCACGATCTCGCAGGGACGGCTGACGGCAGCCGTCACCGGCGCGCTCGGCACCGGCCCGGTGGATGTGGTGACGGGCGGCAATCTCGCCTTCATCGGCGCAGCCAGCGCCGGCAGTCTCGACATGACGCTCGATACCGCGACCATGCGCTTCGACGACAATGCTTCGGCGGGAACGGCAACGATCGCCAATACGCAAGGCTACATCAATTTCTACGATACCGCTGCCGCCGGAAGCGCGACGATCGTGAACGAGTTCGGCGGAACCTCGTTCAATGCTGCATCGTCCGCAGGCAACGCCGACATCACGGCCAAGAATTACGGAACGATCGACTTTTACGACAATGCCACGGCCGGCACCGCGCTGCTCACAAGCATGACCGGTGGCTTGATCCGGTTCCACGGTGACACTACGGCGGACGACGCTACCATCTTAGGCAAGGCCGGCGGGTGGATCGACATTTCCGACCTGACGTCCAGCGGTATTGGCATCGGCTCGCTGTCGGGCGACGGCGAGGTCGCTCTCGGCTCGAAAGTCCTGACGGTCGGCGGGCTCGGCAAGAACGACGTCATCGGCGGCACCATCGCCGACGGAACGGACGGCACTGGCGGTTCGCTCGTCAAGACGGGTACAGGCACGCTGACGCTGAACGGGATGAACACCTATACGGGCCTGACCACGATCACTGACGGTAAGCTCGTCGTCGGCGACGACAGCCATGCGACGGCAAGCCTTGCCGGCAACGTCCTGGTCGACAGCGGAGGCACGCTGGGCGGCATCGGTACGGTGGGGTCGACGACAGTCGCATCGGGCGGCACG
>JBDZVC010000109.1:0-12348 GCA_040255475.1 Phyllobacteriaceae bacterium | reverse complement strand
GGAGGCGTCAAACAAAGTGGCTCCAACCACTCGGTAAGAATCCAGATCACTGGATAGGGAGAGTAAACGCCCGTAAAGCTTAATGAAGGGTTAACGTACCGTCAGGTTCTTACCGAAAATTGAAATTTTTCATGCCTTGCATGCGGTTAACGCGGCAACGCCTGCGCTTCATCCGCCCCTTGCCATCTCCCTCAGCCGGAATTTCTGGATCTTGCCGGTCGAGGTCTTCGGGATTTCGGTGAAGAGGATCGCCTTCGGACATTTGAAGCGCGCCAACAGCGTGCGGCAATGGGCGATGAGTTCCGCCTCGGTGGCCGATTTTCCCGGCTTCAGCTCGACATAGGCGACCGGTGTCTCGCCCCATTTCTCGTCCGGTCGGCCGACGACGCCGCAGGCCGCAACGGCCGGGTGCTTGTAGAGCGCCTCCTCGACCTCGATGGAGGAGATGTTCTCTCCGCCGGAAATGATGATGTCCTTCGAGCGGTCCTTGAGCTGGATATAGCCGTCAGCGTGCATCACGCCCAGATCGCCGGAATGGAACCAGCCGCCGGCGAAGGCCTCGTCCGACGCCGCCTTGTTCTTCAGGTAACCCTTCATGACGATATTGCCGCGGAACATGACCTCGCCGATGGTCTCCCCGTCGGGCGGCGTCTTTTCCATGGTTCTGGGATCCATCACCGTCAGATCCTCGAGCGCCGAATAGCGCACGCCCTGCCGCGCCTTGCGCCCGGCCCGGCCGGCCTTGTCGAGACCATCCCATTCCGTGTGCCATTCATTGACGACCGCCGGGCCGTAGGTCTCGGTAAGCCCGTAAAGATGGGTGACCGCGAAGCCGGCATCTGCCATGCCGGCGAGCACCGATTCGGGCGGCGGGGCGGCGGCGGTGTTGAACGTCACCGTCTGCGGAAACTCACGCTTGTCTTCATCGGCGGCGTTGATGAGCGTCGCCATGACGATCGGCGCACCACAGAGATGCGTCACGCTGTGGTCTGCGATCGCGTCGTACATCGCCTTGACCCTGACCCAGCGCAGGCAGACATGCGTGCCTGCCTGCACGGCGAGAGTCCACGGGAAGCACCAGCCGTTGCAGTGGAACATCGGCAGCGTCCAGAGATAGACGCAATGCTTGCCCATTCCTGCATGGACCGTATTGGCGTAGGCCATCAGCGCCGCACCGCGATGGTGGTAGACGACGCCCTTCGGATTGCCGGTCGTGCCCGACGTGTAGTTGAGCGAGATGGCGTCCCATTCGTCGTCCGGCATCGACCAGGCGAAATCCGGATCGCCCTCAGCGAGGAACGCCTCATAGTCGACGGAGCCGATGCGCGAGCCCTTCGGATAGGGTGCGTCTGCGGCATATTCCGGATCGTCGAAGTCGATGACCAGTGGGCTGACCTTCGCCAGCTTCAGCGCCTCGGCCATGACGGATGAAAATTCCGTATCTACGATGACGATCTTCGACCCGGCATGATCGAGCTGGAAGGCGATGACGGCCGCATCGAGACGGGTATTGAGCGAATGCAGCACCGCCTTCGTCATCGGCACGCCGAAATGCGCCTCGAGCATGGGCGGCGTGTTGGAGAGCATCACGGTGACCGTGTCGCCCTTGCCGATGCCGCGTTTCGAGAGCGCGGAGGCCAGACGGCGCGATCGCTCGTAGAAATCATGGTAGCTGGTCCGCGAATTGCCATGGATGATGGCGGTCACGTCCGGATAGACCTTGGCGGCGCGCTCCAGGAAGGAAAGCGGCGTCAGCGGCTGGTAATTCGCGGCGTTCTTCTCAAGGTCGGTTTCGTAGGGATTGGCGGACATATTTCTCTCCGGACGTCGCTGCCTTTAAGCACAGTCGCAAGACGCCGTCATTGGGAGAATCGTCGATATGGGAGCACTCAATTCCCGCCCGGTGGCGGGCGCTACCAGATCGCCAACGCCCCGTCCCAGATCAGCTTCAGAGAAAGCAGGAACACCAGCGCATAGGTGATCGGATAGAAAACCTCCGCCCGCATGCGCTTGATCACGGCCGCACCGGCCACCGTCGAGGCGAAAGCGATCGGCATCAGCACCGAGGCGGCCGTGAGATTACCGGTATCGAGTTCCCCGAGCGCGAAATAAGGGATCAGCTTCACCGCGTTCACGACGGCGAAGAAAACGACGCTGGTGGCGGTATAGACCTTGGGGTCCTGGCCCAGCGGCAACGCATAGACCTGGTAGGGCGGACCGCCGGCATGGGCAACGAAGCTCGTGAAACCCGAAACCGCACCCCAGAATGCGCCGGAATGCGTGTTGTGGTCGCGCGGATGGTCGCGTCCCGCATATTTCTGCCAGAACCACCGGATCACGAAGCCGAAGGCGATGAGGCCGACGATCAGCTTGACCGCCGCCTCGGTGACCATGGCCGCCGTCAGCCAGCCGATGCCGATGCCGACAATGGCTCCGGGAATGAGGTTGCGGAAAGTCTGCCAGTCCCGGCTGCCGCTGCGCCACGCCCAGAGCGCCGCGATATCCATCAGGATGAGGATGGGCAGCAGGATCGCCGCCGCCTGCACCGGCGGCATGGCCAGAGCCATCAGCGGCACGCCGACGACGCCCAGCGCGCCGCCGAAGCCGCCTTTCGACAGACCGATGAGCACGACCGCCGGCACTGCCACGGCATAGAAGACGGGATTCTGCAGGAGATCGGTCATGGGCGGGCGCGGTTGATCGCGAGAGGCATAACCGCATCCGGATCGTTTGGCGAGACTGAATTGCCCGCCGGCCCGCTTTCCGCAAGGATCGATCCGCCTGTTCAAGACCCACCGTCATGCTATATGCCCCATTCCGACCAAGATCGCTTTGCATAGCCTCGCACCATCACCGAGGCTCGAAAAGGGCGCCATGACGGCAACAGAAGAACCGAACCGCTGCCGCATCGTTCTGATCGCACCGCGGATCGAAGATCCGGCAAGGCTGAAATCGCTCGTCATGAGCGCAATCGAAGGCGGCGACGTGGCCTCGCTCATCCTACCGGCCTATGGCGACGGCGAAGCGGATTTCCAGCGTCGCGCCGAAACCCTCGTTCCCGCAGCCCAGGCGCGCGGCATCGCCGCCATGGTCGAGGGCGACACGCGCGTCGCGGGCCGCGTTGGCGCCGACGGCATCCATTTCGAGGGGCGCAAGGACGGGCTTGAGGATCTGATCGAAAAATTCCAGCGTCGCATGATGATCGGCGCGGGCGGCGCGAAGAACCGCGACGATGCGCTTGAACTCGGCGAGGCGAGGCCGGATTACATGTTCTTCGGCCGCTTCGGTTACGACAACACGCCCTTGCCCCATCCTCGAAATCTTTCACTCGGAAGCTGGTGGGCGGAGATGATCGAACTGCCCTGCATCGTCATGGCCGGAAACGAGGTCGCATCGGTCGAGGCCGTGGCGGCGACTGGCGCAGAGTTCGTGGCGCTTTCGAACGCCGTCTTCGCCGAGGGAGCCGATCCCGCCGCACAGATAGCGGCGGCCAATGCCCTGCTCGACAAGACCGCGCCTCGTTTCGAGGTTGGCGAATGAAGCGCCTTGCCGTGATCGCCGGCGCAGCCCTGCTGCTCCTGCCGCTTGTACCGGGGAATGCCGCCGCCGCTGACGACAGCCGTGGCGGCCGGATAGCCAATCCGGCGACCGACGTTAATCCGAAGCGCTTCGGGACCCAGCCGGAGGACGCCGCCTTCGGCGCCTACCAGCGCGGTCTTTACATCACCGCCCTCGACCTCGCCTTGCCGCGCGCAGAGAAGGGCGATGCTGCCGCGCAGACATTGGCCGCGGAGATATACGCGCGGGGCCTCGGCGTGCAGCGCGACGAGAAGAAGGCGGCGGAGCTTTATGGCAAGGCCGCCGCACAAGGCGTGTCGGCGGCCGAGTTCCAGTATGCGCTCTACCTGATGGAAGGTCGTGTCGTCCCCAAGGACGAGAAGCGGGCAACCGAACTGATGAAGGCAGCCGCGGATGCCGGCAATCGTCTCGCCGCCTTCAACTACGCACAGATGCTCCTGGAGAAGAACGACAGTCCGAAGGGCATGGAGAAAGCCTACGATTACTACGAGAAAGCGGCCGAAGCGGGTCTCGCTGACGCTCAATATGCGATGTCGCAGGCCTTCGCCAACGGTGTCGGGGGCAAAGTCAGGAATGACAAGGAAGCCCGCCGCTGGCTCCTGCTCGCCGCGCACCAGAATTACGATACGGCGGAACTCGAACTCGGTACCTGGCTTGTCGAAGGAAGAGGCGGCCCCGCCGATCTCGAAGGCGGGTTCCGCTGGCTGAAGCAGGCAGCCGAAGGCGGCAATGTTGCCGCCGAGAACCGCCTCGCCAAGCTCTATCTCAACGGCATCGGCACCAAGGCCGACAAGGTCGAGGCCGGCGCATGGTACGTGCTTGCCCGCCGCGCCGGCCTGAGCGATCCAGAGATGGACATGTTCTTCACGGACCTTTCCACCGACGAACAGAAGCAGGCGATCGAACGCGCCAACAAGCTCCGCTAGCAAGGCGGGCCTCCGCTCTTGCCTCTTTTCGCGTTTTATGGTCTTGAAGCGCCGAAAAATCGCCCTGTGGGCGATGTCGGTTACAATCTCATCCGAAAGCAGCGACATGGCCAAGATCAACGGCAACGAAATCCGTCCGGGCAACGTCATCGAGCACAATGGCGGCCTGTGGGTCGCTGTGAAGACCAACGCCGTCAAGCCCGGCAAGGGCGGCGCCTATAACCAGGTCGAACTTAAGAACCTGATCGACGGAACCAAGCTCAACGAGCGCTTCCGCTCCGCGGAGACGGTCGAGAAGGTCAGGCTCGAGCAGAAGGATTTCACCTTCCTCTACGAGCAGGGCGAGGCGCTCGTCTTCATGGATTCCGAGAGCTACGAGCAGCTTGAGCTGCAGAAGGATTTCGTCGGCGACCGCGCCGCCTTTCTGCAGGACGGAATGACGGTCACGGTCGAACTCTACGAGGAAAAGCCGATCGGCATCTCGCTCCCCGACCAGGTGACGCTGGAGATCACCGAGGCAGACCCGGTCGTCAAGGGCCAGACGGCGGCGTCTTCCTACAAGCCCGCGGTATTGGAAAACGGCGTGCGCGTGCTGGTGCCGCCGTTCATCTCGGCCGGCGAGAGGATCGTCGTCGACACGAACGAGATCACCTATCTGCGTCGGGCGGATTAGATCGTAGAGTCGGTCGTCGGTCGTCGGCCGGACCCGCTTCACGACCCACGACCGACGAACAACGATCGACGAGTAAAACATGCCCCGTTCCGCGCTGCTCAACGTCATGGTCCAGGCCGCCACCAAGGCCGGCCGGTCGCTCGCACGCGATTTCGGCGAGGTGCAGAACCTTCAGGTTTCGATGAAGGGCCCTGGCGACTATGTCAGCCAGGCCGACCGCAAGGCGGAAGAAATCATCTACAACGAATTGTCGAAGGCGCGCCCCGGCTATTCCTTCCTCATGGAGGAAAGCGGCACGGTGAAGGGCGCCGACGACCAGCATCGCTGGATCATCGATCCGCTCGACGGCACCACGAACTTTCTGCACGGCATCCCGATCTTTGCCATATCGATCGCGCTGGAGCGTCAGGGCGTGCTCGTCGCCGGGCTGATCTACAACCCGGCCATGGACGAGCTTTACACCGCCGAGCGCGGCGGCGGCGCCTTCCTCAACGACCGCCGTCTGCGGGTGGCGGCGCGGCGCAACCTGAACGACGCGGTGATCGGCACCGGCATCCCGCATCTCGGCCGTGGCGACCACGGCCGCTATCTGGTCGAACAGCGCAACGTCATGGGCGAGGTCTCCGGCATCCGCCGCATGGGTGCCGCCGCGCTCGACCTTGCCTATGTGGCGGCGGGCCGGCTCGACGGCTTCTGGGAAGACGCACTGCACCCTTGGGACATGGCCGCCGGCATGCTCATCATCCGCGAGGCGGGCGGCTTCGTCACCGATAAGGCAGGCGGGCAGGATATCTTCGGGACCGGCGGCATCGTTGCCGGCAACGAGGCGATCCACGCTGCCCTCCTCAAGACGCTGAAGAAGCCGATCAAGGCGGCTGGCTGAGTATCTCGAAGCGCGCCTATCTCGCATCCTTCGCCGGGACAGCCACATCGGTACCGGCGGAAGCCCGATCTTCGCCATTGGGTTGCGCGGCCACACCAAGCTGCTCGGCAAAATCATCGGCCTGACTGCCGAGGTTGCGGCGCGTTGTCGGATCGATGACCGAAAGAGGCGTGCTGACCAGAAGGCCCGCTCCCGTTCCAACCGCCTTGGCGGTGCCGGCGGCAAGAATGGTGATACTGTCGCCAAGGCCGATTTGCGACTCCGACAGGGACTGGCCATTGACCAGCCTTGTACCGATCGCCCGGACGATCTCCGGACTGGAAGCGAACTTGTTGTGGTTCAGATCGGAACCCGGTGCCTTGAGTTTGGTCAGGTCTATGAAGGTTATTCCGTCTTTCATAGCTTCCGACCGATAAGGTTCGGCCTCCGGATCGATCTGTCCGAGCCGGTTCACGTTGCCCGCGACGAACCGCGATACCGCGAGCGCCCGATCATCCCGCGATACGAAGACGGTGAACTTCGGATGGCGACCGCCGAGATCCTGAAACTGGCGGCCGAAAACATCGACGTCGATATCGGGCGACGCCAGAATGATGTTCTGGATCTTCGGCGCGATACGACCGTCGCGGATCGCCATCTGGCGCAATGACTCCATGGCAAGCCACGTGCCCATCGAATGGGCGAGCACCGTGACCTCGGAGACCTGCGGATCCTCGGCGAGAAGCCGAAGCAGGGTCTCCAGCCCGTCGCGCGAGTAGATGGTGCTTTCCCGATCGTAATTATAGTCGAACAGCCTGCCGGCCGAAGGCCAGGTGAATAGGATCGGTGCCGCATCGGCGCCGGAATCGTGCGCAATCTGCGCGAAACGATAGACGGCATCCTCGTAACGATTGTTGAAGCCATGGACAAAAACCAGCACTTTACGGTTCTTTGGCAAGTTGCGGCGCAGCCACGCCCTGCCGGCAGTCGCGTCCGGCGGCAATTGCCTGACCGCTACCGTCGTGAAATCCTTCTCGGGATCGGGCGGCAGACGGCGCGGCCATTGCACCTCGCCAGCCTTTCGGGCCGAGTCGGGTGGTATCGAAACGGAAATCTCGTCGACGGAATATTTGGGGTCTCGCCGACCTGTATAGAGCACGCGCGGGTCTCTGGAAGGAGCGCGGGTGGTAACCACGAGCATGTCCACCTGCGATGTTCCGGGCGCCTTCGCGGAAACGGGCTGCAGCACGCCCACCACATGGCCGCAGCCGGCCAGACCCAGAAAGAGAGACCCGGCGATCAAGGCGACGGCCGATCGCCGAACGGGAACCGATGCCGATCCACGGGGCAGTTGGGCATGCTTGCGGCAAAACATCCGGGCGGCCCCCTCGGCCGAATTGTAATGCGGTGCGTTCCGGCGCCGCCGCTCTGCCCCTCTGCTCGCCCCGGATATCCATAGCGGGTGAAGGGATCGCCGCCAAGTCACGTCGACCGCCCGGCAAGGGTTCGTCCGGTCCGATGCCTGGCATGCGTAGCCCTCCCGTCGAAAGGAGCCGCCATGCGGAAAAACGGAATTCGGGCAACTGGCCACCACCGCGATCGGTTGACAGCGAGACGGCGCCTGCACTAGCCTCGCAGCCTTCACGTCTGCGGCCGCGATCCGCCTTGCTGGCGCTTCGATCGTACAGCCGGTTCGCATCATTCGGCATCACGGAGGAGAATGGAATATGCTGAAAACTGCTTTGCTGGCCTTGTGCGCCATCACCCTGGCCGCGGGACCCGCTTTCGCCGGCGACCTCAAGGACGTCAAGAGTCGCGGCACGCTGATCGTGGGCTCCAAGGCGGACTACAAGCCGTTCGGCTTCCGTGATCCGTCCGGCGCAGTCGTCGGCATCGAGCCCGATCTTGCGGCGGACATCGCCAAGCAGCTCGGCGTGAAGCTGGAGATCGTTCCGGTGGTCGCGGCCAACCGCATGGAATTCCTGAAGCAGGGCAAGATCGATCTCCTGATCGCCACCATGTCCGACAAGCCCGAGCGCCGCAAAGTGGTGGAGGCGATCGATCCGCCCTATTATTCGGACTCGGTCAACGTGCTGATGTCGAACCGCGCCAAGATATCGTCCTGGGAAGAGCTGAAGGACAAGCCGGTCTGCGCCACGATCGGCTCCTTCTACAACAAGTCCGTCGCCGAGAAATATGGCGCCAAGATCGTCGGCTTCGATGGCTCCGACAAGCCGCTTTTCGCGCTCAAACAGGGCAATTGCGTCGGCTATCTCTACGATCAGACCTTCATCCAGGGCAAATTGCTCGATCCGGCCTGGAGCAAGGATTATTCGATGCCCCTGAAAGGCATCATGGAAACGCCGTGGATCATGGCTGTCGCCCCCGGTGACGATGCGCTGAGGGATTTCGTATCCAAGGCGACTATCCAATGGATGAAGGACGGCACCATCATCAAGGAAGAGACGAAGTGGGGCATCAAGCCCACTGACTACTCGCAGCGCATGCACGACAAGTACAAGGGCTGAGCTCTGGACAGGCCGAGGAATACGGCCGCCGAAGGGACCGGCCATCGACTTGGACGCGGTGCGGAGTTGATCCGCGCCGCGAGCCGTATCTGACAGGGGACGGGCCGCTTGCTGCAATGGATCGCCGAATGGTTCCGTAGTCTTTACGAGACCACAGGGCTGAACTTCACCATCTTCTACGATCCCTACGATGCGAAGCAATTCATCGCAGGCATCGGCATGACGATCTATCTAAGCGTCGTATCGATCCTGATCAGCATCGTCATCGGCGTCATCGGCGCCTGGCTTCAGATGTCGCGGTTCGCGCTTGTCCGCGGCGTCATCGAGGTGTTCGTCGTCATCTTCCGCAACACGCCTCCGCTCGTGCAGATATTCTTCTTCTATTTCGGGTTGGGGGCGCTCCTGCCCTCATCCTACAACGACATTGGCCTGCGCGAACCTCTCCTCACCAATGTGCAGTGGGCGATCGTTTCGCTTTCGCTGTTCGCCGGCGCCTTCAATATCGAGATTTTCCGCTCCGGCATCCAGGCTGTGCCGCGCACCACGATCGAGGCCGCCGAGGCACTCGGCTATACGCAGCTCGGCGCTTATCGCTACGTCGTTCTGCCGCTTGCGCTGCGTGTCTGCCTTCCGGCGCTGAACAACAACCTTGTCAATCTCCTGAAGACCACGACGCTCGCCTACGCCATCGCCGTGCCGGAGACACTCTACGCCTCCGCGCAGATCTGGGCGCAATCGCAGAACGTCACGGAGATGATGTGCGTGCTCCTTGCCGTGTTCGTTCTCCTCGTCGGCGTGCTCGTCTGGATCATGCATCGATGGGAACGCGCATTGCGCATTCCGGGGTTCGGCCGATGAAGACGGGTACGCCGGGGAAGACGACGGACCTGCCCGTCCTGCTTGATGTCGCGCAGATTGCGCCGAAAAATATAAGGCTCCCGCGGCTGCGCCTGTGGCACGGCGTTGCGCTTTTCGGCGCCGTCCTCCTGTTCTCGTCCATCGCGGGCGCACAGACGGGCCCCGCTGAAGCCTCTCCGATCGCCGTGATTTTCAAATGGATGCCGCTGCTCCTGCGCGGCTTCCTGTTCAATCTCCTGCTGTCCGTGCTTTCGATGGCGCTCGGCACCATCCTGGGCGTGCCGCTCGGCCTGATGCAGCTTAGCAATTTGCGCACGCTGCGCGCCTGTGCCTGGGCCTTCACGCAATTCTTCCGCAATGCGCCATGGCTGGTCCTCCTCTTCTTCGCCATGTACCTCGTCCCCTACCAGTTCGAACTTGGCGGGGTGATCGTCCCGTTCCCCGACTGGGTCAAGGCCGTGATCGGCTTCGCGCTGCCGGTCATGGCGAATGTCGCCGAGATCGTGCGCGGCGCGGTGCAGTCGCTGCCTGGCGGGCAATGGGAGGCTGCCGAATCGCTGGCTTTCACCAGGCGTCAGACCATGTGGATGATCATCCTGCCGCAATGCCTGCAGCGAATGTTGCCCCCCTGGATGAACGTTTATTCGATCATCACCATGTCGACCGTTCTCGCCTCGATCGTCGGCATCAACGAGATGCTGACACTCACCGCGCAGGTACATAACGCGGAGGGCGGGAGGCCGGACCTTCTTGCGCCGCTCTACGGCTTCGCTCTCCTGTGCTTCTTCATCTACTGTTATCCGATCAATCTGTGGACCGTGCGTCTCGAAAGGCGCTTCCACGTCAAGAGCTGAGGTCGTCATGCCCGCATGGACCCCCGACCAGCCAATGGTGCGCCTGTCCGACGTACGCAAGTCCTTCGGTGAATTCGAGGTACTGAAGGGCGTGAGCTTCGATGTGAAGAAGGGGGAGGTGATCTGCATCATCGGCCCTTCCGGCTCGGGCAAATCGACCCTGATCCGCTGCATCAACGCCCTTGTGCCGATCAACTCGGGCTCGATTCTCGTCGAGGGCCTGGAGGTCAACGATCCGGCGCTGGACAAACTGGCGCTCCGTCGCAAGGTCGGGATGGTCTTCCAGCAATACAATCTGTTTCCGCACAAGAACGCACTGCAGAACATCATGATGGCACCGCTGCACGTCCTCAAGCAGGATCGCGGCGAAGTCGAGGCCCGGGCGCATGCGCTGCTCAAGAAAGTGCGCCTGGAAGGAAAGGCGGATGCCTATCCCGGCGAGCTTTCCGGTGGCCAGCAGCAGCGCGTCGCGATCGCGCGTTCACTCGCCATGCGGCCCGACCTGATGCTGTTCGACGAGGTGACGGCGGCGCTCGACCCCGAGACGGTCAAGGAAGTGCTGGTTACGATACGCGAGTTGGCGCAGGAGGGCATGACCTGCATCCTGGTCACCCATGAGATGGGGTTCGCACGAGAGATTGCCGACCACGTCTACTTCACCGATCACGGCATCATCGTCGAACACGGACCGCCCGCGGAACTTCTGGACAATCCACGCGAGGAACGCACCCGTGCCTTCCTCGAGCAGGTGCTCTGACAAGCAGGCGGAAGAAGCGGACGACGCACGCGCCGCGCTCCCGTCTTTCATTTTGGACACAATTCCTATTAGAGTCTCGACCGGCTCAAGGCGGCGGGGTTCGAGGCAAAGCGGATGGCATTGTTCGGCAGATCAGGCGAGGACGACGACTACGATCCCTACAGGCTTTCCAGCCCGCAGGTATTCGTACTCACCATGCTGATTTTCCTGGCGATCGCAGGGTTCGTCGCGGCGATCCTCTATCGGCAGGTGTCGCACGCCTTCAACGCCAATCCCGGCTTGAACGGACTGATCGTCGGCGTGCTCGTCGTCGGCATCCTGCTTGCCTTCGCGCAGGTGGTCCGGCTTTTTCGCGAGGTGCGGTGGGTAAACTCCTTCCGCGCCGGCTCCGAGGCCGGCAACCCGGTATTGCTGGCGCCGATGAAGGCGCTTCTGTCGCGTTCCTCATCGATGGCGCTCTCCACCTCCTCGCTGCGCTCCATCCTCGATTCGCTTGCCACCCGCCTCGACGAGAGCCGCGACATCGCCCGATACCTGATCGGCCTGCTCGTTTTCCTCGGCCTGCTCGGCACCTTCTGGGGCCTGTTGCAGACCATCGCCTCGATCGGCACCACCATCCAGTCGCTCGACCCGAGCTCCGGCAATACGAACGACGTGCTGGAAGCGCTGAAGGCCGGCCTGTCGGCACCACTTTCCGGCATGGGCACGGCCTTCTCCTCCTCGCTGCTGGGCCTCTCCGGCTCGCTCATCCTCGGCTTTCTCGACCTGCAGGCGAGCCGCGCCCAAAATCGTTTCTACACGGAGCTTGAAAACTGGCTCTCCTCCGTCACCGACCTTGGCCCGGACCTTGCCGTCACCCATGCCGGCAGCAATGGCCCCGCCGAGGAAATCCGTGCCCTTTCCGAGCGCTTGCGCGCGGTGCAGGAGACCGGCGGCTCCAACCAGCGGGTGGCGGCGGCAATGGCCAACCTCGCCGACGGCATTTCGGGCCTCGTCAAGAATATGCGTTCCGAGCAGCAGATGATGCGCGACTGGGTCGAGGCGCAATCGGACGAGCAGAAGGAAGTGCGCGCGACGCTGGAAAAGCTCGCCGAAGCCCTCCGCAAGCGGGAGATCGGCTAGATGGCGCTGGCGCGCGGACGCACGACCCGCACGATCGATTACTGGCCAGGCTTCGTCGACGCGCTGTCGACGCTGCTTCTGGCCATTATGTTCCTGCTGACCGTCTTCGTGCTGGCGCAATTCCTCTTGAGTCGCGAGATCAGCGGCAAGGACGAGGCGCTCAACCGGCTGAACTCGCAGATCAACGAA